>JAILAN010000061.1 GCA_024681595.1 Lachnospiraceae bacterium
GTCCTCTCTGGAGCTCCTGCATTTCATCATATTTCGTCTTTATCTTATTGTCCCTGTTAGAAAATTTAAAAAGCACAACACATAATATAATTCCTACTACTATACCCATTACCAATCCCAATGATCTGTAATCCATTTTTATTACCATCCTTTCCAAAATCTGAAATATCAGTTTACTGTTAAATCCGTATCATTTATGATCTTTACTCACTTATACATTTTGGCTCTGTGCCGGCTAAGACAGAATATGTTGATCCAGAGCGATATAACGCAAAGACTCAACGGAAGCCATGTAACTATGCTGATCTTGCCCATCATGTCAAGTACCAGCAACACCATTCCCGCAAGTGCTGCGATCAGCGCAAGTATCCAAAGTGCTGTAACCACCGGGCCTACTTCTTTAAAACTCTTAAAATCTATAAATCTCATTTCCCTGATCCCTTTCTTATCATCAATCTGTTGTTTAATGTTGTTGTTTTGTTCTTATTTCCTGGTTCTTTGATTTTTGTTTTCCGAAGGACTGTTTGAAAGCTGTCATGATCAGCTTTCTTGCTGCCCTTCTTGAAGCTTCTGTCATTATAATACACTGTCAATGGAATATTGTCAAGTATATTTTACAAATTTCTTTTATGAATTGCTTTTTTCATTTCTCGAATGCTTTTTTCCTCTGTGAGTGGAATGTCAAAAACAACGTGATAACGCGGTTTAAAGGTCATGAGGCAGCGGTTTGGCTTCGGTTGTTTATTTTACAAATTAAGGATAAGATATTATGTAAGAAATTAAAAAATCAAATTAGGAAAGGATTTCGATCTGATCATGGATGAACAAGGCTCTGTAAAAAGCAATCCCAAAGCATTGATCCCCATAGCGCTTTTTCTGATACTGTATCTCGGAAACGGTATCTACTTTGAATATATCAGGCCCTGCGACGGACAGATGGGATTTTATGTTGTTTCCGTGGTATTGGCCTTTACTATAGCCCTTATTGCCGCTTTTTTTCAGAACAAAAAGCGCTCTTTTGATGAAAAGATCCATATCTGTGCACAGGGTATAGGTGACGATAATATCGTGACCATGCTCTTCATATTCATACTTGCCGGAGCTTTTTCCGGCATAGCAGGACAGGCAGGAGGAGCTTCAAGCACAGCCAATCTTCTTTTGTCAGTTATCCCCGGGCGGTTTGCAGTTCCGGGTCTTTTCCTTATAGCATGCCTTATTTCAATGGCGATGGGTACCAGCGTCGGTACGATCTCTGTAATAGTTCCCATTGCATGCGCTGTCGCTGATAATGGGGGACTATCCCTGCCCTTATGCGTGGGAGTTGTCGTCGGAGGCGCGATGTTCGGTGATAACCTTTCATTTATTTCCGATACCACGATCGCAGCGACCAAGACTCAGGGCGTTGCCATGAAGGATAAATTCCGAACCAACCTAAGGGTCGCCCTTCCTGCAGCTGTCATCACTCTGGTGATACTTATCGTTTATGCGGCAATGAATAACGGTGCTGCCATCGGAAGTTTTGATTACAACATTTTTCAGGCCCTGCCTTACTTTATTGTACTTGGGATGTCAGTATGCGGCATGAACGTCTTCCTTGTTCTTATAATAGGAATAATCATGTTCGTTCCCATCGGTATACTTACAGGTTCTCTTGAGTATTCAACCGCCCTGTCTTCTATCGGAAACGGTATCGCCGGCATGTTTGAGACCATGATCGTCACGATCCTCGTGGCCTCGGTTGCCTCCCTCATGAAGGATAACGGCGGATTTGAAGCAATTCTTTCTCTTATAAGAAAAAAGGCTGACTCAAAACGCGGAGGCATGGCCGGGATCTCATTCCTTACCGCCTTTATGGATATAGCCACGGCCAACAACACCGTTGCCATAGTCATCGCTGCCCCGATAGCAAAGGATATCAGCGACGAATACGGTGTGGAGCCCAAAAAGACCGCATCACTGCTCGATACCTGCTCCTGTATAGCTCAAGGAATAATACCTTACGGTGCCCAGCTGCTGGTTGCATCAAATATCGCAAAGCTTCCGAGTTTTGGTCTGATGCCGTTCCTTATTTACCCGTTTATCCTTGCATTATTTGTTATAATATCAATTATCAGAGAAAAATAGATCATTGTTTGATCCGGGCATTGATTGCCCCGTGATCATATGCGCATATAAAATAAGGAGAGAGTACATGAAGATTGGAAAGATTTTTAAGAGCATCGCAGATAAGTATAATTCTGTCAGCCTGATATTGCGGATAGTCTGCGGACTCGTTCTTGGAACACTGCTGGGTCTTTTCCTGCCCGAACTGACCGGCATAGGAATACTTGGTGACCTGTTTGTCGGCGCATTAAAGGCCATAGCACCGGTCCTGGTATTCGTACTGGTGGTTTCCGCGCTGGCCAAGGGTGGGAACAAGCTTGATTCCAGATTCGGTACTGTTATCTGGCTTTATGTTATAAGTACACTGATGGCTTCAGTCGTTGCTGTCATCGGTAGTTTTCTTTTCCCGCAGACTCTTAAACTGACCACAGCCGCCGAAGCCGATGTCATACCGACCGGTATCGGAGAAGTGCTTAGGAACCTGCTGCTTAATATGGTAGCCAATCCTCTGGGTTCTATCGTTGAAGGTAAATATATCGGGATCCTCTTCTGGGCGGCTATCTTCGGTCTCGCATTAAAGAGCATTGCAAACGATGAGACCAAGGCCATGCTGGAGCACATATCGGAAGCTGCCTCGAAGGCAGTCCGCTGGATCATTAATCTTGCTCCTTTCGGAATACTCGGACTTGTATTTACCAACGTTTCAACTAACGGTCTGTCTATCTTCACGGATTACGGCAAGCTGCTCATTCTGCTGGTCGGATGCATGCTGGCAGTCGCTCTTATCGTCGATCCTCTGATTGCTTTCCTTACAATACACAAAAACCCCTATCCTCTGGTATTAAGATGCCTTCGGGAATCGGGGCTGACCGCATTCTTCACCCGCAGTTCCGCTGCCAATATTCCGGTCAATATGGAGTTATGCGAAAAGCTGGGGCTTGACCGTGATATGTATTCGGTTTCAATACCGCTGGGTGCTACCATCAACATGGACGGAGCAGCCATAACTATAGCAGTCATGACACTTGCTGCAGCCAACACCGTTGGAGTTACCGTTGATATACCTTCCGCACTCATTCTGTCTTTTCTTGCTACTTTGGGTGCCTGTGGTGCTTCGGGAGTTGCAGGTGGTTCGCTGCTCCTCATACCGATGGCATGCTCGCTCTTCGGTATCAATCAGGATATAGCAATGCAGGTTGTTGCGGTTGGTTTCATTATCGGAGTCGTACAGGATTCTGTTGAGACTGCTCTGAATTCTTCAGGTGACGTAATGTTTGCGGCGATTGCCGAATATAAACAATGGATCAAAGAGGGCAAACCCCTTCCCGATTTTCTAAATAAGAAAAGACGTTAGTTCCCTAACGTCTTTTCTTTATCATTCATGTTCTCATTTCTAAAGCTTAAATGCTGTTCCCGTAAACAATGCCACATGTCTTTCGGTGTCATCATAAACATCAACAGTTATCACCGTTGTTGTTCTTCCTTCCTTTATGCTCCTGGCACGCGCGATCAGTTTTTCTCCCTTTG
>JAILAN010000072.1 GCA_024681595.1 Lachnospiraceae bacterium
GGATGAATAATCTTTATGACGACAGTATCGATGTCTCAATGAATCTCATCATACCGTATTATTCAGATACATTTGTTTATTAGTGTTGAGACTGATGGCATGTTTATGTTAGAATGATGTTCGGTACGTTAAATCGGGATGATCCCTATGTTTTGCGGCATAGGGATATTTTAAACTTAACGAAATTTGAGGTAGATATGGACAAAGGAATAGAAATCAGATGGCACGGAAGAGGCGGGCAGGGTGCTAAAACCGCTGCACTTTTACTGGCAGATGTGTGTTTTAAGACCGGTGCTTATGTTCAGGGTTTTCCCGAATACGGTCCCGAACGAATGGGAGCTCCCATAACAGCTTTTAACCGGATCTCACCGGATGAGATCCGCGTTCATTCCAATATTTATTATCCCGATCTGGTAGTTGTAGTTGATGAAACACTGTTAAGGTCAGTCGATGTAACTGCAGGTCTTAAAGATGACGGTGCCATCATAATAAATACTGAAAAAGATCCTTCTGCGATCCGCCCTATGTTAAAAGAATTCAAAGGCAGAGTATATACATTAGATGCCAGGGATATCTCGGTTAAAGCTCTGGGCAAATATTTCCCTAACACTCCAATGCTTTCGGCTGTTGTAGCAGTTACCGGAATTATGGAATGGCCCGTATTTATCAAAGAAATGAGAGCATCCTATGAACATAAATTTGCCAAAAAACCGGAAGTTATAGACGGCAATATGAAAGCACTTGAATTGACATATGAAACTTTAAAGGAGCAGTTATAATGAGAACCGATATCAGCAGGATAAATGAACATACCCCTTATGAAGAACTTACGGAAGGTCTCATGATGTTTGCCGGCGGAACTTCCAAAAGTTTTAAGACCGGTGAATGGAGGACAAATACTCCGATATTCCATTCAGAAAAATGTAAACAATGTCTTTTATGTGCTCCGGTATGTCCGGACGGATGCATACCTGTCAAAGATTCAAAAAGATCTGACTTTGATTATGATCATTGCAAGGGCTGCGGTATATGTGTTAAGGCATGCCCTTTCAATGCAATAGAAATGGTCCCGGGTGTTGAACCTGTTATTAATTCTTAAAGGAGAACCGTTATGTCGATTAAAGATCGTATGTCCGGTAATGAAGCTGTCGCTTATGCCATAAAGCAGATTGATCCGGATGTAATGCCCGCTTTTCCCATAACTCCTTCAACGGAGATTCCTCAACTTGTATCAAATTACATAGCTAACGGTCAGATGAATACCGAATTCATTCCGGTTGAATCCGAGCATAGTTCCATGTCAGCCACAATAGGTGCGGAGGCCGCAGGTGCCCGATCACTTACAGCTACTTCGTCATGTGGACTTGCCCTGATGTGGGAGGAACTGCTCGTTGCTGCTTCTAACAGAATGCCCTGTGTATTGGCATTGGTGAACAGAACTTTGTCAGGTCCAATAAACATAAACTGCGATCATTCAGACAGTATGGGAGCACGTGATACCGGCTGGATACAGATATATGCCGAGAATAATCAGGAAGCATATGATAATATGCTTCAGGCATTTCCTATAGCCGAAGATGAACACGTTCATCTGCCTGTAATGATCTGCCAGGATGGTTTTATCACTTCACATGCTGTTCAGAATATAATACTTAATGAAGATAAAGATGTATGCGAATTTGTCGGAGAATATAATCCCGGTGAGTTTCTTCTCAACAAAGGTAATCCGGTCGCATTCGGACCGTATGCTTTAAGCTGTTATTCCATGGAAGCTAAAAAGGCGCAGGAAAAAGCCATGGAAGATTCCAAAGCAGTTATCGCAAAAGTGGCGAAGGATTACAGAGAAAGATTCGGTCGCGGATTTACATTTTTTGAAGAATACAGAACATCAGATGCCGATCATATTATGATCATCATGGGATCAGCTGCCGGTACTGCCAAGCAGGCTGTCGATGACCTTCGTAACCAGGGTAAAAAGGTCGGAGTACTTAAACTCCGTGTATTCAGGCCTTTCCCCGGACAGGAGATCGCAAATGTTCTTCAGAACTGCAAGAGTGTAGCAATTATGGACAGGACTGAATCTTATAACGGACATGGCGGGCCTCTGTCATCCGAAGTAAGAGCCGCTCTTTTTGAATCAAAGACCTATCCCGAAGTCGTTTGTTATACATATGGTCTTGCAGGAAGAGATTTTACTGTCGAAGATGTATATGAGATTTTTGAAGAGCTCGAAAATGTATCATCGAATAATAATATTAGCATCATTCAGCACAGATATATAAATTTAAGGACCAAAGAGGACAGATAAATGGCCGGATATAATCTTAAAGAAATAATGAACAAACCCGAACGGTTATCACCGGGGCATCGTATGTGTGCCGGATGCGGAGCAACGATAGGTGTAAGAGCTGTGTTAAGAGCTCTTCATGAAGGAGATGAGGCAGTTATTGGTAATGCTACAGGATGTCTTGAAGTTTCTTCCTATATGTATCCGTATACCGCTTGGGAAGATAGCTACATTCATAATGCATTTGAAAATGCCGGAGCGACACTCTCAGGTGTCGAAACTGCTTACAGGGCTCTTAAAAAACGCGGTAAGATCTCGCCGGATACTACATATAAATTTATTACTTTCGGTGGTGATGGCGGAACATATGATATAGGATTCCAGTCGCTGTCAGGGGCAATGGAACGTGGCCATGACATGGTTTATGTCTGTTACGACAATGGTGCGTACATGAACACCGGTATTCAGCGCTCATCAGCAACACCGCAATTTGCCGATACTACGACCACACCGGTCGGATCACTTTCTAACGGAAAACTACAGCCTCGTAAGGATCTGACTGCGATTATAGCTGAGCACAATGTTCCTTACGCAGCGCAGACTACATTTACCCGTGATTTTAAGGATATCCATGTTAAATCCGAAAAGGCTATATATACCGAAGGCGCATGTTTCCTTAATATTCTCGCTCCCTGTCCCAGAGGATGGCGATATGATATGGCAGACATCATGAAGATATGTCAGTTAGCCGTTGATACGTGTTATTGGCCTTTATTTGAAGTTGAAAACGGAACATGGCGACTGACATATGAGCCTAAAAAGAAACTTCCTATCGAGGATTTTCTCAAAGAACAGGGCAGATTCAAGCATCTGTTCAAACCCGGTAACGAAGATCTGATAGTACAGTTTCAGGAAGAAGTTGACAGACGCTGGGAAGATATCCTGTTTAGGTGTAGCAGATAGGAGGTAATATGGAAGAAAACCGACTTTTCAACAATGATCATGTAATATCCTGGCTGCAGTATTTTTCAGCTCACACAGATATAGACCTTGAGCATGTAAAGATACTGGATATCACTAGAAAAAACAAAAATCTTATTCCGGCATGCGAAGCACACAGATGTGTATTGGTATTTACCGAAGCAGGTCATCCGGATATCTTTTACAGAATGTATAATGCCGGACTCGGCGAATGCACCGTTATTTACAACGAGGGTTCAGAACCTGACGGTCCTATAAAAAAGGATCTTGTTTCTGACATGATAGACCGTGGAATAAATGCTTCAGCGGGTATGATCATATTAAATCCCAATGCCCGTTCAACTGTAAAATTCGGAATGGATAATTCTGTTCTGGCCAAAGGATCCGTCAAATATGTCGGGTCTGAGATCAGAGCCGTATTATTATCAAAAATGCAGATAGAAGAGGGTAAGAACATATGTGTTATCTCCGGCGAGTCAATAGTTGTCGAATCTGCCATTCTTGATGGCGAAGGAGAGATTATAGCCGTTGAATATAATGGAAATGACAGACGAGCTCTTGAAGAAAATGTTGAACAGTTCGGTTTGAATAATGTTCATATCATCGATCATGTAGATGATAACTCATTAAACGGCCTCCCCATACCTGATGTCACGATGCTGGTAGCATCTGCCTCTATGGAACAGGAAATCGAGTGCCTCCTTAGATTAAATTCCAAAATGGAGTTCGTTATCTATACGCTTGATTTTGTTTTGGCAGCTTCAATGATAGATTACTGTAAGAAAATATGTGTTTCAGATCCTGAGATCATTCAGATAGCAGTTTCAAAAGTTACCTCAAGACATAATTATGATGTCCAGCCTGCTCCCTGGATCATCTCTTTTACAGCAGGAGAGTAACGCCCATACTATATATTGTATGAATTATACAAATCGGGGTTAAGTATATACCAAATGTGTCCGATATAATAAACAGAGATGTTTGATGTTTTTGTTTTTCATACAAGGAGGTGGAATTATGAAGACAGTAAAAGCAATCTCCAACGGATACAATTCTGAAGGGAGAACCGGAGTACCGTATTACTTTAAACCTTCTGTAAAAAAGAACGTTAAGGATTCAGATCGTTCTTTGGATTTTACTCATTATGAGAAGAAAGCCATGTTAAGTTATAAGAAGTAAGTTGTTGACCATAACAGAACCCCGTATCAGTTTTGATACGGGGTTTTGTTAACTAAACCGACGTATTTCATTAATTCATACAAAACGCATTAAACAAAGATTTATGATATAATCATCATATGTATAAAACAGTATCAATCAGAAAAACAATCAACATTATTTCATTTATATTTCTGGGTGTTTTTATGTTTTTTTTAATGGGGTGTTCCGGCAAAAGAACTGAATCAGAAACTGAAACCGATACTAAAGCAGACGATAAGGAATCTGTTGAATTTGTCTACAAAAAACCTGATAGCTCTTTTGACTTTTCCCTCAAAAAAACCATATACAAAAAAAATAACCTCGTCATATATTTTAAAGGGGATAACAACCTGAACGGCAAGAAAGCATATGTCAAATGCTTTGATAAAGAAGGCGAAGAAATCAAAATATTTAACGCAAGTATAAATAATAATAAGATCCTCATCAAAACAACAGATCCTGCCAAAGTCAGCGGTATATATGTCTATCCGGAAGAAAACTATGACTATTATTATAAGATAAGATATCTGGATTCCGATGATTATGCCATATTGCAGAGCATGTTTGTATATGACCTTGGCTGGGAGGACTTGGGCGATACCGATAAATATCTCTTTGATTCCGAAAAAAAGGAGATTAAAGAAAATGCTCAAAAAGCTGCTCAAAATGAACATGAAGCTTTTGAGATGATCAAGGGAAAATGGATTAATCAGGACGACCCCGACAAGACAATAGATATTTTCGAAAATGACAATGGAACATTCACATTATCATTGTACGAACCGGAAGAAGATGATACGTATGATTATTACATGGAAAGCCTCTATTACTATTTTGACGATTACCTGAATGCATATGACATCACCGGATCTACCGGAAATATGACTGCCCCTGTATATCTCTGGATCTCAGAGGACGGTAAATATCTGTATGAAGATAAATCATTTGAATCTCCCTATATAAAACCCGAGTGATCATAGCAAATATTATGAGTGAAGTAATGACACAACAGGAATGTAAAAAGCCCATCAAACGTAGTATTATCATACGTCTGTTTCTGTTTTTTCTTTTTATGAGCATAACTGTGGGATATCTGAATTTTCGCGGATATCGTGATTCCACAAGGAGCAATTATCGCACAAATCTTAGGGGCGCTATCGATTACGTAATATCTAACATGGATGCAGATGATCTGGATAACTGCATCAAGACCCAAACTAAATCTCCCAAATATGAACAGTTAAGACTCCTGTTGGACAAAATGGTAGACACATTCGATCTTCAATATGTGTATATCATGGTTCCTCTAAACACTGACGGAAAAGATTCTCAATTATACGTTATGGAATCGCATTCTGCCGAAGAATATGCCCAGGGTAAGTACAGAGATATGTTCTGTAAAACTTCAGGTGATGAATATCCTGTAAAAGCTTCCCGAAATTTTATGAAAGCATATAATTCGGATGATATTTCTTATTTTGATTCCGTATCTGTCTGGGGGCGTCAATATAATGCCTCTATGCCTTTGTTCAACAGTAATGGAGAACGTTTTGCGATCATATGTGCCGAAATAAATAATGATTTGATAATGGATATCGCCATACGTTATATCATTTCTTCAGTTGGATTTTTTATATTAGCCGGTCTTGTTGTGCTGTTTCTTTTATACAGATGGATTAGCAAGAATATTACTTATCCGATAAAACAGCTTGAAAAAAGGGCAGTGGAATTTGCCGATAGCTGTGAGGAATCCAAAGACTTGAATTATATAGTGTTTAAAGATCCTGGATTTAAAACCGATAATGAACTGGATCTATTATCAAATTCTATAAAACGAATGGCTCATTCACTTAGAATATATGTCCAGGATATGATTAAAGCTAATGAAGAAGCCATGAATGCACGGCTTGAAAATAAGCAAATGTCTAAGCTTATCTATAAGGATTCTCTTACAAGAGTAAAAAACAAAGCTGCTTATCTGGAGGAAAAAGCTGCTTTGACCGACAATATAAAGTGTGGTGAGACCGATTTTGGAATAATGATGATCGACGCCAATAATCTGAAAAAGATAAATGATACCTACGGGCACGAGCACGGTGATGAATACATCGTCGGAACCTGTGAAGCAATATGTGATGTGTTTAAGCATTCTTCTGTGTATCGAATAGGCGGAGATGAATTTATCGTTGTATTAAAAGGACGTGATTACATCGACAGAAACAGATTGCAAAAAGAGCTGTCCGGTAAATTTTCCGGTTACCGTCTGGATAAAGACAGAAAACCCTGGCAAAAATATTCTGCCGCAACAGGCATAGCAACGTACAAACCGGGCGACAGTGTTGACGATGTATTTGTACGAGCTGATAAAGCTATGTACAAAAATAAACAAAAGATCAAGGATAGCACTGCTAAGGAAAACTGACGATCAGAATAAAATATGAGTAAATACACAACTGACGAAAAATATATAACAGGTAAAAAAGGGCAAAAGATCGCCATAAAAGCTTATTATCCTGCTGATAAAGAATCTAAATATCCGGCTGTGATCTTTTCTCATGGTTTTGGCTCAAATTATCGGGCTTTAGAACATCACGGCAAGACTATTGCCGAGCATAATATCATATGTTTTTTTCTGGATTTTTGCGGTGGAGGTTTAGAATCTTTAAGCGATGGTTCCATGAAAGATATGACAATCTTAAGCGAAGTTTCAGACCTTGAAGACGTATACTCATATGTCTGCTCTCTGGATGAAGTCGATACCGAGAAAATATTTCTGATGGGAGAGAGTCAGGGGGGATTGGTTAGTGCATATCTGGCTCCACATATAAGCGCTAAAATACGTGGCCTGATATTATGGTATCCTGCATTTGTGATTCCCGATGATTCAGCCCGAAGGATTCGTGAAGGAGTTAACGAAGTTTTCGGGCAGATGCTTTCTCCCGAATATGATAAAGTTGCTGTCAATATCGATATAAGGAAAATAATGCATGATTACTCCGGTCCTGTGCTCATCATTCATGGTGATAAGGATGGGATCGTTCCGATCCGCTATTCTGAATCAGCTGAAACGATATATGATAATGCTTCATTGATAGTCATTAAAGATGCTGATCACGGATTTGATGATGATGATTCTTTATATGCTATAAACAATTCAATAGATTTCATGTTGAAGAATATTAAAGATCCTTAAAATGTGAAAGGAGAAGATTATCTATGAGTAAAAACCCGCATGGAACACCTGATCAAAAACAGCTAAAAATAGCAGGCTTTAAAATCTCATTTATGATGGCTCTGGTAATGAGCTTATGCTTGTCTGTAGTAGGTAATCTTACGGCCAGAAGGCCCGAAGGGACTCCTGCCATAGCAATTATATCCGGTATTTTATTCAGTTTTGTCATAAGTTTTGTCATAAGTCTTATTATTGGATTGTTGATTCCGATAAGAAGGATCACTTCTTTCATATTGAAAAAAATGGAACTGGAAGAGGGTAAATTTGAAACCCGACTTATCGAAAGCATTATATCCGATATTATTTATACTCCTATTATTACTTTGGTCATGACTGGATTGGCATACAATTCTGCCATGAAAGCCAGCAATGGTTTGGCTCAGCTTGATTATTCAACTATGTTTTTGGGATCATTGGGAATCTGTATGATCGCCGGATATATCCTGATCTTTATTTTTCAGCCTCTGTTCATTAAAATGTTCATCCACGGATTTAAAGGTCCGGACAAACAGAATTGATAATATTATGATGATCTGGCTCTTACTTTATATTTGAAAATGGAGAAAAATACATGGCTTACACAACAGACATTTCATTAAGAAATAAAATGATATATCAGATATTTGTTAGAAATTACAGTCCCGAAGGAACATTCAAGGCTGTGGAAGATGATCTTGACCGTATCAGGTCACTTGGAACAGACATCGTTTATTTTCTGCCAATATACCCGATTGGTATTGAAAAAAGAAAAGGAAGTCTGGGTTCACCCTATGCGATCAGCGATTACCGCGCTATTAATCCTGAATATGGAACCTTAGATGACTTTAAACGTCTGGTTTCGGCCATTCATGAGCACGATATGAAATGTATGATCGATATAGTATACAATCACACTTCACCTGATTCTGTTCTTTCTGAAGAACATCCTGATTGGTTTTATCGAAAAGAAGACGGTTCCTTTGGAAACAGAGTAGGAGATTGGACAGATATTATAGATCTTGATTACTCAAGCAAAGAGTTATGGGATTATCAGATAGAAACCCTTAAGTTCTGGGCAGACATAGTTGACGGATTCAGATGCGATGTAGCGCCTTTGGTTCCGATTGAATTCTGGATAAGAGCCAGGCAGGAGATCAACTCCGGAAAACCTGATTTTATATGGCTTGCTGAATCAGTTGAACCCGGTTTTATCACTCATTTAAGAAGCAGAGGTCTAACCGCTTTAAGCGATTCGGAATTATACCGTGCTTTTGACATATGCTATGATTATGACATTTACGGGAAATATACGGGCTATATTGAGAGAAAAAATTTATTAACCGAATATGCAGATGCAGTTAATTCTCAGGAATACATCTATCCGGCAAACTATGTCAAACTTAGATTTTTAGAAAATCATGATCAGGCAAGAGCGGCTTTTTTATTCCCGGATCCGGTTTCATTAAGAAATATAACAGCGTTTTCATTCTTTCAAAAGGGAATAGCATTTATATATGCCGGTCAGGAATTTAGCGCTTCACATCTTCCTACTTTATTTGACCGTGATACAGTTAAAATGTCTTCTGAAAACTCGAATGATCTGAGTGAACTTATTAAGAAGCTATCTAAGATAAAAAAGGATCCTGTATTTACTGACAGCATGTATGAGGTCAGTTCGAATGCAGATGATGTAATTGTAGCTATTCATACATCAAAAGCCAATAAAGCTGTTGGAATCTTTTCTCTTAAAGGAATAAGCACCGGTGTTTCGGTAGATCTTCCCGATGGGTTATATACAGACGCGATAAGCTCGGAAAAAATTGAAATTGTTCGAGGAAGAGTGGTCACTAAAGGTGAGCCGTTGATCATTCTGGTGTGATCTATCTATTCGCAAAAGTCAAGTTTAACGCATAGTTGCTTTTATAAAATAAACTATATTCAAAACCTTTTATTTGCAACTGATGCGTTAAACTTGACGTTTGTTAATTTATATTGTTGCATCTATAAAATACACTTCATTCAAAACCTTTTATTTGCAACTGATGCGTTAAACTTGACGGTTATTAATTTATATTGTTGCATCTATAAAATACACTTCATTCAAAATCTTTTATTTGCAACTGATGCGTTAAACTTGACGGATGGCTCACTCCAATTCAAGTCCTTTGGAAGTTGTAAACTCTATGGATTCATTTAAAGGCAAAGGTTTTGAGAAATAATAACCCTGGGCGCGTTCGCAACCTATATTTGCGAGGAATTGAAGGTGTTCAGCGGTCTCAACGCCTTCCTGCAGCGGTGAAACGCCCAATGCAGTTGCTCCCTGAACAATATGACGTATCAGTTCTGAAGCCTTAGGATGCTTGTCGTATGTCCTTAAGAATTCCAGATCAAGTTTAATAACGTCAAAAACATAATCCAGCAAATGGTTTAGCGAAGAGTATCCGCTGCCAAAATCATCAATCCATATACTGTATCCTGCCTGACGGAATTTCTGCACTTCTTCTTTAATATGTTCCGAATCATTATTAAGAGCACTTTCCGTTATTTCTATTTCCAGCATATCACGCGATAATCCATACCGCCCTACTATCTGTTCAATCAGTGTAAAAATATCACAAAGCTCAAAATCCAACTGTGACAGATTGATAGACACCGGAACGATCTTTTTCCCTTCATCAAGCATTGCGCTTAAGTTTTCGCATACTTTATTTATGATAAAGATGTCTACCTTGTGGATCATGTGATATTCTTCGAGTGTTCCTATAAACTGCGCCGGAGAAAGCATTCCGATTTCTGGATCCTGCCATCTGGCCAGTGCTTCATATCCGCATATCCTGCCTGTAGAAACACGTATTATCGGCTGATAATACACTTTCAGGTAATCTTTTTCAACAGCTGTATCAATATTATCAAGAACATATTGCTGCATTTTCAGCTTTTCATGAATTCCCTTTTCATATATCTCATATATTCTGTCGTATCTGTGCTTGATCATATTGCAGGCAATCCGGGCATGATCACATGCAATTCCGACTTCGTTACAGTCATTATCAAGCAGATATATACCTGCCTTAATCTCAACGCGGATGCCTTTCATCGCACTAAGCATAGAATTATAAACATTCTCAACTTTATAGATCACGTCATCCTTTTTGGTACATACGACAATGTGATCATTTGAAAACCTGGCAACGTATGAATCTTTAAACTCATCCTTGATTATATATGCCATACGGCAAAGAAGATCATCTCCCTTTTGAAAACCGTATTTTTCATTAAACATTTTAAAATTGGATATATCAAAGTGAATGAATTTTACTTCTTTCTTTTCTTCGTCACTAAGCTCTCCCAGCTTGTTCTGAACATCCTCATAGAAAGAATGCATGTTCATAAGACCGGTCAGCCTGTCGGTATTACGATTGCTGCTGAATATCTGGGTTTCTGCAAAACTGTTTCTGCCTCTGTTAAAGAACTCTTCCTTATCTATATCAACAATATAAACATAAAAATATGTGGATCCGTCTTTGGCATGCAAAAGATGTCCGAAATCTTCAATATATTTGATCTGTCCGGATTTGGTAATGACACGATATCTTACATAATCATGCTTTTTACTGCTGTTTATGGTCTGTGCGATTATGTCATTATCTATTTTTTTAAAATCATCAGGATGTACCATACCTTTAAAAGAATTTCCGGTTAATTCGCGAAATTCTTTGATATCACTGCATCCATAGAGATTTATTATATTCTGATCGGCATACAGGATTTCCATATTGCCGTCTGCTTTGTAAATAAAAAAGCCTCCCGGCAAGCCATCAGGTATCATAATTTCATCAATATTAATCTCATAATCGTTATTTTTCTTCATGATCATTCCTCCCCAATTTCCCTTTTACGCAAATTGGTTTACATAATATATTTATGTAAACCAATCATGTTATGTTAACCAAATCTAGAACTTTAAAGTAAATTTTCGTTCTGGTTCATTATTGTTCTTGTTCTTTTTAGCTTCATCCCTGATCACCTTATAAAAATCATCTTTTTCAATATAATCAATTCTCTGATCAGGTTCGGTTTCATCCGGATTATCTATATATTTTTCTCGTTCATGATTGTTTACATATCTGTTTTTAAACGCATCAATATCTGACTTGTCATGCAGTTTACGTCTCTTGCGCCATTTTATGAACGTATAAACATATACGATAATAAGAAAGATTACAAGAACAAAAATAAGACTTTTAGGCATTATTTTCTGTTTTCAAAATCCTCTACAAACTGCTTAATGAGTGTAACTGTTCCTTCTTCACCTAATATGGCACTGTTAATACACAGATCGTAGCTGTCGGCCCTCCCCCACTTCTTGGAAGAGTAGTAATTATAGTAACTCTGTCGTGATTTGTCCGTTTTAATGCAAAGCTCTCTTGCTTCCTTCTCTGATACATTGAGCTTTTTCATGACATGGGCTATTTTAAAATCTTCATCCGCGTAAATGAAGATACGGACACAGTCTTTTCTGTCCGATAAAGCATAATCAGCACATCGTCCAACTATAACGCATGGGCCTTCATCCGCTATTTTTTTGATAGTATCAAATTGTGCCAGGAAGATCTTTTGTGATATCGGCATGTCAACAAAATGTGCGGTATTATATCCGAATGAATATGTATCCATGACCAGATTATAAAGAAATGAGGTGGTAGGACGTTCATCCTGAGTCTGAATGATCTCTTCGCAGAATCCTGATTCCTTGGCGGCACGGGATAACAGTTCTTTATCATAACACTTTATTCCGAGGCTGTCCGCCAACTTTTTCCCTATCTCATGACCTGCAGAACCAAACTGTCTTGATATGGTAATGATCGTGTTCATATACACACCACCTTTCGTGTTATTTATATATGATTATACCAAAAAAACACAATGTCTAAAATAATTAGTTACATCCCCATGATGTTGAGCAAATGTTCGAAATACTCCGGTAAAGGTGCAACTGTTTCTATATATTCTCCACTATGAGGCTGAGTAAATCCGAGTATCATGGCATGAAGACATTGGCCTTCCAATTTATAAGGGCTCTTTATAGAACAGTATTTATCATCTCCCAGGATCGGGTGATTGATATATGACATGTGAACTCTGATCTGATGAGTACGTCCGGTCTCCAGTTCACATTCTACATATGTGTATTTATCAGATCTGGCCAGAACACTGTAATGCGTGACCGCTTCCTTGCCACCTGATGTGACTACAGCCATTTTTGTCCTGTCTTTGGTATCTCTCCCGATAAGTGTTTTTATCGTACCTTCATCTTCATTGATAATACCGTTTACTATTGCGCGGTATCTTCTTTTTACGCTGTGTTCCTTAAGCGCAGAGGCTATCGCCGCATGCGCATAATCATTTTTGCAGGCTATGATCGAGCCTGTTGTATTCTTGTCAATGCGATGAACTATTCCGGGTCTTAAAACACCGTTTATACCGGACAGATTATCCGAGCAATGATACATTAAAGCGTTGACCAGTGTATGCTCATAATTGCCGGCAGACGGATGAACGACCATGCCTTTGGGTTTGTTAACAACTATAACATCATCATCTTCATAAAGAATGTCCAAAGGAATATCTTCGGCTTTTATATCAGGAAGAATACTGTCAGGAACAATGACCGATATACGGTCTTCGGCTTTAAGACGGTAACTAGATTTTATTTTTTTGCCGTTTACGGAAATATCATTTGTTTCGATAAGTTTTTGAAGATAAGAACGTGAAAAAGAATCGATATATCCCGTCAGGAATTTATCGATCCTTTCATTCTCGGATTCGGAATCTGCGATAAGATCAAATCTGCGCATTTACATTTCCCTGTATTTCTGTTCTTTAAAACTTAAGAAATAAAAATCATGATCTTTATATATAAACAGGATCAGGAATACGAGTATAAATGTAGAAACCGTAACATAAATATCTGCAACATTGAAAATAGGGAAATTAATAAGTGAAAAAAAGATAAAGTCAACAACATAATTAAGCTTTAATCTGTCGATCAGATTGCCTATGGCACCTGACGCTATAAAACACAGCAGTAGATGCAGTTTATAATATTTCTTTTCATCAGGACATTTTATCAGAACATAAGTAATGACAGCCAGAAAAATAACTGCAATAAAAATAAAGAAATACTTCTGATTCTGAAGCATTCCAAAAGCAGCTCCCCTGTTTTCAAGATAATTAAACTCAAGGACACCGTTTATAATAATATAAGCCGGCTTATCTTTAAGTTTTAAGACAGCCAGATATTTGGTGAACCTGTCAACAGCAACCAGCACTGATAGTAGTAATATATCTATTAAATAGATCCGTTTCTTACCTTTCATTTACCATTCCTCATCAAAATTTATCTCGTTAAGGGATGCTCTTATCTCATCATCGGTAACATCAGATTCGATCACAGCCTTCCCTATCTTCTTTAGAAGAATGAATCTTAAACTTCCGTTGACATTTTTTTTGTCTTTTTTAATGATATCGATTATCTTATCAATATCAAGCATTTCTGTACTTATCGGCAGATTAAACGGAACAAACATATCACGTATCTCGTAGTACTCATCCATGGTAAGATAATCTCTCTTCCACGAGATAAAAGCTGCGCATACACATCCAAGCGCTACACACTCGCCATGTTTTAATTCAAAACCTTTGTATTTTTCAATAGCATGGCCGACCGTGTGTCCGAAATTTAAGATCATCCTAAGAGATTCTTCCTTAGGGTCCTTTTCAACCACATCCTTTTTTATTGAAAGAGATGACCTGATCAAATTTATCAGGGTATCCGGATCTTTTTCACATATCTCATACATATTATCGATAAGCCACGAATAATAGATCTGATCACGGATAAGCGCAGATTTCATAGCCTCAGCAAACCCGTTAAAAAATTCCCTGTCCGGAAGAGACTTTAAATATGTCACATTTATATACACCAGACGTGGCATATAAAAAGCGCCTATCATATTCTTATACTCATCAAAATCCACCCCTGTCTTGCCGCCGATGCTTGAATCGACCATTGCGAGCAATGATGTCGGGATCTGTATAAAATCAATGCCTCTTTTATAAGTAGCGGCCACAAATCCGGTTATGTCTCCCACTACTCCGCCGCCAAGAGCGATCAGCATATCACTTCTTGAAAAATTTTTATTTATTAGAAATGCGTAAATTTCCCGTACCGTATCAAGATTTTTACTGTCTTCACCGGGAGTTATACAAAAAACCTCTGTTTCATTGCGTATAATACTCTTTAGTGATCCAAGACACGATGTAGCAACATTATCATCGGTGATTATCAAAACTTTAGAATTGTTTTTAATGATATCTTCGGGGAAATTATCAAAAGAATCATCAATTATCACATCATAACAGGGTTTATCTTCATAATTAACTAATAGTTTTTCCATAATATCTCCGCTTATCCGAATTATTGATATCCGGGTCTACTTTGCTTTTATATAGAAAGTGTCGCCATCAGGCGACACTTAACAGCTGTTTTGATCAATTATCGTTAAAAAGTAACCGAAGAGTTTGAACTCAGAGCATCCTGGAAATCACCGGAAACGGAAACAACAGGAGGTGCTATAACAAATGTATATTTGGACATCTGCTGAAGAGTACCGTCAATTGCATATGTCGCGCCGGATGTAAAATCGATAATCCTCTGAGCGAGGTTCATGTCTATGCCTTCAAGATCAAGGAAAACGACCTTGTTCTGTAACAGCAGGTCTGATATCTTTCTTCCATCCTCTACCGAAGTGGGCTCTATTCTGACAACTTCCATTCCTGCTCCGGGAACACCCTTTTTAGAGGATCTGCCCATAGGGGTTGTATTTCTGACAGGTTTTTTGATCTGTCTTTCCTCAGCAGGGGGTTCTTCCTTGGATACCTCACTTATTTTATTATTGTCATTCTCTTCCTCATAATAATCGTCATAATCATCATCGTTATCGATCTTCATGTAGTTGAGAAACTTATCAAACGCTCCCATGTAACTGTCTCCCTTTCATAGCGTCCGTATGCTATTTACATACATAATAATCTTATCGTTTCGCCCCATCTGTGTCAATCATAAATTAATTCATCATCATTGACACTGGATGCATCCAATACAATATAATCATAGGTGCATAGTCCGTAGATCGTGTTGGGCTTTATTATCGAATACTCATCATTACTGTACAGTATATTTATTTGTTTGAAATCCGCATATCCTTTATTGATATTGTATACACCTATCAGCGAACCTTTTTTTGACAGAGTCAGAGTACTTCCGGAGTCCGTTTTCACGAGAATATCGCCCATTCTAAGGGACAGATCATCAAGATAATATTCATCCTCGGTCTCATTATATATGGTCGTCTCCACAAACTCTGTGGATGTTGAGCCATCCTCAAGATATATCTGTCTTAAAACACCGGAGTTGTTTGAATTGCCTCCCTTTGTGATATAGTCTTTGGGTATTATGAAAAACTCTTTGTTAACAATAGCTGAATTGGGCACCTTTAAACCGTTATCTTCCTGTAGGATAAGTTCGATATCTATAAATCTGTCCGTACAGAACGAGAGCATGGAATTAGTGAATGATAACATTACAAAGGTATCTCCGTCCGCATTATTATAGACGGACACTTTGCCCCATGATGTATCCTGATTCTTAAGGAATTTTACTTTAACATACTCTTCCTTAACAAGTTCATCAGCTTTTTCGGGATCTGTCTTTATCACGATAGACCAGTCTTCTGACGTAGACAGTTTATAAACAGGATCTCCTTCACCGACCAGTTCATTACTTATCAGCTGGTTTTTGGAATAGTTTTTATAATCATACAGTTCCGCTGTCATATCATTAAGAGTAAGATCCTCATATCCGTCAGTTGAATAAATGACGTAGCCCGATGACGGCGCATAATTAAATGTAACAAGATCCAAAGCTCCCTGTGAATTGATCTTTTCTATATCAGAGAGGATATTCGCATTTGAGAGTTTTAGAACCGTACCTTCAACACTGTATTTAAAATCATAAACCGTAGCATAATGTGTAGGATCAAATTCATTTACAAAGCTCAGTATATCGGTCTTTAGTTCTCCAAGATCCTTGGCCGTAAGCGAAGTCCCCTCAGTATTATTTGCAAAGTACGACGCCAGTTTATTACTCTCATCAAGAGAATAAACCAGATTTCCGACGCCTACTCTCTGGGATTCTCTGGCAAAATAATTGACATATCCGGCTTTATCTGACCTGACGATAAGCTCATTACGTAAGGCAACACCCTTGTATATATTATTGGTTGATAGAGAACCCATCAGAACCTGATAGCTTTCTATGTGTTTCTGAGAAAAATAATTGACTACTGCGATCACTATATACAGCAGGATAACGAGAAAGATAACCAGGCCGAAATTCATTCCGCGGTTTTTTTTCATGTCATATATCTTTTTGTCAGCCATGGTATCCTCCTTTCCGTCCTTTTATATCAGATCATTATCCGCAGACACGAAAGAAAGCGATATCCCTCAAGATATCGCTTCCGAATAAGAATCTTACTATGCTTAAAGTGAAACTATTATGCAATTCTTCCATGCTTCAGAAAAATCACTTTCAACCTTGGATAATGATATAACAAAATCAACCTTAAACAGATTGCTAATCTTCTCTATCTTGGATAAAACTGCTTCAAATTCATCACCACAGTTAGATATACTGAGGAAATTATCAAAATACATCTTTTCAAGATCATGATCCTGAGAAATAATACCGCTTATAAAACCAATAAACTGATCCGAATTATCAATGAAATAATTAGAGGCATCGATCAATCTGACTTTGTTATTTAGCTCATACATGTGTTTTGAACTCTTATCAAGGTAAACAAAATTGCCGGAAGCATTTAAAACCTCTTCATTTACCTTGTCTAAAAGTACCTTGGTCTTGCCTTTACCCTTTTCTCCGATGATCAATTGAACCATATGGTAACCCTCCTAAAAGTAATTAAATATATTATAAGTTAAATACCCCTAAAACACAAGTCGTTAATTCCCTATAAAGCCCAGTAACGAGGACATATTATCATAGAGATCTTCACGGTTGTCTGACTTCATAACAATGCTTATAAACGGATTTGAACGTGTATCTCTGGATAGCAGAACGAGGCAATGTCCCGCAGCACTTGTCGTACCGGTTTTACCACCTACGACGGTAATACCGGCAGGCATCTCACGGTTTCCGGTAATATACTGATTAGTCGATTTAATGGATATCTCCTTATCCATACCTGCGGAGTCATGATAAACTGTTGAATACTCCGGAGTATGTATGATCTCGTTAAACAGTTCAAACTGCATAGCGTCATTCATAATAAGATACATATCATATACGGTGGTATAATGATCATCGGCAGTTAATCCGTGACAGTTTGTAAAGTGCGTATTGGTCGCGCCTATGGATATGGCTTCTTTATTCATCATATCAACAAATGCATCCTCAGATCCGGCTATGCCTTCAGCTATCAAAACCGCAACATCATTTGCCGAATACAGCAAAAGAATATTAAGGGCCTGATTTAAAGTCATAGTGTCTCCTGGTTTCAGATCCATTTTCTGCGCATCGGTTTCTTTAAGATTAACATTCGTAGTAGCCGTAAGTATCATATCGGTACTTCCGTTTTTGAGAGCTACAATTGCCGTCATTATTTTGGTCAGGGAGGCAGGATTCAGCTGCTGATGAATATTCTTGCCATAGAGAATCTTTTTGTCATAGATATCAAAAAGACCGGCATAAGATCCCTGTGTCAGAGTAATGGCATCAGAATTGACGTTATTATCGCCGACACAGAGTTTTGATGTAAAAGGTACTGCAGTATTCATGGTACTTTGAGAAGATACCATACGAAAACTGCTGATATCGGAATCAGCAGTATATGGCATGGGATATTTCCTTGAAGAGCATCCTGTTATCAGAATGACATATATACAAATGGCAGATAAAACTGAAAATCTATTTATACATTTCACGCCACTCAAGATCTCCTCTGTCCAAAGACTTAATGAGCAACTCAGCTGATGCCAGATTGGTAGCCAGCGGTATGTTGTGAACATCACAAAGCCTGACAACATTATTTACATCAGGTTCATGATTTTTAACAGTCAGCGGATCACGCAGGAAAATGACCAGATCCATCTGGTTATGCTCAATCTGAGCACCTATCTGCTGCTCTCCTCCCAGATGTCCCGCCAGAAATTTATGAACGGATAGATTAGTGACTTCTTCTATAAGGCGCCCTGTGGTTCCGGTCGCATAAAGTTCATTCTTGCTTAGAATGCCCCTGTAAGCAATACAAAAATTCTGCATGAGCTTTTTCTTGGCATCATGCGCGATCAAAGCAATATTCATTTGCTATACCTCCATTTACCCCGAAATTATTATACCTTATTTAGGCTCACTTTGTAACCCCACATTTAAAACAACTCCGATTGAGGCAAACGATACAATAAGTGATGTCAGTCCATAGCTGACAAAAGGTAAAGGAAGCCCTGTGTTTGGAAGAATATAAGTTACAACGCCAATGTTTATGAAGCTCTGGAACCCCAAGGCAGCCCCTGTTCCCGCAGCTATGATCCTGCCCGCGGTGTTCGAGGCTCTATGAGATACCATAAAGCACTCAATAGAAATTAAAAAAATAAGTATTATAACAGAGCACGTCCCGATAAAACCGAATTCTTCGCCAATAACTGCAAAAATAAAGTCTGTCTGCTGTTCTGCTATGAAATCAGCATTTTTAACCGAATATATCTCATTATTTCTGAAGCCTTTCCCTGACAGCTGTCCGGAGCCTATAGCCATAACAGAATATGTCTGCTGATATCCGGCATCATTGGCAGTATCTTCCTTGTTGAAAAAAGCCATGATCCTGTTCTTCTGATAATCAGATACGATAGTCTGATCAGGCTGCATGATAAGATACAGAATGATCAAAAATACAGGCAGCGCGACGGCTACAACAGCACTGATAACACGAAAACTAAGATTCCCGGCAAAAACTATCACGGCAAATATAATACATATTATGACCGTTGTAGACAGATCCGGCTGGCTGTATACCAGCGCAGCAGGCACGGCAAACAACACAATACTTAGCAGCACATAGATAAACGAGCTGAATTCTTCCTCATGCTTCATTATAAACATTGCAAAAAACAGGATTATCAGCAACTTGGCACTTTCTGACGGCTGGAATCGAATACCTGCTATATTGATCCATCTTTGAGCACCGTTAGTTTCCTCACCCCAAAATATAACCATGAGCAGCAGGATTATGTTTGCAATATAATAGAACCAGTAAAATTTCAGTATCAGATTATAATCAAAAAGTGAAAGGATCACCATTATAACCGTTCCGCCGATAACACCCCACATCTGACGATGGTACAGGCTTTCATCTGCAGACGAAACAGCCATTATGCCGATAACGGCTAATGCCAGAACAAAAATCACCAATTTGAAATCGTATTGTCTTAATCTGTATTTTGTAAACATATCAGTCCGTAACGGTGGTCACGTTATCAAGCTCCTGTGCCTGTCCTGTGATCAGATCTTCCTCATCTTCAGTCTTAAAGTAATAATTCAGGATATCCTTGGTTGCCTGTGCTGCATACGTGGATGAATAACCGTAAGCTATTCTCGTTGCAACCGCTATCTGCGGTGAATCATAGGGTGCATAGCATATGAACAGGGCATGGTTCGCTCTGTTTCTGCTCTCTTCGGCAGTACCTGTTTTTCCGGCAACTTTGATCTTCATATCCTCATAGTCGCTCCTTGATTCAACAACAGCTCTCATTCCCTGATGGATCGCTCTCCAATATGAAGGATCCATAGTTATCTCATTTCGGATCGTGGCTGAATTGTCTTTAAGCAGATTGCCGGATCTGTCAGTAACCCTATCAAGAAGCGTCAGATTATAGCATGTTCCGGAGTTTGCTAAGGCAGTGCAATATCTGGCAAGTCCAACAGTTGTATAAGAATGTGAGCCCTGTCCTATAGCAGATCTTACTCCGTCAGTGGTAGAAAATGACGGCATAGATTCTTCTATCTCAACACCGCTAAGATCAGTCAGCCCGTATGCATCGGCATATACCTGCAACCTGCTCAGTGCATAATCGGATGAATATCCATTTGGTGATGATCCCAGCTGATATCCCAATTCATAGAAAAACATATTGCAGGAATGTTTGATGGCTTCGGATACATTAAGTGAACCGTGAGCGCCTTTGCCGTATATCCAGCATGCAGCAGGGGGCGCAACCTTATCAAAAAGGCCGGTACACGTGAATCTGCTACCTGTGTTTATCACCCCTTCAATCAGTCCCGCTGTAGCCGAAACCGGCTTGAAAGTAGATCCGGGAGCGGTTTTATGTCGAGTGGCATAATTGATCATCGGGGTTGAGAGGTCTTCCTGGAGCGCGGCATAGTATTCAGGATCGACACCGTTAGCGAGCATATTATTATCAAATCCGGGATAAGATACCAGACATAATACATCTCCGGTATTGACGTCGGTTATTACGCAGGATGCGGAGCAGGGATCGAGAGCCAGCATAGCCGGTGTAATATCCAGATTCTTTATCCTTGCCATCATGAAAGCATATGCCGTGGTGGCTCCCGACATCATTTTGCTTTCTTCATTCTCATCAAGTTCAACTACATTCTGTTCGATAAGGATCCTGCATATAGCGCTTCCGCTTATTTCATCTCCTTTTATCATGTATGTTATGATTTTCTTGATAAACCCTTTATCCTTGTAAAGCTCATCAAGAATATAATTGATCATGTAATTATATATCTTTTCGGAATCCGAATACTGTGTATCTATATCAAGTTTAGAAACGTCGATCCAGTTCATCGAAATACAGTAATTAATGTATTCATACGCAGAGATTGATTCATCAATGGTCCATGCAGTATAAATTTTATCCGTCAGATCAACAAGATCCCTGTCTATGATGTTTTCCTGGTATAGCCTGTCTACTATATAGCTTTCATATACCTTGTATTCAGTATTAAGATCAGAATAGACGGTCTTTTTATCATAAAGTTCGTTTCTTAAGCGTTCAAAAACCTGCTCTCTTTTAGTGATGAATCTGTCATAAACTGCTTTCTCGTTTTCCTTGGCATCATCTTCGGACAGATGATCTATATTGATAACATTATTATTAAAAAGAGCGATATATACATCATATATAGGTATCATTATCTTCGATGCCGATACAGCTGATGCATCGAATTCTTTGGCATTTATGATCTTGGTATATAAAATACTGGCCAGATGCTCCTCCAGCATCTTATATACGGCAACCTGAAGATCCTTATCTATAGTAAGATATATGTCATTGCCGGCGATAGGCTCGATATAATTGGCAACTTCAGTTGTCTTACCTACCGAATTGACAAAAATAGTCTCCGAACCTTTTTTGCCCTGAAGGTAGCTTTCCATGGACTTTTCAACTCCCAGTTTGCCAACGGTATCATTTATCGTGTAATTAACATTGATCTCCTGGAGTGAAGTCAGTTCATCTGTAGATGAAACCTTACCGGTATACCCCAGAATATTGGACATATAAACAGGATCAACATACTTGCGGATCGTTCCTTCTTCAATGGATACACCAGGCAACTCGTTGTTGTTCTCCATAATGACAGCAACCGTCTCCTCGCAGACATCGGAAGCTATCGTTGTGGAGATGTATTTCTGATATGAGTTATTGTTCATATCATATCTGACGTTAAGAATTTTCAGCAGTTCGCTTCTGGAATAGCCGTTACCGGGAATAAATCCGTCTTTTTTGGTGTTATCGTTATAAAACCCGATCCTGAATCTGTCCCAGCCGCACAGATACTCAATAACGTCATCAGGGGTTGATGTTTTCTCTTTAACGGTAAGATCATTGATGGAACTGTGTCCGTAAACATCTGCCAGGAACCTGTTTAATGATGTTCCTTCAACCGTAAAATAATATTCTCCGTCTTTATCAAGAGCTATCCTGAAATCAGAAACAACTTTGTCATTATTGCTTTCGATGATCTTGATGGTTTCGTATATGGTAGTGTTGAGATTCAGATTCTTATATCTGCCGCTCTCATATACGTCTTCGATCTTAACTGCATGTGCGAGCTCATTGTATGCAAGCAGATTCCCGTTACGGTCATAGATATTTCCACGGGTACCGTCTATCGTCAGTTCCTTTTTGATCCTTGTTTCAAAAGAATTAAGATATTCCTCACCGTGAACGATCTGAAGATCAAATACCCTGTAGATAAGAGAGCCGAAAAGTACTGTCAGTACCACGAGCAATACAAATGTCCTGGACAGGATAAGTTCTATGAATTTTTCTTTGAATTCTTCAAACAAATCTCATGCCCTCTTTCTTGTCGCTCCGATCAAGCAGCTTGTGGATGAGAAGGAGCATCGGATAATATATCAGTGTAATCGCAATGGTATAGATAACTTCAGGCAGGATTATATTAAGAAAATAAAATGAAAAATCAAATCTGGAGCGTAACAGGAACATGATCACATAGTATGACAGTCCATACAGCAGATCAGATGTGAAAATAAGGATCAGCGGAAGCTTTAGATCGTCTTCGTAAAAGACCTGATGGAACTTGCCGTTAAAGAACCCTATGAACATATAGAAAATCGCATTAAGTCCAATAAATGTTCCAAAGAAAATATCAGCTAACAGGCCGCAGAAAAAGCCTATTATGATACCAACCCGATCACCTTTCATTATTGCATATGTGACCGTCAGTATAAGCATGATATTAGGAATTATTCCACCAAAAGAAAGCCACGAAAAAACCGTGGTCTGCATGACAAAAGAAAATACAGTTAATATAAATGCAACCGTAAAACGCTTTATTTTCGGTTTCAAGTTTGATCTCCGTTATTCTTCAACAGTCTGCTTTAGACGTTTAATGACGAGTACTTCGTTTAGATGATCGAAATCCACGGCCGGTGTCAGATATCCGGACTTGGTCAGGTTATTTGAATCTTTTTCAATAGTGGATATATATCCGATAAGGATACCCGGCAGATATTTGTCCGACACATTGGATGTGACTATTTTGTCACCTTCAACCACGCGGTCTGCTGTATCCACCAGTTTTTCAAACGGAATAACACCGTCTGAATAACACTGAAGATCTCCGGTTACTATGAGATTATCAGAAGTGGAAAGTACCATTCCGGAGGTATTTGAACTGTCATCTATGATACTTAAAACCTTAGCCCAGTCATTTCCAAGATCCGTGATCCTGCCAACCAGACCGGACCCTGCTATCACGTTCATATCTATCTCAAGGCCGTCATCGCTTCCTTTGTTGATAACAAAACTGTGGAACCAGTTACCCGAATCTTTGGCAATGATCCTGGCTCCGACCTTTTCATAATCATCATACTGGGCATCAAGATCATACAGTTCCCGTAAAGATACCAGTTCATAACGATCCTGCTGAAGCATGATATTCTCAATGGTCAGTTCGTCAACTTCTTTTTGCAGTCTCTGATTCTCTTCAAGCAATTTCTTAAGCTGGCGCAGATCTTCTTTTCTTCCGGACAGATATAAACCTGCCTTGCTGATACCGTTTTGAACAGGTGTAATGATAAAGCCGCTGACAGTACTTATAGGTTTTGATAAAACATCCGTGTTAAACGAGATAACTATAAGGGCTATACATATAATTGTTAAAACAAAAAGGAGATACTTACCCGGAATGGTAAATCCTTCTCCTTTCTGTGGGATTACTGGACTCATTGATTATTTTCCTTCAATAGAGTATGCAACTGAGCGATAATTGCTGTCTTTCATGATCTTGGATAAACCAAGCGCAACGGACGTAATAGGGTTCTCGGCCTCATTAACCTTAAGTCCGGTGCTCTTGCTGATCAGGGATGCCAGATGCGATGTCTGTGACGCTCCTCCGGTCAGATATAATCCGTGTCTGTATATATCAGCCGCGAGTTCAGGAGGTGTAAGCTCCAGGATAACCTTGATATTATCGATGACTACCCTGAACTGTTCGGACATAGCCTCGCATATCATCTTGGTCGGAAGTTCTCTTTCCACCGGAAGGCCCGTAACCAGATCACGTCCGTATACTATAGCCCCTCTGCCGGCTTCTTCGGTAAGTCTGAGCTCATTTTTAACGATCTCTGCAGTCTTCTGCCCTATAACCAGATTAAACTGCTTTCGAACTGCATTACGAATAGCTTCATCAAATTTATATCCACCAACTTTGATCAGTCTGCTTCGAACTATACCACCCAAAGAAAGAATGGATATCTCGGTCGTATCATAACCAACATCAACTACCAAAACACCCTGGGAATTCTTGACATCAACATCAAGCCCCAGTCCGTCTGCGACAGCTTTTTCAACGACCCATATATGTTTGGCTTTGACATCGGCTTCCTTAACGAGGTCATAGAATGCTCTTTTTTCAACCTCGGTAACATCTGTAGGAACGGTAATATAATAGTCCGCAGGCTTGATATTGTTGCGTGACAGATCATTGATAAAATAATGAACCAGCTCCTCCATGTTATTGATATCAGCAATAACACCATTGGACAGAGGAAAAGAAATAACTATGTTAGAAGGTGCCTTCTCATACATGTCGTAAGCTGAGTCACCATATGCCAGAAAGTTTTTCCTGTTTTCAATGGCGATCATGTTCTTTTCGACCAGTATAGAGTCATCAGACATACTGTATATTTTAATATTACTGGTACCAAGATCGATACCGAAAGCATTTCCCGAAATCATAAAATGACCTTTCAAAAAAAATTTTCAATATATTTTAGCATAAAAGACATTATATTTAAAGCCTGACTATACCTTTATCCACCAGGCTCTGAAGCGACATCATAATACCGAGTTTCCCATGAGGTGATGTCAGCCCTCCCTGAAAATATACTGCATAAGGCTCTTTTAATGGACCGTCAGCGCTGAGTTCTATGGAAGAACCCGATACAAACGCCCCGGCAGCCATTATGACAGGCGAGTCGTATCCCGGCATATCCCACGGCTCAGGCTTAACAAAGCCGTCTACAGGAGCTGCTTTTTGTATCCCTTCACAAAATGCACAGAGAGCTTCCGGAGAGCGTAAGATAACCGACTGGATTATATCATGGCGTTCTTCGTCTGCATCGGGTATAACATCAAATCCCAGTTTTTGATAAATGTTTGCAGCAAATATTGCGCTCTTTAAAGCACTTGAGGTTACAACCGGTGCCAGAAACAGCCCCTGATAAAAGCTCTGAAGGATGTTAAGTGACGCCCCGACCTCTTTGGCAAGTCCCGGCGAAGTCAGTCTGCAGGCAGCATTATCTATGCATTCTTTTTTCCCTGCAATATAACCTCCGACAGGGGCCAGCCCGCCTCCGGGATTTTTGATAAGGGAGCCGACTACCATATCAGCCCCGACTTCAGAAGGTTCGGCTGTCTCAACAAATTCTCCGTAGCAATTATCCACCATACAGATAATGTCACTCTTTATCCCTTTGATAAAGGATATCAGTTTCCCTATATCGGATACGCTGAGAGTCGGCCTTGTCTGATAGCCCTTGGAGCGCTGTATAGTTACCATTCTGGTCTTTTCATTTATCTTTTTTCTGATGCCGTCATAATCAAATGAGCCATCCTGCATCAGATCTGTCTGTGCATATGAAATACCGTATTCAGCCAGTGAACCTCTTGACGGACGTATTCCTATCACTTCTTCAAGAGTATCATAGGGTTTTCCTACAGGACTTAACAGTTCATCTCCCGGTCTTAAATTTGACATCAATGCCAAAGCCAGCGCATGTGTTCCGCAAGTTATCTGTGGCCTTACCAGCGCATCTTCTGTTTTAAAGACATCGGCATAAACCCTCTCGAGTGTTTCCCGTCCCAGATCATTATATCCGTATCCGGAGCTTCCCATAAAACATGCCTCGGATACCCTGTTTTTATGCATGGCATCAATGACCTTAAGCTGATTATACTCCGCTGTAAGATCAATCTTTTTAAACCTGTCCTCCAATGATCTGTATACAGATTGCGTAAAATCATATACTTTATCAGTTATTCCAAGTTCAGCATATCGTTGCTTCAGATTATCCATTATAGATCTCTCCGATCATATGATCCAGAATCTTCTCATCATCGCGGTCAAAGTCACGCTTATCTATAAAGCATACTGCTTTTTCCTTTCGAAACCAGGTCAGCTGTCTTTTTGCATAATGACGGGTGTTTTGCTTGATGCTCGCTACAGCTTCATCCAGTGTACACCTGTTTTCAAGATACTCCGTTATCTCCTTATAGCCTATGGCCTGCATTGATGTATTTCTGGGACTGATGCCCTTTTCAAGCAGATTTTTGACCTCATCGACCAGACCTTGAGTAATCATTTTATCGACTCTCTTATCAATATTTGAGTACATGACTTCCCGATCATCAGTCAAAACATAATAGTGAAAATCATACGGTGACTCTTTTTTTCCCAATCGTCTGTTATACTCCGAAAATCTTTCACCCGTCTGCTCAAAATACTCCAGTGCTCTTATTACTCTCTTCAGGTTATTCGGATGTACCGTAAGTGAATACTCGGGATCGACTTCTTTAAGCCTGTCAAAAAGCATCTCTCCACCGTGGATATGTGCTTCCTTCTCAAGACGTTTTCTGATGCCTATATCACCCGTTTCCTCAAAGTCCGCATCATATAATAAAGCCCGTATATAAAACCCCGTACCGCCGGCAACAATGGGTATTTTCCCTTTGGCGTTAATAGTATCGCAGGCTTCTTTGGCCATTTTTTTAAACTCAAATACATTAAAGTCCTGCGTGGGCTCAAGGACATCGACCAGATAATGCTTTATGCCGTCAGCTTCCGAAGATGTCACCTTTGCGGTACCGATATCCATTCCTTTATAGATCTGCATGGAATCGGCGCTTATAATCTCTCCGTTAATCCTTTTAGCCAGTTTTACGGACAACGCTGTTTTACCTACAGCGGTAGGCCCCGTGATTATTATCAGTTTGTTTTTCATGTGACTATCCTGCTGAATTTTTTGTCCAGTTCATTTTTGGTCATGGAAATGATCGTCGGTCTTCCGTGAGGACAGTTATAGGGATTATCAAGTGTCATAAGTTCACTGATCAGAGCTCCGACCTGCTCTTCATTCATAAAAGTATTCCCTTTAACGGCTGCTTTGCATGACATCGACGCAATCTTTGATAGTATAACTTCCGGATCCCCCTTTAGCGGATCTGACATCAGATCATCAACGATCTCCCGGAAAAAAGTCAGCTCATCCGTTCCGTACAGATCCTGTGGCATCGATCTTAATGCTACCGATCCGGTTCCGAAATCCTCAATTTCGATCCCGAGTTTGGCAAATGAATCCATGTATTCGTTTATTACGCTCATCTCCTTTGAAGACAGATCGACTATTATCGGAGGGTTAAGGGACTGCGAAGTTACATTCTTGTTACGGTATTGCTTCATCAGTCTTTCATATTTCACTTTTTCATGCGCCGCATGCTGGTCCATCATAAACAGTTTGTCTTCATATTCAAAGAGCCAGTATGTTTTGAACACCTGTCCTATTACCCTGTGTTTTATCTGCGCTTTTTCGGACAGGAAACGATCCTCGAACAGATTCATCTGTGACAGATCACGTACAACCGCAACTTCTTTGGCTTTTATGATGTTGCTCTCTTCAGCATCAACATCAACATGTTTAAACTGAAGTATCCTGTTGCTCTCAAACGGCTCGGGGCTTTTCTTTTCAGGCACCGGAGGTTTTTGGGCTGCTATGACCTCAGTATCCTTATCATCAAACGGAACCGTTCTGATAAGATCACGATTGCTCATACAGTCATGTACAGCTTCACGGATCAGATCATATGATTCTTCTCGTTTATGGAGTCTAATCTCCATTTTGGAAGGATGAACATTTACATCGATCATGGCAGGATCACATTCGAAATTTATCACGCAGAACGGGAATTTATGCTGCATGAGAAACTCCCTGTATCCTTCTTCAACAGCCCTTGTAAAAATATCGCAATGAACGAACCTTCCGTTCATAAAGAAATTCTCAAAATTACGGGAAGATCTGGTAAGCGAAGGATTCCCGATATATCCGTGTCCTTTAAGTATTTCATCATCAAAGTCAAGATCTATGAGATTATCCGCCGTTTCTTTTCCGTATATCCTGTATATGACCTCCTTGAGAACCCCGTTACCCGAGGTCTGTAATAAAGGTTTTTGATTGCTGATAAGCCGGAATCCAATCTCAGGATGAGACAGGGCTATATGATCTATAAGGTCGGCAACCATAGTTCCTTCTGCTGAGAGTGACTTAAGAAACTTCTTCCTGGCAGGAACATTATAGAAAAGGTCTTTGACTATCATGGTTGTTCCGTCAGGTGCTCCGATTTTTTCGATGCTTTCTTCGTTATCTCCTTCGCGGATATATCGGCTTCCGAGCAGGTCTTCTTTTGTTTTTGTGATAAGCTCTATTTCGCTTACAGCGCTGATAGATGATAGAGCTTCGCCTCTGAATCCCAAACTCCTTATTGACAGCAGATCATTTATATCAACTATCTTGCTCGTGGCATGCGGTAAAAATGCCCTGGGGATATCATCCGCAGGTATACCCTCTCCGTCATCCGTAACACGGATCATCTTAAGTCCGCCGTCTTTGATCTCTACCGTAATGTTTTTAGCGCCGGCATCGATCGAGTTTTCAACCAGCTCCTTCACAACGTTAAAAGGTCTTTCGACAACCTCTCCGGCAGCTATCTGTTCGATTGTGGTCTTATCAAGCAACTGTATCTTAGACATAATCCTACCATCTGTTTTTCAACATATTCTGCAGCTTATACAATCTGTTGAGTGCATCTATCGGCCTCATCGATTCAAGATCGATCTGCCTTAATTCATCTATGACATCCTGATCAGTAGCTGTGTCAAACAAAGATATCTGTCCCAGATCGACTTCATCGAAATGTTCGCTTTTTATCTTCTGATCTTTGCTGTCTATGGCGATCGATCCTATCTTTTCGGAAATATCATTATCAGCCAGCTGGGCTGCGATTTCTTTGGCTCTGTCCGTAACGATATCCGGCACTCCGGCAAGTCTTGCGACCTGAATACCGTAGGATCTGTCGGCTCCGCCTTTAATGATCTTGCGAAGGAAAACAATATCATCACCCTGTTCCTTAACGGCTATACAGTAGTTATTGACATTACTGATCTTGCCTTCCAGTTCGGTCAGTTCATGATAATGCGTTGCAAACAGTGTTTTTGCTCCCAGCAGACGTTTGTTGGCGATATGCTCTATAACAGCCCAGGCTATGGCAAGCCCGTCAAAAGTTGAAGTTCCGCGACCTATCTCGTCCAGAATAAGCAGCGAATCTGCCGTGGCATTTCGAAGAATATTGGCCACCTCATTCATCTCCACCATAAAAGTAGACTGGCCTGAAGACAGGTCATCAGACGCACCGACCCTGGTAAATATCCTGTCTACTATTGATATGTCAGCCTTTTTGCAAGGAACAAAACACCCTATCTGCGCCATCAGAACGATCAACGCAACCTGACGCATGTAGGTGGATTTACCTGCCATATTAGGCCCGGTTATGATACTCACGCAGTTCTGACGATTATCCAGATATGTATCATTTGATATGAACATATCATTATCCATGATCTGCTCTATTACCGGATGTCTTCCGTCTTTGATACTGATAACACCTTTGGTATTCAGTTTTGGTCTGACATATCTGTTTTTTTCGGAAACATAAGACAGCGAAGTCATCACGTCAAGTCGGGCTATCGCTTTAGCGGTTTTCTGTATCCTCTCTACTTCATTGGCTATAGCATCACGGATATTTGAAAAAGTTTCGTATTCGAGGGCATACAGTTTGTCTTCGGCGTTGAGGATAGTATCCTCCAGCTCTTTAAGACGAGGAGTTGTATACCTTTCAGCATTGGTCAGAGTCTGTTTCCTGATATAGTCTTCAGGGACCAGATCCTTGTATGAATTGGTCACTTCAAAATAATATCCGAAAACCTTATTATACTTAACACGCAGGTTCTTGATACCGGTTCTTTCCCTGTCTTCTTCCTCAAGTGATGCAAGCCAAGCTTTACCGTCTGTCTTTGCTTTTTTCAGTTTGTCGATGTTTTCATCAAATCCGTTTTTGATCATCCCGCCTTCATGAATACTGATGGGCGGTTCCTCGACGATCGCCTCATCTATAAGTGCCCATATATCATGCAGATCATCTATATCTTCATTGATGGAATTAAGCATCTTTGAATTCAGATCATTAAGAAGTGTCTTTATATGCGGAAGCATATAAAGCGAGCTTTTAAACGCGATAAGATCTCTGGGATTGGCTGTTTTATAGCTGATCCTGCCAAGCAGTCTCTCAAGATCATATATAGGGTTTAAATATTCCCGGATCTCATCCCTGTTTATTGTGTTTTTATTCAGGACCTCGATCGCATCAAGACGGGATTCAATTTCTTCCTTGTCAACGAGCGGCTGCTCAATATAAGACCTTAAAAGCCTTCCACCCATCGCGGTCCTGGTTTTATCGAGAACCCATAGCAGAGAGCCTCTTTTTGATTTATCTCTTAAGGTTTCTACCAGTTCCAGGTTTCTTCTGGTTGAACAGTCCAAAAGCATATATTTGCTGGAAATATAGGGATAAAGATGTGTGATATGTTCAAGAGATGATTTCTGAGTATGTATCAGATACAGCATCAATGCGCCTGAAGCGATAACACCCATCGGGAATTCTTCAACTCCCATTCCCTTGAGAGTATTTACTTTAAAATGATCCAGCAATGCCCTCCGGCAACGCTCGTCATCGAAATTGCGGGCCTCGATGGAATTTATTGTAATTCCGTATCTGCCCTTGATATTTTCAAGGTCCAGATCACAAAGCAAAAAAGCATCGTTACATATTATCTCACTGGGCATGAATTTTATTATCTCATCCAGTATCCTGCCTGAGTTTTCAACCTCCGTCAGATAATAATCACCCGTTGTGACATCACATACCGAAATTCCCGTTCCGTTCTCGAAGCAGGCTATGCTCATAAGGTAATTGTTTTTATTTTCATCTATCGCCCCCGGTGTAATGTTCGTACCGGGTGTAACGATCCTTGTCACTTCTCTTTTAACGAGTCCTTTGGCCAGTTTCGGATCTTCGACCTGCTCGCATATTGCAACCTTATATCCTTTTTGGACCATCTTGGACAGATAGGAATCAACCGCATGATATGGTACTCCGCACATAGGAGCACGTTCTTCCAGTCCGCAGCTTTTACCGGTAAGGGTCAGTTCCAGTTCTTTGGATGCTGTTTTAGCATCATCAAAAAACATCTCATAAAAATCACCCAGCCTGTAAAAAAGTATACAGTCCGGGTATTCCTTTTTTGTTTCAAGATATTGAGCCATCATCGGCGTAACTTCATTTATCAGTTCCGGCATAATTCTCCTGTATAATAAAAGCCGTGACATTCCGTTAATCTCACGGGAACGATCTGTCCGATAAGATCTTTTTCACCGGCAAAATGAACGATAGTATTATTTGACAGTCTGCCGTTTAACAGTCCGGGGTCATGTTCGTTAACTTCTTCACAAAGGGCATCCATTATCATCCCCTCATATTTAGAAACAGCATTTCTGGCAGTTTCCTGAACCACCTTTAAAACTCTGTCAAAGTTTCTCTTAACCGTTGCTTCATCAACCTGTTCCATAGAAGCAGCCGGCGTACCGGTCCTTTTTGAGTAAATGAAAGTAAATGCATTATCAAATCCGACCTTTTTGATAACATCGATAGTGTCATCAACGTCAACGTCTTCTTCTGTCGGAAATCCGACTATTATATCTGTTGTTATAGCAATATCAGGTATTTCTCTTCGTATCTTAAGCGCCAGATCAATATATTTTTCCTTGGTATAGTGCCGGTTCATAGCCTTGAGTATTCTGTCCGAGCCGGACTGAAGCGGCAGATGCAGATGTCTGCATATCTTTGTGGAATTTTTCATTACATTGATAAGGTCATCCGACAGGTCCTTGGGATGCGATGTCATGAATCTTATCCTTTCGATCCCGTCGATCTGTTCTACCATTTGAAGCAGTTGTGCAAAGGTTACTTCCTTATCAAGGTTTTTGCCATATGAATTAACATTCTGGCCGAGCAGCATCACTTCCTTTACCCCGTCACAAGACAGCTTCTTGATCTCTCTGACTATGTCTTCGGGTTCTCTGGACCTTTCCCGTCCACGAACATAGGGAACTATGCAGTAGGTGCAGAAGTTGTTGCAGCCGAACATGATATTTATGCCTGATTTGTACGGGAACTTTCTCTTTGTCGGAAGTTCTTCAACTATCTCATCCGTATCCTTCCAGATATCAACGACCATCTCATCGCTTGAGAACATATCACAAAGAAGTTCCGCAAACTTAAATATATTATGCGTTCCGAAAATCAGGTCAACAAATCCGTATTTTTCTCTGATAAAGGTAACTACGCTCTCCTCCTGCATCATACAGCCGCATAATGCGATCTTTTTATTCGGATTTTTCTTTTTCATCGAGTGAAGGGCTCCCAGTCTGCCGTACACTCTCTGATTGGCATTGTCTCTGACGGTACAGGTATTATAAACAACAAGATCGGCATTTTCATCGTTTGATAAAATAAATCCGGCCTGTTCAAGTATACCGCATAGCTTCTCGGAATCTCTGGCATTCATCTGGCATCCGAATGTTACGACACAAGATGAAGGCTCATGTCCGATGAGTCTTTTATACTCCGCTACATAAGCCCTTGCTTTTTCTATGTATTCCTGCTGGATCAGTTCTTCTTTATTCATCTTCGTCTTTCACCGTTTCCTGATCATTTGAATCGGTATCAGTATCATTCTTTTTGAATATCCACAATTTTGACAGGATATAATTGGTCACGATAACTACAAACTGTCCTATGAATTTGACAACCATCTGTCCGATGCCTTCGTTGTATCCCATGAGAGAACATCCGATCCATATGATCACGTCCTCCAGGACCAGAGTGAACAACCTGGCAGCTGTAAATGAAACGAATTCTTTGATAAAGCCTTTGGCATTTTCTGTTTTACTCCTGAAAACAAAAAACTTATTTGTAAAGAAGGTAAAGATAACACAGATGACCCAGTTGACTGTGTTGGCAAATACTTCATTCCATCCGAATCTAGCGGCAAACAGCCAGAACAGGAACATGGATAGCAGAAATGCAACGCCTCCCCAGAACAGGTAATCTATACCTTCACGATATTTTTTGTATATTTCAAATATTTTTTTGATCACTTTTTTAAAAATTCCTTTTTTATATATTCGTAAAGTGCCTTCTCTCCGTTTTGGGCCAGATACTCAAGTAAGAAGGCCAGCTTCTTTTTTGTCTCGGGATGTATGATGATCCTCTCTTCTCCCTGCCTGTAGTATTCAAGCGGGCTTTTATCAGTATAGTCTTTGCCTTTATATACCTTGGCTGCGGCTATCCTGTCCATCATCATCTCCGCAATATACTTATCTGGCATTGACACAGGAAACATTGTGCCGTCAGCATTTTCGAGAGAATAATCTATCCAATACTCATAATGGTGCTTGTTTCTTCCTTTATGATGAAGCCAGGATGCCGAATAGCCCAGAGCCTCTCTTTGGGCGTTATTGGGAGATCTGTTTCCCTGATAATACTTTACACCCGGCCAGAACTCCGTCGGACTGTATTTGGACAGATCATGCGTTAGTCCCTGCCAGTACAGGCCTATTTTAAAGCATCCCTTTCTGACTAGTCTTCTGTGTCTGTTTACTGTTCTTAAGTGGGCTAAAAAATTCATTATTTCAGATCACCCTTAGATACAACCTTGTAGATACAAATGCTCCTTGCGCTAACCGGAACCTCGTTATCCTTTGATATACCCTCCTTCAGGGATGTATCAATGATCTTTTTATACGCATATCCTCTCGGCAGTTTCGGTACTGCGAGTCTGTGGTTTTCCCAGTGCATATTGATGCCAACATAATAAGAACCCGCATTCTTGTTTCCACAGCACGGGCCGTAATAGAACATGCCGACAGTTCTGGAATTATAGCCGAGATCAGGTCTCCAGGCTTCAAAGCCATGATAAGACAGATCAGGGTATCCGCAGCTTAATGTATCTATGTTTTTTAATTCTTCTTTCATATGAAAGATAGGATTATTCATCCTTAAGCTGATCATTTCCTTTGTAAATGACAGGATCTGTCTTGAAAAAGAATTATCTTTCCATTCAACATAGCCTTTTTCATTGTCGAGGCAATATGCATTATTGTTACCGCCTCTGCTGTTGCCGAACTCATCCCCGCTAAAAATGTATGGTGTTGCGGCACCGAGCATCATAAATGTAATTATGTTCTTTATCTGTCTGGTCCTTGATTCATTGATCTGTTTTTTGCGGCTCTCGCCTTCAATACCACAGTTCCATGAATAGTTTACACTGTTTCCGTCGGAATTATCCTCCCCGTTTTCTTCATTATGCTTGCGCTCGTATGTATATAGATCTCTTAACGAAAAGCCGTCATAATCACAAACATAATTGATGAGTGCAACATTGGAAGGATTATTCTTCTGCAATCTGATAAAGCACTCCAGGCAGCCTTCGTCAGCTTTGTTGAATCTTCGGATATCATATCTGTAATTTCCGTTGTCACAGGCAACATTTCTGATAAACGGTTTTGATGAGAGCAAATCAGCATCTTCAGAAGGGATATATGAAAACCACAATTTGGATGTTTTCAGAATACTGTCAGAAAGGATAAGCCTGTACGGAATATCAAACCCGCTGATCCTGAATCCGTCAACATGGTATTCAACGGTCCAGAAGCGCAATGCATCCATGATAGCATTCTGATTGAATCCGGGAGGAAAATAAAAATGCAGAATTATCTCGATTCCTTTTTGATGAGCGATCCTGACAAGTTCCTTAAAGCTGTTCCTGGGATCATCTGCATGGCTGTAATGCGCTTTGGGCGCAAAATAATATGCCTCTTGAAATCCCCAGCAGTTGACCTTGGCATCAGACGCAGAGGCAGCCATTTCTTCAAGATTTTTAGGCTTAACGGCCTGTTTAATTGCCAGGCACTCATCAAATTCATAAACCGGCATCATAACAAGGCCTGTTACTCCAAGATTTTTTAAATAATCAAGCTTGGCAACAACACCTTCAAAGGTACCTCTGTGTTTGACCTTTGATGAGGGATGCATGGTAAAGGCTCTTACATTAAGGCCGTATAGAACACTGTTCTCAAACGGTATATCAGGATGAACATCATCCCCCCAGTCGAAATCCTGATTATGGATCCTGCCTCTTACGGGTTTTACGTCCGGTATACCGAAATTCCCGGTTCTGGTAAACGATCTACCATAAGGGTCGTTAAT
>JAILAN010000193.1 GCA_024681595.1 Lachnospiraceae bacterium
AGACCTGCAGCATCATCGGCAGCACGGTTTATCTTATATCCGGACGTCAGCTTTTCGGTCGACTTCTTCTGAGAAAAAGTCGACATGCCAAGCATCCTGTTTGAATTCATTGCCTGCATATTGTGCTGAACTACCAATTGCGTTCTCCCTTATATGTCACCATGCCGGGTGATCAGTCCCACATTCCTGCGTCTTCGGCACTCATGGGACTTTTACATGCCGGACACTCTATGGAAACTGTTCCCTCAAGTATTTTTTCAGTATCGTAAAAAACATGATCACCGCCGCAGTCACATCCTGCAATCGGGATCTTTTTATCTGCATCCGTATTTACCGTAATGACCGGAACTGCTTTGATATTGCCGGTCTTGCGGCAAAGAGCGATCTTTCTTTCAAAAGACCAAAAACTGCTTTTAGATGAATCGATGGCCCTGCGTATTTTTCTGATAGTGTTTTCATCAAAAAAAACGAGGACACGGTCAAGATCATTGTCTTTGATCCCCTGTCCTGCCATAAGTTCTATATTTTTATTGCATTTGCTGCAAGTTAAATTAATTATCTGTCCCATTATTCCCCGTTTGAAATGGTAATCTGCCATTCTATATTTTTATCGGATAGAAGTACGAAAACCTTTATAGGATTATGAAAAAATATCCCTTTTTATACAAAACCTTATACAAAACCGACCAAAAGTCGAAAAAGTTCTTGACATGGGATACCGACCTGCTTTATCATAAAACCGACCGGTAGTCGAAAATAACACGTCACCCGAGCAGACCCTAAGAAGCATGTTTGTGCATAAGGTGCAGAGTATAAACAGCATGCCCGTACAAAAGGTGCAGAAAATAAACAGAAACGGTCAGAATAAGGAGAAACGAGCGGTATGAAAAAAGGCGAAAAACGTAAATCGGAACTGCTTCAGATAGCGTACAGACTCTTTGTTTCAAAGGGATATGAGAATACCAGTGTGGACGAGATCATCGAAGAGGCCAAAATAGCCAAGGGAACCTACTATTACTATTTTGAGAGCAAGGAACAGATGCTCGAGGAAGTGATCGGCATGATGATTGATAAGGAGGCTGGAGCAGCTTCGGATATCGCATCATCCGACATGCCCGTACCGCAAAAGATCATCGGCATCATAGCCGCATTCAGACCCGCACCGGATGAACACTCCATAGAGGGAGCTCTGATGCAGCCTGAAAATGCCATCATGCACAGAAAAATCAAGCTGCACCTCGTTGATAAATGTGTACCGATGCTCTCTGAAGTTGTAAATGAAGGGATCGGGCAGGGGATATTTGATTGCGATCATGTGCCTGAGAGGGTGCGGATGCTCCTTAATCTCAGCAACGATACCTTTGATGAAGGCCAATTTAGCGAAAATGACGTAGCGGTATTCATAGATATGGCTGAAAAACTGTTCGGAGCGGCCCCGGGAACCATGGATTTCATTTCCGGTCTTATTACAAAACAGTATGATAACAACCTGCCGGAAGGTCATTCAGGGGGAGAAAAATGAAAAAAGGATCCGCGTTTAACAGGTTTCTCCTGCTTTGGACAGGAGAGCTCATATCATCCATAGGCGGCGGATTAACGAGCTTCGGACTGGGAGTATATGTTTTTAACACTACGGGAAGCGCAGCGGGCATGGCGTTAGTTACATTGCTTGGATTCCTGCCAACATTGCTATTATCGGTCCCTGCAGGAGTGCTGGCGGACCGGTATGACAGACGGCTCCTTATGATGGCAGGAGACGGATTATCGGCTCTTGGGATCATCTATATCCTCATCTGTATGATGAGCGGGGGCGCGAGCCTTTATCAGATCTGCATAGGAGTGTTTGTAAGCTCGGTATTTTCGGCACTGCTTGAACCTTCGTACCGGGCGACCATATCAGATCTGCTGACTAAGGAAGATTATTCGAAGGCCAGCGGGCTGGTATCTTTGGCGGGGAGTTCCAGATATCTTTTTTCACCTGTCATAGCAGGATTTCTGCTGACGGTGAGTGATATTAGGCTCCTGCTTGTTATAGATATAGCAACATTTATACTGACCGTCATAAGTACGGCTGTAGTTAGACGCGGCATAGATACGGTCGCAGCATCAGAGCCGGTATCTTTTAAGGAGAGCCTCCGACAGGGATGGAACATTTTAAGTGCCAAAAAGGGCCTCGTATTACTTCTGTGGATATCATCGCTCATTACAATGTTCTTGGGGATGTTCCAGATACTGGCCGAACCGCTCATATTGTCGTTTTCGGATGCTGCAACCCTGGGCATGGCAGAGACGATATGTGCCTCGGGAATGCTTGGTAGCAGTATCATCCTTGGAATAAAGGGCCTTAAGGGGCATTACGTCAGAACTCTCGGAGTGTCATTTATACTGTCGGGACTTTTTATGACAGGGTTCGGACTCATCGAGAATGTGATCCCGATATGCATATTCGGATTCCTGTTCTTTACGATGCTGCCTTTTGCCAATAACTGTCTGGATTACCTCATGAGGACCAACATCCCCGCAGATGCACAGGGCAGGGTGTGGGGTATCACAGCCTTTATATCGCAGCTGGGGTATGTGGTGGCATATACGATATCCGGTATAGCCGCGGATACTGTAGGTACGCTGTCCGGACGCGGTGTCGGAAGAGGATCAGCCGCAGTCATCATTATAGCAGGCCTAGGACAGGCTCTTATGGCAGTGATGATACTGATGTCCGGAAATATCAGAAGATTAGAACAGTAAATGGAGGAGAAAAATGGATACAAACGCAAACATAACACATGATATTTCTAACAATGATACGAAGAAAAAATACAGATACAGGCCGGTTCTGTTTTTTGCGATGGCATATTTGTTCACATGGGTATTCTGGGTACCGGCGATCTTTCTTCCGGAAAGCATAGCAGCGGGCTTTATGTTCATAGGACTTCTGGCACCTGCAGTGGTATCCACGGTATTTATCATGGTATCCGGGTCGGATATACTTAAGCAGGATCTAAAGAACAAGATCATCGGATTTTACAAGGTCAGGTGGACCAATGTCCTGCTGGCGATCGTGGTGTTCGCCCTTATCATAGTCGCCTCTATATTGCTTTCGGTGCTTTTCGGGCAGTCACTTGAACAGTTCGCGTTTACCGAGGATTTCTCATTTACGGGCGTCGGAATAGCCGGGGCGCTCATTACGGTCACTTTGGCGGCCATCATAGAAGAAGTCGGCTGGAAGGGATACTGTGAGGATTCGATAGGAGAATACATGAACTGGTTCTGGGAATCGATGGTGTTCGGTGTGCTCTGGTCTTTCTGGCATTTTCCCCTCATTTTCATACAGGGCACCTATCAGGCAGGTCTGATGGTCAACCCTCTTTACGTAATCAATTTCTTTATAAGCGGTATCCCCATGGGATTTATAATCACCTGGGTTTATCTGGTGAGTGACCGTTCGATACTGGCCTGTATGATCTTTCATATGGTGGTCAATCTGCTGCAGGAAAAAATAGCGATGACACAGGAGACCAAGTGCGTGGAAACGATCGTGATAACTCTGGTGACTGTTATCATCGTCCTTATCAAAAAGGATATGTTCTTTGAAACACGACATGTTGGCAGACTGCTTGAGACACGTTTTAATGAAGAGTAGATATTATCCTTGAAAATATAAAGAAAAACGGAGATCCTTCAGATCTCCGTTTTTGAATGAACAACACGGTTCTTGCCGTTTGATTTACCGATATACAGATGTTCATCAGCCAGAGATATGACTTTTTCGATCGTGAACCCGTGTACGTACTGGTTCATACCGAATGTCATCGTAACTCCGATATCAACGGGGCCCGTAGGCTTTTGAACAGTGACTGAAACCTGAGATATTGCATATCGTACTGCCTCGATGATGGGCACGGTATCAGCCTCGGGTTTCTTTATGAGTATCAGGAATTCCTCACCGCCCCAGCGGCACAAAGTAGCATCCTCAGGCAGGGATTCCTTCATGGTCTTTGATACCAGAGAGAGTATCTCGTCACCGACGTTATGCCCGTGTATATCATTGACCATCTTGAAGTTATCGATATCACCTATGGTTATGGTAAAGAGATCGCCGGTCTTTTTGGTATTGGCTACGGCTTCGTCGAGGAACTTATCCATCTTGCGCCTGTTATAGAGCTTGGTCAGAGGATCGATGGATGATATATCGGCCAGAGCCAGATTCTGTTTTTCGAGTTCTTTTTCCTTTTTACCTATATCCAGAGAGAAGAATACGGCAAATGCAAAGGTAGAGAAAAATGTAACTACTACATTGAAGTTATAGGCTACGGTCACAAATTCCGGAGCAACTTTTTTAGGATAGAGGGCGCCCAGATGATCACAAAGGATCTTAGTGGTGAGGAAAAAGACCATAGTCAGAAAAGTGAATAAGGCCGGAAGAGTCAGGTTACGCTTTTTATTTTTGGATGATGTATAGCATATGAAGAAGGAAACGGGAGCCAGAGCGAACATGTATAGTCCGAATCCGTATTCCCATCCGCAAAGCAGCGATACACAGGCAGAGAAGAATATTATCTCAATGTAGGCTCCTATGAATATTCCGAAGAAGCCGGCGCCGTTCCCAACTGAAATAGCGGCTGTTATATAATAGATCGCCGAGAAGATGTTGTAGACGGCGATGATACCGTATCCCAGTGCAAAGAAATAAACGACCAGGGCGATATGTATCAGTCCGAGTCCAATACAGATGAGCCTGAACTTCTGTTTTTCACTGGGGAAAAACGTACCGGTCCAGACGTCCTTCAGAATTTGAAATTTGGTTTTGTTTTCTCCGGACAATTCAGGTCCCCCTGTTACAGCATCCGATAACATAAAAGAACATTTATCGGATAATTGTTAGTACCATAGTACCACTAAACATATTATATCATAACCATACAAATATACAAGTGTACGGGTAAAAACAAAAACTTAAACTATTATAACACAAATATTAGTGGCTGGAAAGTATTGTAGAAACAAAATATTGAGTTACCGGCTTCAGATGATGTCGATCAGAGTTCTGGCCAGACCGTCATGATCGTTGTCAGATTCGGAGATGGTAGTAGAGTGGCCTTTAACTTCGTCTGTTCCGTTCTCCATGGCTATGGCAACATCTGCTTTATCGAGCATGGATATGTCATTTTCTTCATCACCTGCAGCTACGACCATGAGCCCCGAAACATCCATTAGTTTACATAACACATCAACAGACCTTCCTTTTCCCGAATCGGACGGGAATACCTCCAGATAATATTCACTGGAAAAGATCATGGTTATATTATGTTCCTTATTATATTCATTAAGGCTGTCCCTGAATGACTCGATCTTTTCCCTGTCATCAAGCTCGATGGCCAGACATTTGCAGGGACCCTCGCTAAGCGGAGCGGTGATATCTTCACTGTAAATGACGGGAGTCCCGATCACACGCTTGTAGTAGTCGATCTCCCTGCACGGACCGGGAGAGATGATGTTCTTTTCGGAGTAGGTCTGCAGATATATCCCGCATTTTTCGGCTGCGGATCTGATATACCGGACATCTTCTATATTTAATACATTTTTGTACACGGTCCTGCCGGCAGTACAGTCATAGATCTGCCCGCCGTTATACCCGATGGCAAATATGTTATCAAGCTTATCAAGTCCGATGTGGCGGTATACGTCCAGTACGGAATTAACGTCCCTGCCGGAGCATAAAGCTATATAGTGTCCGGCCCCGACCCATTGCTTTAATACATCGAAGGTATATTCCGAGATGTCCTTGTGAGAATCCAGAAGTGTACCGTCGAGGTCCGTGAAAAGAATCTTTGGAATATGATAACTATTGTTATCTGAAAGCAATTTATTATATCTAGATTTAATATCATCCAACAGATCAGCAGATACGAAGAGCCGCCCCGTCCCTTTTCCTATATCGATATGGGGCTTGTTCTGCCCGTGAAAATCGGAACCGCCTGAAAGAGCCAGATCGTATTTATCAGCCAGAGCTCTGATATCCCGTTCATCAGAGGCCGTATATGTGCCGTAGTAGGCCTCAATACCGCCTAATCCCGCCTCCTTAAGCTTGCCTGTCAGCTCTTCAAGGTGACCTTTTGACATGCCGGCAAGGACAGGGTGTGCAAATACGGGAAAACCTCCGCATCTTCTTATTATCTCAACGGCCCTCATGGGGGTTATCTTTTTTCTTGGGACATAGCAGGGCTTGCCGTCACCTAAGAATCTGTCAAATGCTTCCTTAACAGAGGTAACATACCCTTTTTTGACCAGTAATTTAGCGTAATGAGCCCTGGTCAGTACAGCCTTTGGGCCGAATTCAGCCCTCAGTTCCTCATAGGATATGGGCATGCCTTTAGCCGTGCACAGACGGCATAACTGCTCGTTACGCTTTTTCCTGTTTGATATGAAATGCTTTAATCGTCTTTGAAGATATTCGTTGTCGGGGTCTATGAACAGTCCGACTATGTGTATCTCTTTGCCGTGATAGCCGCTTGAAAGCTCAATTCCGGGGATAAGCTCTATTTCCTTGCCCTCCGAGCGGAGTCTGTTGGCGGCAGCCATGGCTTCCTTTACCCCTGCAGTGGTATCGTGATCCGTCAGAGCTATTGCACTGAGGCCTTTGGAATATGCGTATTCCACGAGCTCTGTGGGGGTCAGGGTTCCGTCTGATGCTGTTGAATGTGTGTGCAGGTCAATGCTGTTCATCAATCCTCATCATCTTCCGACTTGGTGTAGATAGTTCTCTTACGTGCCATCTCATCGGATGCCAGATATTCATCATAGGTGGTGATCTTGTCGATCATGCCACCATCGGGCAGGAATTCGATGATTCTGTTTGCTGTGGTCTCCACGCACTGGTGGTCGCGGCATGCAAAAAGGATAACACCCGGGAACTTGATCATTCCGGTGTTAAGTGAGGAGATGGCTTCCATGTCGAGGTGGTTTGTAGGCTCATCAAATATCAGGCAGTTGGCACCTGAGATCATCATCTTGGAGAGCAGACACCTTACCTTTTCTCCTCCGGATAATACCTTGACCTTTTTAACGCCGTCCTCACCGGCAAAGAGCATTCTGCCAAGAAAACCTCTGACATAGGTTATATCCTTGACGGGAGAGTAGCCGGTCAGCCAGTCGGTTATCGTATAGTCGTTGTCAAATTCCTTTGTTGAATCCTTGGGGAAATATGCCAAAGATGTTGTCACACCCCATTTATAGCTTCCTTCATCAGGCTCCATTTCTCCTGCAAGGATCTTAAACAGAGTGGATTTGGCCATCTCATTACCGCCAACGAATGCGATCTTGTCATCATGGCCTACTATGAACGATACCTTGTCGAGGACCTTGACACCGTCTATGGTCTTTGAAATGTTATCGACGGTCAGGACCTCGTTACCGATCTCACGGTCGGGTCTGAAATCTATATAGGGATATTTGCGGGAAGAGGGCTTAATGGTATCAAGCTCGATCTTTTCAAGGGCTCTTTTTCTCGAGGTTGCCTGCTTAGACTTTGAAGCGTTTGCGGAGAACCTTGAGATGAACTCCTGCAGTTCCTTGATCTTTTCTTCCTTTTTCTTGTTGGCTTCCTTCATCTGCTTTATAAGAAGCTGGCTCGACTCATACCAGAAATCGTAGTTACCGGCATAAAGCTGTATCTTGCCGTAGTCAATGTCACAGGTCTGTGTGCAGACCTTGTTAAGGAAATATCTGTCGTGGCTTACGACGATAACGGTGTTTTCAAAGTTAATGAGGAACTCCTCGAGCCATGCTATGGCATCGAGGTCCAGGTGGTTCGTAGGCTCATCCAAAAGCAGGATATCGGGATTGCCAAAGAGGGCCCGGGCGAGCAGAACCTTGACTTTTTCGTTACCGTTTAAGTCCTTCATCATTGAGTAGTGAAGATCGGTCTCTATTCCGAGTCCGTTAAGGACCATGGCTGCATTGCTTTCTGCCTCCCATCCGTCCATCTCGGCAAATTCAGCTTCAAGCTCTGCGGCTCTTACTCCGTCCTCATCGGAAAAGTCTTCCTTGGCATAGATCGCATCCTTTTCCTTCATGACATCATACAGATGCTGATTGCCCATTATAACAACGTCCATTACGTTGTAGTCATCGTATTTGAAGTGATCCTGTTCAAGGAAACTAAGACGCTGTCCGGGGGTGATGCTTATCTCACCGGAGGTTGTCTCCAAAGCTCCTGAGAGGATCTTTAAAAAGGTTGATTTGCCTGCACCGTTGGCACCTATTATGCCGTAGCAGTTACCTTCCGTGAATTTAATATTGACGTCTTCAAAGAGGGCTTTTTTGCCCACTCTGTATGTAACGTTATTGGCTGCGATCATATTATGCTCCTTTATCTTTAAAACACTGCCCGGGTCGTCCGGACACAAACCGCTTTTTGGCGACACTTATAAGATTATAACGTAAAATCCGAGATTATCAAGCAATTGAGTATATATTTAGTGCGCTGAGGGCACGTTTGTGATATAATCATATGAGCATGTTATGTAATAAATATGGGAAAAGGAGTAATTACTATGAATAAGTGGGTTTATTCTTTTAAAGAAGGAAATGCCGACATGCGTAATCTGCTCGGCGGTAAAGGTGCGAACCTGGCCGAGATGAGCAATATCGGACTTCCCGTGCCCCAGGGTTTCACCATTACGACCGAAGCCTGTACCAGGTATTATGAGGATGGACGCAAGATCAATGACGAGATAATGGCTCAGGTCATGGAGGGCGTTGCCAACATGGAGGAGATCAACGGCAAGAAATTCGGCGATCTTAAGAATCCTCTGCTTGTTTCTGTACGTTCAGGTGCCAGAGCTTCAATGCCCGGAATGATGGATACCATCCTTAACCTCGGACTTAATGACGAGGTTGTTGCCGCTATGATAGCAGGCAACCCGGATCCTAAATTTGAGAGATTCGTATACGATTCATACAGAAGATTCATCCAGATGTTCTCGGATGTCGTTATGGAAGTCGGCAAAAAGTATTTCGAAGAACTCATAGACAAGATGAAGGCAGAAAAGGGCGTTCAGTACGACGTTGACTTAAATGCCGAGGATCTTAAGAAACTGGCTGAACAGTTCAAGGCCGAGTACAAAAAGCAGCTCGGTGAGGACTTCCCCTCAGATCCTGTTGCACAGTTAAAGCTCGCCATAGAGGCAGTGTTCAAATCATGGGATAATCCCCGTGCCAACGTATACCGCCGTGATAACGACATTCCTTATTCGTGGGGTACTGCCGTTAACGTTATGCCCATGGTATTCGGTAACTTAAACGACCAGTCGGGAACAGGCGTTGCATTCACACGTGATCCCGCCACCGGTGAAAAGAAGCTCATGGGTGAGTTCCTTAAGAACGCACAGGGCGAGGATGTTGTTGCAGGCGTACGTACTCCCATGCCCATCACACAGATGGAGCAGGAATTCCCCGAAGCGTACGAGGAATTCATCAAGGTATGTGAGACACTGGAGAATCACTACCATGATATGCAGGATATGGAATTTACCGTTGAGAACAAGAAGCTTTACATGCTTCAGTGCCGTAACGGTAAAAGAACCGCTCCCGCAGCATTAAAGATCGCATGTGATCTCGTGGCCGAGGGCCATAAGACCGAGGAAGAGGCAGTCGCAATGATCGATCCCCGTAACCTCGACACGCTGCTGCATCCTCAGTTCGATGCAGAGGCATTAAAAAAGGCCACACCTTTGGGCAAGGGACTGGGTGCATCTCCCGGTGCCGCTTGCGGACAGGTCGTATTCACAGCAGAGAGCGCTGTTGAATGGGCCGAAAAGGGCAAGAAGGTCGTTCTGGTACGTCTCGAAACCTCTCCCGAGGATATCACGGGAATGAAGGCTGCTCAGGGTATCCTGACCGTCAGAGGCGGCATGACATCACACGCAGCCGTTGTAGCAAGAGGAATGGGTGAGTGCTGCGTATCAGGATGCGGCGACATCGTGATGGATGAAGCCAACAAGAAGTTCACTCTCGGAGGAGTTACATTCAATGAAGGCTCCGAGATCAGTATAGACGGTACGACAGGTAACATTTACGAAGGGATCATTCCTACGGTCGATGCTACCATAGCAGGAGAGTTCGGAACCATCATGTCATGGGCCGACAAGTACCGCACATTAAAGGTTCGTACCAATGCAGACACACCGGCTGATGCCAAAAAGGCCAGAGAACTCGGTGCCGAAGGTATCGGACTTTGCCGTACCGAGCACATGTTCTTTGAAGAAGACAGGATAGCGGCATTCAGAGAGATGATCTGTTCCGATACTGCCGAAGAGAGAGAGGAAGCATTAAACAAGATCCTTCCCTATCAGCAGAGCGACTTTGAGCAGATCTATGAAGCTATGGAGGGATGTCCAGTTACCATCAGATTCCTCGATCCTCCGCTTCATGAGTTCGTTCCTACCGAAGAGGCAGATATCAAGAAACTCGCCGATTCAAAGAACAAGAGCGTTGAAGAGATCAAGACAATGATCGATTCGCTCCATGAATTCAACCCGATGATGGGTCACAGAGGATGCCGTCTGGCTGTTACATATCCCGAGATAGCAGTTATGCAGACCAAGGCTGTTATTCGGGCAGCGATCAACGTTCAGAAGGCTCATCCCGACTGGGATGTCAAGCCCGAGATCATGATCCCTCTCGTATGTGAACCCAAGGAGTTAGCTAACATCAAAAAAGTAGTCGTTAATACAGCCGAAGCCGAGATCGAAGCTGCCGGCGTTTCTATCAACTATGAAGTAGGTACGATGATAGAGATCCCCAGAGCAGCACTCCTTGCCGATGAGATTGCCAAGGAAGCCGACTTCTTCTGCTTCGGAACAAATGACCTGACTCAGATGACATTCGGATTCTCGAGAGACGATGCAGGCAAGTTCCTTCAGGCCTACTATGAGTCAAAGATCTTCGAGAACGATCCGTTTGCAAAGCTTGACCAGAATGGTGTCGGCAAACTCATGGAGATGTCGATTAAGCTCGGCAAACCCGTCAATCCCGATCTTCACATCGGTATCTGCGGAGAGCACGGCGGAGATCCCGCATCGATCGAGTTCTGTCACCAGATCGGCCTTGATTATGTATCATGTTCTCCTTTCAGAGTTCCCGTTGCACGCCTTGCAGCAGCACAGGCAGCCATTAACAATAAGAAAAAGGGATGCGATGAAAAGGTTGAAGAGTTTATAAAGGGCGCAAAGGAAAAGGCTAAGGAAGCTGCAGGAGATGCAGCAGATGCAGCCAAGAAGGCAGCCGATGTAGCCAAGGAAGCCGCAAAGGGTCTGGCAAAGACCGGCGAAAAAGTTGCCGAAGTGGCAAAGGATATGGCAGGGGTTGCCGCTGATGTCGCAGTTGCCGGAGCTAAGGCAGGAGTTGCCGGAGCCAAGGCATTTGCCGAGGAAGCCAAGAAGACCTTTAACGAGAACAAGAAGTAAATCCGATATTTTATGATCAATGAGGGCTCTGCGTGATCGCAGGGCCCTTTTTTGCAAACACGATCTCGGGCTACAATGGTTAACATAACGCAGAACAGCAACTTCAATGCGGTTAACATAACAAATGATTGCGATTATTTCTGCCTTATGTTAATATGTTTAGCGGTAACGGAAAAAGGAACAATGTGAGAATCATTGACAGCTTACTCTGAGGTAAGGCTGACAAAGGTCTTGATCTATGCCATTGCGCTATGCGTGAGAAGGCTAAGACCTGAGGTTGACGCCAAGTCCTAAGACTTCCCGTTATCAGACTTGTTTCTTTGGTGAGAAAGAAAGGAGAATTTTGTCATGTCCAAAAAAACAAAAGCAATCATTGTAGCTGCTTTTGCCGTAGTCGTCATCGCTATAATCGCAGTATTCGCGCTGACAAAGGGTAAAAGCGCAAATCAGGGAGGAAAGAGTTTTACGATCGAGATAGTATCCGACAGAGATTCATATAATGAGACCGTAGAATGCAATTCCGAACTGGAGTATCTCGGTCAGTATCTTCGTACCATGGACAACTGCCAGTTTTCAGAGTCTGAATACGGCATCTATGTTCAGGGCTTCAACAACATGATGGAAGATATGGATAACCAGTACTGGTGGTGCATCAACGTAAACGGTGAAATGGCATCAACGGGTGCTGACGAGATCCCGCTTACGGATGGCGACACTTACTCATTTGTTTTAAAACAGGGATGGTAAATGAGCATCAAAAGGATTGTCAGGATAGCGCTTCTTAGCGCTATCCTGTATGTTTGCAAGGTGGCCCTGGAGTGGCTGCCCAACGTTGAACTGGTGTCGTTCCTTATCATCCTTTTTACGCTGACGGTGGGAGTCGATACATTTTACGTTACATTGATATTTAACACACTGGAGCTGATACAGTGGGGATTCGGCACGTGGTGGATCAGTTATATGTATGTCTGGCCGCTGCTTGTTGTGATAACACTGCTCCTTCGCAGGATCATTAAAGAGGAATTTCTGATATGGGCTGTTGTTTCGGGCTGTTTCGGATTGATCTTCGGAACGCTGTTCTCAGTCCTGTATCTGTTCATAGATGTCAAGCTCGCATGGAGCTATTTTATCGCGGGACTTCCCTGGGATGCCTGGCATGCCGTCGCGAATTTTGCCGTCATGCTGATAGCCGGCAAACCCATATACAAGCTGCTTCTTAAGGTCAACCGTCTGTGGGTCGCCCAGGATGGACCTGACAGGAATAATGATGATGAAAAAGGAAAAAAAGACTGAAATAATAAGGGTCATCAAATTCGTGATCTTTTCGGCATCTGCCGGTGTCATAGAGATCGTTGCTTTTGCCCTGTTAAATACGTTTACCGACTGGCAGTACTGGCCATGTTATCTTATTGCACTCGTTCTTTCCGTGCTGTGGAACTTTACGCTTAACCGGGAGTTCACGTTCAGATCTTCGGGCAATGTTCCCGTAGCCATGATAAAGGTCGCCATATTCTATGCCGTCTTTACTCCCCTTAGCACCATAGCCGGTAATTACCTGGCTGAAACGGCACACTGGAACGAATATCTGGTCACTGCCCTTAACATGCTGTGCAATTTCGTGCTGGAGTATCTGTATGACATGTTCGTAGTCTTTGGAAGGACTATAGATACCAACGATAAAGCGCGCAGGGCAAAATAGTATGTTATAATGAATTTCGATCAAAAAGTGTATGCGGGGAAGGTTTACATAACAAAACATGCACGGAGGATGTATAAATGCGTTGCAGTAAATGCGGAAATGAAATACCGGACGGTTCGGTTTTTTGTATAAGGTGCGGAGCCAAGCTCGAGCCTGCAGCACCCGGTGGAGCCACGGCTGATGCCAAGGTTGATGCAAAGGCTGCCAAAAAGGAAGCCAAAGAGGCAAAAAAGGCACTAAAAGAAGCCAAAGCAAATGCCAAAAGCGCCAAAAAAGAAGAAAAAGAAGCCAAAGCAAACGCCAAAAGCGCCAAAAAAGAAGAAAAAGAAGCAAAGAGGATCGCCAAGGGCAAAAAGGTTAAAAAGCATACCGGATTAAAGGTATTTCTTGTCTTTTTGATACTGATCCTATTGATAGCAGGCGGGGCTGTTGCTTCATGGTTCTATGTTATCCCCCAGTCGACCAAGGATTTCCTTTTCCTTAACAGGGAGATAAATAAGGGTAACTACGAAGCTGTTCCGGCGTATTTTACATTTTCGGACAAGGCCATATCATCAGACAGCAGCCACTTTGCGGAATATGCCTCTGAAAATATCGTAAGCGGCCTTGATATTAAGGATGTTCCGGATATCTGGAACGGAAGATATGAGTTGTATGATAACTCAGGTGCTCCGATCATCCTTACATATGATGACAAGAGCGGCAAATTTGACGGAGATCAGTTCACCTATTCCTTTAATATAATGGAGCCCATACTCATAAAACCCGAGAGTGCTCCTTCAAAGGAAGATGACAGATATGCTAAAAAGCATATAGCGGGTTTTAAGACCGACAGCTTTAACTATGAATGCGATGTCACACTTGGCAATGACGCCACCACCCAAAGCAACATGCTGAAGGTTAAACTCTCACTTAAGGACGGTGCCATCGACAAAATAGAATCATGCTCTATAGATAATAATGCTTATAATGCAGCAGATTTCGTAGAGATCAAGAATAATACCCTCTATGTCAAGGCTCTGGTTGTGGATGAAGATTATGCCAAAGACATCTGCACCACTTTTGCGGATTTTACGAACAAACTGACCAAAAGCGCGTGCAAGGGCATTTCTTACGAAGAATACATAGCGCAGTTTGAAGGCAGGGTGATCCCTGAGCTTTATAAGGATGACTACGATTATTACTATGGCGACAGGGAGTTCTACAATTCGTATGAATATGACATCTCTTTGTCTTTTGATCATTTAAACGAGCTTCCTCTTTATCATGTGGAGGATGCCTCGCTTATTATCAGTGCATATTTTAAAGGCAGGATCAAATCTATACTTGATGAGGAGATCATAGATCAGGATTCATATATCCTGGTTCGCCCGTACGAATCACGTGACTGCTTCGTCATGAATTCGTCTGTTGAAAAGGATATGCAGGTCCTGGGAGAGAAACTCGACGAAGGACTGAGTTATGCCGATGCCATGACGGCGGTTTATAATGATATTTACAAAGATGCAGCGACCGAGGCTCCTTCGGATGAAGAACCAACGGATGTATCCGCCGCAACAGCCGGTCTTACGACCGAGGAAAAGGAAGCCTATCTTGATGCCCTGACCGAGTACAGCGATAGAGACGATCATGCGTTTACTCCCAAATTTACTTTTGCCGATATAGGTCAGGATTATCCCCTGATGATCTGCACTGACGGTGATTACCATGTCAGCACCTCATACATCTATCAGTATGATCCTGTGAGGAAAAGAGTCGTTGAACTCGGTGCGTTCGGTGAATTCGGAGAGGTTTCGATAGACTGCCGCGAGGGCATGATCATGACATACTGCGGCAATATGGGGTATTACATGCTGGATTATTACCTCGTGGATAATGCCAGGGTCGATCATGAAGTCGAACTGACCATAGAGGAATTCGGCGGCCAAAAGACTAAATACACATCAAAAGGTGAGAGCATTACGGAAAAAGAGTTTAATGAGATAGTATCCGAATATGAAGAGGCTTATCCCGAAAGCGAAATGACATTGTTCCTGTATTCGGATGCATATGAAATAAACGACGAAAATATTAAGAACATCCTGTTTTAGGGCTGTATGAAAGGAAATGTATGGAACAGTACAAGTCAGATTTTATCAGATTCATGATCGATTCCGATGTTTTAAAATTCGGTGATTTCACATTAAAATCAGGAAGAAAGTCGCCCTTTTTCATGAACGCCGGAGCGTATGTAACGGGAACACAGTTAATTAAGCTCGGTGAATACTATGCCAAAGCGATAAACGATGCGTTCGGCCTTGATTTTGATATCCTGTTCGGACCTGCCTATAAGGGAATTCCGCTTGCCGTATCGACCTGCATGGCCATATCAAAGCTCTACGGCAAAGACATCAGGTATTCATGCAACCGCAAGGAGGTCAAGGATCACGGTGATGCCGGGATACTGCTCGGCTCTCCGATAAAGGACGGCGACAGGATCGTTATGATAGAGGATGTCACAACGAGCGGCAAGTCGATCGAAGAGACATATCCAATCATAAAAGCCCAGGGCGATGTTACGATAAAGGGACTCATGGTCTCGTTAAACCGCATGGAAAAGGGAATAGATACGGACAGATCTGCCCTCGAGGATATCAGGGACAAATACGGTATCGAGGCCCGTTCGATCGTCAATATGCGTGAGGTTGTCGAATGCCTCCATAACAATGAGGTTAACGGCCGGATCGTGATCGATGATACGATAAAAACAGCGATCGATAAATACTACGAACAGTACGGAGCAAAGACTGCTGACTGATGCCTTCCAAAAACATAATCTACACAAATAAAAAACAGTCCGTATTCGGGATCATGGCCACGTTCTTCGGAATACTGTCCACGGTGACTTTTTTGCTGTGCATATACGAATCCTTCAGGGTTTCCGGCGATCCCGCATCGGATTTTACGGACAGCGCGTTTTTTGCGCTCATTTTCATGATCACGGGCTTTGTGCTCGCGGTCATTTCACTTTTTGAAACGGAGAAGTTTTTTCTGTTCCGGGTACTTGGAATGTTCTTTAACGTGACGGCGCTGGCGTGCCTGAGTGTCATTCTGTATGCCGGAGCCATGTTGTGATATTGATGGAAGAAAGATTTGAACTGGCGATAAGCCGAATAAAACAGATAAGCGATGAACACATTCTGCCTGAGAGGATACAGGATTTCTTTGCATCCGAGGCAGAATTCGTTTTATATATCGGCCGGATATATGAACAGGCCGCAAGTGGTGAGTTATGTAAACTCGACTACAACACACTCAAAGAATATAACTCATATGTCTACGACCATTCGGTTGACATAACATACTCAGATTTACAATCCGAAGACGAAACCTATCTTTGTGCCCTTGATGCGGAGCTAAGAGCCATGATCCCCTCTGCATTTGAAGGGGATCTTTGGGGAGTCCTTATTAGGGCCGAACTGCTGCTTGAGTTTTACTCTTCGTATCTTTGTGCATGGGAGGATGATCGCAAGGCACCGGATGTTTCTTCGCTTAAGGAGACATTCTTTTATTATGTGAGCGATTACACGGAGGATGCCGTATCGCGCAAGGTCAGAAATATGCTGACTCTTGAGGAGGACTTTGCCACATCTATCCTTTTGAACAATGATTTTAAGGATGTCAGGGACCTTTACCTCTATGGCGAGTATGTGACCGGGATAGAGGAGCGGACACTCGAGTTTCTTAACTCGCTTCCCTATGGGACTTTAAAGCTCATGGCGGATACCTTTACCGGAGGATATGCCAAGGGCTTTGAACTGATGGGTGTTGACCTTAGTAAGAAAAAGAACGTAAATATCAGATATTCTCTGGGCTTTGAACCGGTTATTAAGATCGCACTTCAGAATTTTAAGGATCTGGGCCTTAAAAGCACGATAACGAGAGCCAAATTTAACCTGCTTGATGGCAGAGGGATAGTTAAGAACGGCTATCAGGGCGCGTGCAGATCAAGACAATATGATTATGAGCACAAAGAGGATGCCGCTCTTTATTATGATTCGAGACTTAAGGATATCAGGCTCAGGGCATTTCAGAAGTCGTTTGAGGAATATAAATACGAGGCCTCTGTTTATGCAGGACCTGCCGTGATGGAGGTATTCGGAGAGACTGCTCCCGAGTATGTGACGGTGCCCGGTGCTCCTGCGTATTTGGCAGAACAGCAAAAGCTCATGGTAGAACTGACTTCGGAAACCATGACGATACAGAACAGGTACATAAACGAAGCCGAGAGGAGCTTTACCATCATTGCATTTCCGACTCCGGATATTGGCGGCGACTATGAACAGATATTCAGGGAAGTCATTAAACTCAACACTCTTGATTACACTCTGTATCGTGATATCCAGCAAAAGATCATAGATGCCCTGGATAAAGGAGAATATGCGGTCATCAAGGGCAGGGGAGATAACAGGACAAACCTGACTGTTAGTTTACATAACCTTACAGATCCCGAACATCAGACCAAGTTCGAGAACTGTGTTGCAGATGTTAATATTCCGGTCGGAGAAGTATTTACATCACCGGTTCTTTCGGGGACGGACGGTGTTTTATATGTCAAAAAGGTATTCTTAAACGGACTCGAGTACCGCGATTTTATGTTAACCATAGAAGACGGAATGGTAACGGATTATTCATGCTCGAATTTCCCGACAGAAGAGGAGAACCGGAACTATATCAGGGACAATGTCCTTATGAGGCATGATACTCTGCCTATGGGAGAATTCGCCATAGGTACGAACACTACTGCATATACCATGGCACGGAAGTTTGACATAGCGGATAAACTGCCAATCCTCATCGCAGAAAAGACAGGACCGCACTTTGCATTCGGAGATACATGCTATTCACGGAGTGAGGATGTCAGAGTATTTAATCCCGACGGCAAGGAGATAATAGCCAAAGACAATGAGGTTTCCGCACTTAGGAATACCGAACCGGAGCGGGCATATTTTAACTGTCACACCGATGTGACGATCCCATTTGATGATATAGACAAGATCAGCGTCTTTGCACCGGATGCCACAGAGACCGTGATCATAAGGGACGGACGCTTCGTCCTGCCCGGCACATCAGCGCTTAATGAGGCATTAAGATCCTGACCGGTGCCTGATCATCTGATGAAGCACTGTTATCACTAGATATTGTATTTTTTTAATTCTGCGTTCTAAATATTGTTGCAAACAAGGCACTTTTTTAGTATCATAAAAAAGTGTGGACATCTGTCGGTTTCGTTGGGTTTATTCTTGGGACCGGATTCATGACACATTAAGCAAAGAGATGAATATTAAGGAGAAACATATGCCACAGGTTGGGATAGTTATGGGATCTGATTCGGATATGCCTGTAATGAGCAAGGCTGCCGATGTCCTAAAGGAATTGGGGATCTCGTTCGATATACGTATCATTTCCGCTCACAGAGAGCCGGATGTATTTTTTGAATATGCCAAAACGGCAGAGGAAAAGGGAATAAAGGTCATTATAGCAGGAGCAGGCATGGCAGCTCATCTGCCGGGTATGTGTGCCGCTATATTTCCCATGCCAGTCATAGGAATTCCTATGCACACCACATCTTTAGGCGGCAGGGATTCACTGTATTCGATAGTTCAGATGCCCTCCGGGATACCGGTTGCCACCGTTGCGATAAACGGAGGCACAAATGCCGGACTGCTGGCAGCCAAGATACTGTCTGTCAGTGATGAGGCACTGCTTAACAAACTGAAGGAATACTCGGCCAGACTTAAGGAACAGGTTGAGAAAAAGGATGAGCGTCTTCAGGACGTTGGATACGAAAACTACAGTAAATAAGGAGAATCACATGGATTACAAGAGCGCCGGAGTTGATATCGAAGCAGGTTACAGATCCGTTGAACTGATGAAGGAATACGTTGCCGGAACCATGAGGCCCGAGGTGCTGGGTTCACTTGGCGGCTTTTCCGGAGCTTTTTCACTAAGCAGCATCAAGGAGATGGACGATCCGGTCCTTCTGTCGGGAACCGACGGCTGTGGTACCAAGGTCAAGCTCGCATTTGTTATGGATCGTCATGACACCATAGGAATAGATGCTGTAGCCATGTGCGTTAACGATGTTATATGTGCCGGAGGAGAGCCGCTCTTTTTCCTTGACTATATCGCATGCGGCAAGAACTATCCGGAAAAGATCGCCTCTATCGTCAAGGGTGTAGCCGAAGGCTGCAGGATGTCAGACTGTGCGCTGGTCGGCGGAGAGACAGCAGAGCATCCCGGACTTATGCCCGAGGATGAATACGATCTGGCCGGTTTTTCGGTGGGAGTCGTAGACAGAAAGGACATGATAACCGGAGAATCCATTGTACCCGGAGATGTACTGATTGGAATAGCTTCCTCGGGAGTGCACAGTAACGGTTTTTCTCTGGTCAGAAAGGTTTTCGACATTACAAAGGAGAACCTCGATACATATTATGATGAACTGGGCAGAACGCTCGGAGAGGCACTCATTGAGCCTACCAGGATCTATGTGCATGCTCTTAAGAACGTTAAGGCAGCCGGGGTAAAGATCAAGGGCTGTTCGCATATCACCGGCGGAGGATTCTATGAGAACATTCCCCGCATGCTGCCGGATGGAGTAAATGCATATATCGAACTTAAAAGCTTCAAGATGCCTCCGATATTCAAACTCATCAGGGAAAAGGGCAACATTTCAGATGAGATGATGTATAACACGTTCAATATGGGGCTTGGCATGGTATTAGCCGTAGATCCCAAGGACATAGATGATACGATGAATGCCATCAAGGAATCCGGAGATGTTCCGTACCTTATCGGTAATGTCAGGGCAGGTCAAAAAGGAGTTACTCTATGCTAAGAGTTGTTGTCTTAGTATCGGGCGGAGGGACCAACCTTCAGGCCATGATCGATGCCATTAAGGATGGGAGGATAACCAACGCCGAGATAGTCGGGGTCTTTTGCAATAACCGCGGAGCATATGCTTTGGAAAGGGCCAGGGCAGCCGGTATAGACAGTTGCTGCATTTCACCCAGGGATTATAAAGACAGACAGGATTTTAACGAGGCCTTTTTAAACAGGATAGATGAGTGGAAGCCGGATCTCGTGGTGCTCGCCGGGTTTCTCGTTATCATACCGCCCAAGATGGCAAAGCGCTACGCAGGCAGAATGATAAACATACACCCCTCGCTCATACCGTCTTTTTGCGGAACGGGGTATTACGGACTAAAGGTTCATGAAGAAGCGCTTAAAAGAGGTGTTAAGATAACCGGGGCTACCGTGCACTTCGTAGATGAGGGAACCGATACGGGACGCATCATCTACCAGAAGGCGGTCGAGGTTAAAAATGGTGATACACCCGAGATATTACAGCGCCGCGTGATGGAGCAGGCCGAGTGGATAATACTTCCCAAGGCTGTAAACGATATTGCCAACGGATTGATAAGCTTTAACGGAGAATGATGATGAAAGTACTGATAGTAGGATCGGGAGGGCGCGAGCATGCGATAGCCACCTCGGTCAGCAAAAGTGACAAGGTCGACAAGATATACTGTGCACCCGGCAATGCGGGAATAGGCCTCATCGCCGAATGTGTTCCCATCAAAGCAATGGATTTTGACGGGATAACGGACTTTGCCAAAAAGGAGAGCATTGACCTCGTTATAGTGGGCATGGATGATCCCCTGGTCGGAGGACTGGTGGATATTCTCAATGAAAACGGCATACGCGCCTTCGGCCCTAAGAAGAATGCCGCAATACTTGAAGGTTCCAAGGCTTTTTCAAAGGAACTGATGAAAAAGTACAATATTCCCACGGCAGGATATGAGACCTTTGATGATGCCGATGCGGCTCTTAAGTATCTGAAGGGTTCAAAGTATCCCGTGGTATTAAAGGCCGACGGACTGGCTCTTGGCAAGGGAGTTCTCATATGCAATACATATGAAGAGGCATGTGACGGTGTTAAGACCATTATGGTAGATAAACAGTTCGGAGCCTCAGGAGACCGTATGGTCATAGAGGAGTTCATGACAGGCAGAGAGGTTTCGGTCCTTTCATTTACCGACGGCCGTTCGATAAGGATAATGACATCCGCTCAGGATCACAAAAGAGCAGGTGATAACGATACCGGATTAAATACCGGAGGAATGGGAACATTTTCTCCGAGCCCGTTCTACACCGCAGAGGTTGATGATTTTTGCAAAAAGCATATATATCAGGCCACTGTCGATGCCATGGCAGCCGAGGGCAGGGAGTTTAAGGGAGTAATATTCTTCGGACTCATGTTAACGCCTGAGGGACCCAGGGTGCTCGAATATAACTGCAGATTCGGAGATCCTGAGGCGCAGGTAGTTCTGCCGAGGATGAAAAATGATATAATAGACGTCATGAATGCCTGCATAGACGGAACGCTCGGAGACGTAGATCTTCAGTTTGAGGACAATGCAGCTGTCTGCGTGGTCCTTGCATCTGACGGCTATCCCGTTAAGTATGAAAAGGGTCTGCCGATCAGAGGACTGGAGAATTTTGAAGGCAGGGACGGATATTATTGTTTCCATGCAGGAACTGCCCTTAAGGGAGATACGATCGTAACTAACGGTGGAAGGGTCCTTGGAGTTACGGCACTTGGATCAGACCTTAAGCAGGCCAGAGAAAACGCTTACAAGGCTACCGAATGGGTCAGCTTTGACAATAAATACATGAGACACGATATCGGAAAAGCAATAGACGAAGCGTAGAAGATCAGAAAGAGGGAAAGAAAGGCAGAGAATATGAAAAGAAGATCATTTAAATCGGTAATATCGCTCGGGGCATCTTTGTTGATGATGACGATCCTGTCGGTGACTGCATTATCTGACAGTGTTGAGATGGGATCGGACGGCATCAGGATCCGTTCTTCGGCATCAACATCAGCAGCGGTCGTAACGACTGGAACGAGCGGTGATGAATACAAGATAGTCGAGACGGTCACCGGAGATGACGGCAATACCTGGTACAAGATACAGGTTGACGGTTCAACGACAGGTTATGTCAGAGGTGACCTCGTCAAGGTTAAAAAGGATGAAAATGCCGAGGCCCAGGCAGCCGATGATACTCCTAACACGGCATCATCGCTGGCGCCCACTGAACCGACTCCCATATCACAGACTACAGCTACCATAGGAGGCAATTCCTCAGTCAATATCCGTTCCGGCGCCGGAGTAGGATATGAAAAGGTAGGCTCTATAGAGGCCGGAACCAGCATCACACTTATAGGTGAAGCCAATGATTCATCCGGCAACAAGTGGTATCAGTTCACCTGCGAGAGCAAGGGGATCGACGGATACATCCGCTCTGACCTCATAACGATCACACAGGAGATAGTTCCTCTCGATGAGAATGCCGAGAATCCCGAGGGTGAAGGCGAAAGCACCGAAGAGCCCGCTGAAGAATATGTTGAGCCCGAGGCTCCCGAAGAGCCCGTAGCCGGTGATTATGAGATCAAATATGAGACCGATTCGGACGGAGTATACCAGTATTACCTTTATGATTATCCCAACGGTAACAGACAAAAGGTAGTAGAGCTCCTTGATGCGGTCAACACTTTAAATACCAGATATCAGGAAGCTTCCGGCAAACTGACCACATTCAAGATTCTGACCATAGTATTCGGAGTTACTACACTTCTTGGCATAGCCGCTGCTTTGATCTTCTTCCTTAAGTACAGGAATGCAGGCGAAGAGGAGTACTACGAAGACGATTTTGAATACGATGATTATGATGACAAGCCGAAGACCAAGCGCCGCAGACAGTTCGAAGAAGAAGAACCCGATTACGGCAAACCGTCTAACAAGAAGCTGCCCAATGAATACGCTGCGGATCAGAGAACCTCATCCAAGGATGGTGGCAGGGCATTAAGATCATCTGAGCGTTCAGAAAGACCCGCAACGAGAACATCTCAGGGTTCGACTCAGGGCAGACCTTCGAATGATGACATGAGAAGACCCGGCAATGACGAACGCACACAGAGAAGACCCAGGAAACCTCAGAATTTCCTGGCAGACGATGATGAGTTCGAATTCGAATTCCTCAATATGGATGATAAGGATAACTAAAAATGAAGTCAGAAGGCTTTACACAAAATGCCAGGGACGTACTTGAGAATGCATCCAAGTGCGCCCTGAAGTTGAACGCAGGATATGTTGGAACAGAACATATCCTCGTTGGTATGTTGGAAGAACAATTCGGAGTGGCAGGAAGAGTTTTAAATGACAATGGTGTCACTTCGGATAGGATATATGACATGATACAGGAACTCATCGCCCCTGAGGGCGGGGTTTCTTTAAAGGACAAGGAAGGTTATTCTCCCAAGGCGCAGGAACTGCTCGATATATCATTTGAGCAGGCCGGACGTTTTGGCTCCGATAAGGTCGGAACAGAGCATATGCTGCTGGCAATGATCCTTGTGGGGGATAATATAGCACTTCGCCTCCTTAACACTCTGGGAGTATCGATCCACAAGCTATATATCGATACTCTGATAGCTATGGGCGAGGATCCATCTTTGTTCAAGCAGGATCTGACGAGAAAAACTCAGGCATCTTCAGGCAAGACCGCTACTTTAGATCAGTACTCGAGGGATCTGACGGAACTGGCGCGCAACGGGGAGCTGGATCCCGTCATCGGACGTAATGACGAGATCAGCCGTGTGATAGAGATATTGAGCCGAAGGACCAAGAACAATCCCTGCCTCGTCGGTGAACCCGGCGTCGGCAAGACCGCAGTCGTAGAGGGACTGGCTTTAAGGATAGTAAAGGGTGAGGTGCCCTATACCGTATTAAACAAGCGTGTCCTTACACTGGATCTGTCCGGAATGGTAGCCGGATCCAAGTACCGCGGCGAATTCGAGGAGAGGATCAAAAAGGTCATCAAGGAGGTTATCGATAACGGCAATATCATCCTTTTTGTTGACGAGATGCACACAATAATCGGAGCAGGCGGAGCCGAGGGTGCTATCGATGCATCGAACATCTTAAAGCCTTCTCTTGCAAGGGGCGAACTGCAGCTTATCGGTGCGACCACTATTTCCGAATATCACAAATACGTTGAAAAAGACGCAGCCCTGGAGCGAAGATTCCAGCAGGTTCATATCGAAGAGCCTACAAAGGAGGAAGCTCTCGAGATACTAAAGGGCATTAAGCATAAATACGAAGAGCACCACCGTGTAACTATCAGCGATGAAGCATTAAAGGCCTGCGTGGAACTGTCTGAAAGATATATTAACGACAGGAACCTGCCGGATAAAGCGATCGACCTCATGGATGAAGCATCCGCTGCAGTACGTCTGCGCTCTACTGTCAGCATCAAAGGCCAGATCGATGCCGAGAAGGATTATAACGAAATAACGGCGCAGCTCGAGGAAGCATTAAAATCCGGGAACATCGAAGCAGCCAAAAAGCTTCGCAAAAAGTCCGATGCGATGCTCAAAAAGATTGCGAAGATCGTTAATAAGGATATTAACAAGGTCGCAAATAATATCGTTACCGTTACGGATAACGATATCGCCGGCGTGGTTTCAATGTGGACCAAGATACCGGTTAAAAAGCTCAGTGAAAAAGAATCTGACAGGCTCATGAAACTTGAATCTGTCCTTCATAAGAGAGTCATAGGACAGGATGAGGCCGTGACCGCCGTGGCCAAAGCGATAAGGCGCGGCAGAGTGGGACTTGCCGATCCGCACAGGCCCATAGGATCATTCCTTTTCCTCGGACCTACGGGTGTGGGCAAGACGGAGCTTTCAAAGGCTCTGGCCGAAGCTGTATTCGGATCCGAAGATGCACTCATCAGAGTTGATATGTCAGAATACATGGAGGGACACAGTGTATCCAAGATGATCGGAGCGCCTCCGGGATATGTAGGATTTGACGAGGGCGGACAGCTCTCCGAAAAGATCCGCAAGAATCCTTATTCAGTCGTGCTTTTTGACGAGATAGAAAAGGCTCACCCGGATGTTTTTAACGTACTTTTGCAGGTACTTGATGACGGACACATCACCGATTCCAAGGGCAGAAAGGTATCGTTCAAGAATACGATCCTTATCATGACCTCGAATGCCGGTGCCCAGAGGATCATCTCTCCCAAGAACCTGGGATTTGCACAGGATAATTCCAAGGAGACGAGTTACGAAAAGATGAAATCCGGTGTCATGGAAGAGGTCAAAAAGATCTTTAAGCCCGAATTCATCAACAGAATAGATGACATGATCGTCTTTAAGGTCCTTGATGAAAAGGAGATGGGTTCCATCGTGACGCTTCTGGCCAAAAACCTTGCTGCCAGATGTAAAAAGCAGATGGATATCGATGTCATTTTTTCACCTTCGCTTAAAAAGCATCTGGTTGAAAAATATGCCGATTACAAAATGGGTGCCCGCCCCTTAAAGAGAGCCATCCAAAATGTTGTCGAGGATGCCTTGGCAGAAGAAATATTAATTGGTAAAATTAAAGGTGGAGACAGGATACTCGTTACATATAAAAAAGACGAGATCTTATTTGAACATAAGGATTAACGGAGGGTATTTTAATGGCTTGTGTGGAAGAATTACTGCGTAAGGAATCTGACGGGGGATTAAGCTTCGGAAATTATCTTCTGGGTGAAAAGAAAAAGGTCGAGAATTTCAAGGCCGGCAATGATCTTTACAAAGTTAAGACATTCAGTGAACTGACTAAACTCGAGAAGAACGATATGTTCCTGTATGAGTCGGATCCCGGAACTTCCGTTTTTGATCTTAAAGAGCAGCCGGACGGTATTTCATTTGCCGTAAGCGGCAAAGAGGATGCACAGATAACGATAGGCCTGTCGGAGGATACCGAATATACCGTATTTATAGATGGAACGGATACCGGCAAGGTCAAGACGAATCTGTCGGGCAAACTCAGCATCAGCGTTGAACTGGATGAGGATAAAAAGGTAGAGGTTAAGATAGTTAAATAATGCCAGCCAAGAGCAAGTCGGTGTTCTTTTGCAATAACTGCGGATACGAATCAGCCAAATGGATGGGACAGTGTCCGGGATGCAGACAGTGGAACACCTTTACGGAAGAAAAAGTCATTCGGCCTGCGAAGAGTACTTCTTCATCTGCACGCAGGAATGCCGAAGTCGTAACACTTAATTCGGTGAGCGAACAGCAGGAGGATCGAAGGACAACACATATTGATGAACTTGACAGAGTTTTGGGAGGCGGCCTGGTAGCCGGCTCCTTAACTTTAGTGGGCGGTGATCCGGGAATCGGCAAATCAACGCTCCTTTTGCAGGTCTGCCGCCTGATAGCCGGCGATGGAGCCAAAGTCCTTTATATATCGGGTGAGGAATCTGTCAGGCAGATCAAGCTCCGCGCCCGCAGGATAGGGAATTTTACCGATAACATGCTCCTTTTGTGTGAGAATACTTTATCGGTGATCGAGGAGACCATTAAGGCTCAAAAGCCCGAGGTCGTAGTGATCGATTCGATACAGACCATGTACGATGAGGAGATCTCATCTGCTCCGGGTTCCGTTTCGCAGGTAAGGGAAGCCACCAACATACTGATGCAGATCGCCAAGGGCTTAAACATCAGCATTTTTATTGTTGGCCATGTCACCAAGGAAGGAACTGTTGCAGGCCCCAGAGTACTCGAGCATATGGTCGATACGGTGCTATACTTTGAAGGTGAGAGACACGCCTCATACCGTATACTTCGTTCGGTCAAGAATAGGTTCGGCTCTACCAATGAGATAGGCGTATTTAAGATGGAGGAAAACGGCCTGAGTGAGGTCAGAAATCCGTCTGAATATATGCTGCTGGGCAAGCCCGTCGGGGCTCCGGGAAGCATCGTGTCCTGCTCTATGGAGGGAACGAGACCGATACTTATCGAAATACAGGCACTCGTGTGTCAGACAAATTTCGGGATTCCGCGAAGACAGTGTACGGGTACGGATTTTAACCGTGTCAATCTGCTCATGGCAGTGCTTGAAAAAAGGCTCGGAATGCAGCTTGGAAACTGCGATGCGTACGTCAATATCGCGGGTGGTATAAAGATAAACGAACCGGCCATAGATCTGGGAATTGCAATGGCTGTAATTTCATCCTTTAAAAATAAGCCGATAGATGATAAGATAGTTGCTGTCGGCGAAATCGGACTGAGCGGAGAAATAAGGAGCGCCGGCATGATAGCCACGCGTGTGAACGAATTTAAGAAGCTGGGATTTGAGACAGCGATCGTTCCTAAGGTGTGCATGGATGATCTTAAGGATGTACAGGGCATAAGGATAGTACCTGTGTCAAATGTACAGGACATTTCCGCTTTGGAGATATGAGCGAAGGACTATTGAACGAACACAAAAACACGGATGAGATAAATACCGGAGCCGGAGAGCTTCAAAATTCCGCTGAAGGCAGCGGAGAGAAAAAACGGGTACACTGGAAAAGACATGCTGCGTTGTACCTTGTTGAAGGACTGCTGCTTCTGGCAGCAGTTTTTGTACTGTTATGGGTTACGAGAGCGACCAGGATGCAAAAGGTCAATCTGGATCAGAGCAGGATCGCGGTAAACGACAGGACTGCCAATTCAGGTGACGGGTCTGATGAAGTAAACAACTTATCTGAAGATAATGGCTCAGGTGATAATGGTTCCGGTGCCAACGGGTCCGATGCCAACGAGCCCGGTGTTATGTCAACCGAAGAAACATCTCCGGAACCTACAGTTGACAAAGAAGCTATTTCAAAGGAACTCTTTGACCGGTACAGCGGACTTTTTAATATAGCGTTTTTCGGTGTTGATTCAAGAGAAGGCGAGCTGGGCAAGGGAACACGTTCGGATTCGATCATGATCTGCTCCATTAACATGGAGACCCATGAGGTCAAACTGATCTCCGTATTCAGGGACACCTACCTTAACCTTGGAAACGACTCATATAATAAATGTAACAGCGCATATGCGATCGGAGGACCGGAGCAGGCCCTCAGCATGCTCAATATGAACACCGATCTTTATATAACCGATTACATCACGGTCGGATTCAGGGGGCTTATCGATGCTGTTGACAGCCTCGGAGGAGTTGATATAGAACTGACCGACGAGGAAGTAACTTATCTTAATGACTATGCCATGATGATGTCTCAGGAACTCGGTATCCCGTATACGCCGGTCACGGTATCAGGACTTCAGACGCTTAACGGATTGCAGGCTACCGCATACTGCAGGATCAGATATACAGCAGGCAGCGATTTTAAGAGAGCCGAAAGACAGCGCGATGTGCTGACGGCGATGCTTGAAAAGGCCAAGACTGTTTCGTTCTCGGCTCTTTCAGATGCAGCCAAGGCGATCATGCCCAATGTATCCACATCACTTTCAGTCGAAGATTTCATAAAGATGATGAGCGTGGCTTCGGACTATGAAGTAACGGTCTCTGACGGATTTCCTTTTGAGGGCATGAGAAACGGAGGTACAATTGGCCAGAAGGGTTCATGTGTCATACCCACTGACCTCACACGTAATGTTCGTCATCTGCATGAGCTTCTCTTTGAAGATGATTCATATGAACCCTCCGGCAGTGTTAAAAAATTCAGCCAGAAGATCCAGGCCGATACGGAAGGATTTCTCCAGTATTAATGAAACATTATTGCTCTGATTTCCGCGTTACCGCAAGATAGTTTCAATAATTGCGTATTAAATTATAGATTTTTGCTATCAAACGCAATATACTTACATTACCGATTGTGAATTGATAATTTATATTAGCAATTCCGAAAATTCCCCTTTTACACATTGAAAACCTCCGGATTCCCTCCGGAGGTTTTCTACGTCGTGCGCCTAGCGGCGCACGTTTCAACCATCCACCTTGACGTTTTTGTATCTTGACAAGTTATAGAACGAACGTTTATAATCAAAAAGTGAGAATTATCTCACTTATAAGGAGAAACCGTGGGATTCACACAACGCAGAACGGATAAGGAAATAATACAGGAACGGGCTATCAGAACCAGGGAAAAGCTTCTGGCAGCGGCACTCGATCAGTATATCGAGAAGGGATATCACAATACGACTGTTGATGAAATCGCAAAAAGTGCAGGTCTTTCTACAGGAATAGCATACAGATATTTTAAGAATAAAAAGGAGCTACTCCTGGCTACGCTTACATTTTCGTTTGAAAATATAAAGGATATTGCGGGGGTAAATGAGGAAGATTTTTTAAGTGATGATATATCAGGTATACTTACTGCTTTTGAACGGATTCATATCGAATACCGGGCTTTTCATGAAGAACTTGAAGGGTTACGGCACAGCGATGATGATGTGAGAAAGCTTTATGCCGACTTTACAAAGAAAACTCTTTGCGGACTCTATGAGATGTTACCTGATGATATAAAAAAGAAAGGCCATTCCTGGGAACGGATGAATATTTCGATACAACTTATGGAAAATTATTGCCATGCATATATGGATCACATGCTTCAAGATGATGAACTTAAATACATGCGTGAAAAAACGATTAGGATTATTGAAAAACTGATGTGGGAGGATAATGATGAAATTTGAAGAATATGGAAATGAAAACAAGAAAAAGATGATGCTTCTTCCGGGAACGTGTTGTGACTGGCAGACTAATTTCTGTAATGTTTTTGACGCTCTGTCCGGAAAATACCACCTTATATGTGTTAATTATGACGGATTCGATGGAAGCGATGATGTTTTTCCCGACATGATAACAGTCACTGAAAAGATAGAGAAATATATCATTGATAATCATGGAGGAAGGATAGATGCGGCGCTGGGATCTTCTCTCGGCTCAAGCTTTGTGGGGCAATTGATCCAGAGAAGGAATGTTCATATAGATCATGGGATCTTCGGAAGCCCGGATCTTGATCAGAGCGGCAGGATATCAGCAAAGCTGCAGTCTATGCTGGTAGTTCCTCTTCTTACCAGCTTCACCAAAGGTGAAAGAAAGCAGGAGAAGACCAAGAATCTCCTGAAGAAGATTTTTTTGATGGATGATGAAGTTGCCGATAAGTTTATGTCATGCTTTTCAAAATTCAACCCGGAATCCATCAAAAATGAATATTACACTGATCTTCTCACTCATCTGGATGATAAGATAAATGTGGAACACACAAAAGCCCATTTCATATATGCCAGCAAGATGGGCGAGAAGTATCTCAAACGCTATAAAAAATATTTTTATGATCCCGATATCAGGGAATTTGACATGCAGCATGAACAATGGCTTTTTGGAGAAAAGAAATACGCTGAGCCTGTATTGAAAGCAATAGATGAGTTTATGCAAATGCCGGTGTGAAGGAGAGAAAGATATGAGGCTATTTACTGTAGAATCGGGAAACAGACAGTATGTTGCGGTTGAAGGAAAATCCGGCAGCCCGGTAACTTTGGATTCGTTGGGGATCAGTGTAAATGATATGAATGAGCTTATCCGGCACTTTGATGAAATGAGCCCTATAATCTCAAGTCTGATTGAAAAAGACACCCCAAAAGAAATAGAGCGTGAATTCATAATTAAAGCGCCTATACCTGTCCCTCTTCAGGACGTTATCTGTCTGGGAGTCAATTACAGATCACATATTGAAGAGACAGTTGACGTTTTGGATTTTACAAAGAAGAAAGATACTGTATATTTTTCTAAAAGAGTCAATAAGGCAAATGATCCGGATGGTATAATACCGTTGTATGATTTTGTGGATAGCCTGGATTATGAAGTTGAATTGGGAGTGATCATAAAAAAGGATGCCTTAAATGTTCCGGCAGATGAAGCAGCTGACTATATACTTGGATATACGATCATCAATGACGTTAGTGCGAGAAACATTCAGCTCAAACACCAGCAGTGGTATCGAGGTAAAAGTCTTGATGGATACACGCCCATGGGACCTTGTATTGTTACTGCTGATGAGATAGAAGATGTCCACAATCTTGATATTTTCTGCTATGTTAATAACGAAATGAGGCAGAATAGTAACACAAGATACATGATAACCTCTGTTGAGGAAGCCATATCTGAGCTGTCTCAGGGAATGATGCTGAAGGCGGGAACAATCATTGCAACCGGGACTCCGGGCGGAGTTGCAATGGGAATGAAGCCGCCGCTATATCTGAAAAGTGGTGACGAGATCCGTTGCGAGATACAGGGAATAGGAAGTCTTTGTTCAATAGTACAGTAGAACTCGGGTTTGATCAATAAGACAGGAGATAATAATACAGAACCTTTTATGAAAATCTGATAGCCGACAATTGCCTCCCCAACATCCGGTGATATAAAATCAAAAGGTGGGAAATAATTAAGGTAACGCCTGTAACATCGAGCCATGGGAGCTGATTTATGGGATTTTTTATTAGCGAAATCAGAGGAAACAACATGAAAGCAGGACTCAAAAGAATCATATCAATTGCATTAACACTATCGCTTGTATGGGGGATAGCAGGAGGTATAGCTCCTGTTAAAACATTTGCCACAACATTCACGATCACCTTTGATCCGAATGGAGGAAGTTGCGATCCCACATCTGCTACAACTGATGAAACCGGGAGATTGACCTCTCTTCCGGAACCTTCATATGAAGGACACAATTTTATAGGATGGCATACAGCCACTGAAAATGGTTCACAGGTATATGCAAATGATACTGTGTTTGATGTAAGTACAACTATTTATGCACTTTGGTCAGATTCAAGCGCTGATAACGATCCTCAGCCCAGTCAGCCCGAGCCCGAACCGGAAATAGATTTTGAAAACTCGATTGTCCCTCCTTCGCTACCACCAAGCGATAATGTTACTTCCGAACCTGAAGCCCCTTCAGAACCTGAAGATCCTTATGCTAAGAAACAGGAAGAAGCTAATAAGCAATTGGAAGATACAATTAATAAGTTTCTGTCAGCCAAAGATAGGCTTGCATCTACAGGTAGTAGTGAAGAATTTGCTCTGTTTACTGGATCATACAATTCGGGATTAACTCTTGATATGGGTATCTTAACAAGCTTTAAAAAGGATACTTATGATAAGATATCTGAACTTGTATCCGTGGGCGTTCCTGTAACCATAAAATATATCCATAAAGTTGAAAATCGCTCATTGACGATACCGAAATACTGTAAGGCCGACCTGAGTTCATACTGTGATGAGACCGGATATATCGGATTTGAAAACCTCAAAGGACAGTTGATACGGGATAAATATATCGAGGCCAGCGAGGAAGATATTGCTGCATTTACAAAAGCCAGAGATAATATGCAGTCTATTTTTCGCATTTCACAGGCAGATAATGCTGCAACTGCAAATAGCGGAGCCGGTATGGCACCAACTCCCATAAACGGAGGCTTTACCCCTTTTGCTGCCTTTGGATCAAGCAGCTTTAGGGCCCAAAGCGGCTAAAGGAAGCTATGATAAAGCGCCCTGACGTAACTATAAAAGCTTCATTCCTGTCAAAGGGCCATACAGGCATACCTTTGAAGGTAACGATCCCTGCAGGACGAGTTGATCTTTTTGACAGTAACGGCTACTTAGGCCTATGCAGAGCCGGCACTGAACTGGGATACGATCAATAAAGCAAATACGAATAAAGCAAAGAAGAGCATCTTCATTGAAGGTGCTCTTTTAAGCTTAAAAGATCCCGAAGATATGGATGAGCGATTTGGTAAATGGAACATAGAAGACCTGCCCTCCTTTTTTATTGTGTTTTCATAATACTTAGCAGGATTTTATCATGTATGATAGAATTTATAAGAATTACTTATACGAGGATAAAGACATGAAGTTTCATTATGGTGG
>JAILAN010000023.1 GCA_024681595.1 Lachnospiraceae bacterium
ATCCTCCCGTTTTCAGGTGTCTTTAATAAACCTTCTTTGGTATCGGCGACATCCGTTTCCGGGAAACGCCGGGTTCCTTTCGAACCGGTCTGTGTATTGCCATGTAGTCATTTCGCTACCAACATGTTATAATGCTTGTAAACAAAGCATTTTTCGCCTATCAGGGAGATGACAGATCATGGATATCGCAGAGAGAATTAAGAAACTACGTGAAGCTTATGGCATCACTTCAAATGAACTGGCAAATATTACGGGAATCCATCCGGTTTCCATACGTAAATATGAAACAAGAAAAATGGTTCCCGGAATAGAAGTGATCGATAAGATGTGCGAAGCGCTCAAGCTCCCCCGGATGATCTTTGAAGGAATTCCCAAACAATACACAGATTATTCTTTTGAGGGAGACTTCTATCAACTATTATTTATGCTTTTGGCTAACGGAACCCTGGATGTCCGCGGAAAATGGGTTGAAGATACCGATAAAGATACTTACTTTACTGTTAATCCGTTACTTTCAAAATATCTGGAGATCAAAAACGGAGATGAGACCATTCCCTTGGAAAATCTTTCAATTCATCCTCTTTTAGACCCAAACAGAATTATACCGACTTTCGTGCAATTCGAAAGTTATCTGGATTTAATGAAAATGGTTCAGGATGCGTTGGACGCAAAACGATGGAACGCAAAAGCAAAGGGAGAAACCCGCGAAGAATATACTGCCCGAAAAATGGACATGGCAGAAGAAGATCAATTAGAACTTATGCTGAAAGGCCATTCCTGGAAGCAACATATGTCCGGAGTTGGAGATAGAGAGCAGACTATGGAGGCACTGGATAAACATATTCTGGAAGGTGGAGATTATTATAGCTTTATTATGCAGGCAGATATGCCTGAAGCAGAAAAGAACAGATACATTGAAGCCTATGAGGATGCTTATATTTCCAGGATTATCGAAGAGCAGATCGGATCATATCCCAGAGACAGGTCACGAGAGGAAAGTTCAGCTTGGGTTCACTCCAAAGTAGAACTGATAGAAAAATACAAAGAAGATCATCCTGATTATAAGGAACAGGCGAAGCAACACGCGATAGATAATGCGCAGAAGGCAAGAGAATTTGCCAATTCGCCAATCTGCCGATCGGCGGTTTCGGCAGATTGCCGACACAATCCTAGAAACTGAAACAACTTGGTGAAGAATTACAACACTTTACGGAAACGAAACCAACGGATGAACGACCTTCCAAACGCAGCAGAGATATACCTGCGATACATAACCGAATATGATGACAGGGATCTGGAAGCACTGCTTACTGCATACAGGGATGGTTTATATCTGTTTCTTTTAAGCTATGTGAAGAATGAGGAAGATGCCGAAGAGCTGATGATGGATACCTTTGCGAAGCTCGCGGTCGATAAGCCGGACTTTGAAATAGGGAAAAACGGAAGTTTTAAAAGTTGGCTGTATGCGATCGCAAGGAACAACGCCCTTATGCATATCAGAAGGCATAAGATGGAAGCTGTACCGCTTGAGGAAGAGACCATATCGGATGCTGATACACCGGAATCTGCTCTCCTTAAGGATGAACAGAATAAAACGCTCTACAAAGCCCTGTCGTCCTTAAAGCCGGATTACCGCAGGGCATTGATGCTTTTATATATCGAGGGGCTTACTTATGAGGAGATCGCTAAGGCGATGGGGCTGCGGATCCGTCAGGTATATAACCTCATAGAGCGTGGCAAGAAGAGCCTTAAGAAGACCTTGGAAGGGATGGGGATAGACGATGCGCGATATTAAGGATCAGATAAAAGAAATAAACAGGCGTCGCGATATCTATACGGATATAAAGAGACTGCGAAGGAAGCTCATTGAGGAATGTGCTGCCTGTTTATCATGCATCCTGTTAGTTATAATCGTTGCCTTCAACATCCCGGCACTTGAGGCGGTATCAGAACAGACACCCGTTAAGCAGTACGGGAGCATGATACTTGCCGTTCCGACAGTCGGATATGTGCTGATCGCCGTCCTGTTTTTCATTCTCGGGATCGCGGTAACGCTTCTGTGCCAACACTATAGAAAATATAAGGAAAAGGAACAGGATCTATGACGGTAATACAGATATCCATTATATCCGTATCAATAGAGATCGTGACTTTTGCTGTTTTGCTGATGCCCTCGATAAAGCTGATCGGTGAAAGTGCGAGAAATCTTACCGCAGTGTTTTTATCCTTCAGTTACAGCTTGTTTCTTCTCACGGATCTGTACTGGCTTATATATGACCTGATGAGACCCGAGTCGAGAATGCCGTTTGCTGCTAATGAAATAGGGGAAGCGGCACTGTTTTTAGTTACGGCGGCAACGATCAATTCGGCTGTAAAACGACGCACACGCCTGCCGATGGGTTATCTCGTCGGAACCTTTCTGTTTTCAGTATCAAATGTCGTGCTGTGGATCCTGTGGTCGGGAGAGGTCGTACAGGATATTGTGTCTGGCATCGTTTTTGCTTGGCTGTTCTACAGCATTGTCTGCGCTCTCAGATGGTCACAGGCACTCAGCAGTCGGGAATGGATCGTGCTTGCCGTATTATGTACCGCACTTATCATTAGCCAGGGACTTACATTCATAGTACCGGAGAATGTTAAGCCGGTGCCGGATACATGTGCATACCTCCTT
>JAILAN010000071.1 GCA_024681595.1 Lachnospiraceae bacterium
CAGGTTGCTTTACCCTGCTTTACCGCATCCAGACAATCCTCCACTGTGTCTACGATATATACCTCACTCTCAGGATAGTTTTCAGCCACGAAATCACTCTGAAATGCGCTCTGACTTGAAACAGCAATCCGCCCGGTGGTAGAAGTGTCATTATACTCACCGCGGTAAACCAGACAGACACCGAAATCCACCAGGTTATTGGTTTGGACGATTCCCTGCGCCTCAGAATTCCATATGCTGTCATATACCGGAAACGCAGCATCAATCTCCCCTGACATGAGGGCATCTGTCATTTCTGTATAGCGTGGATATGCTTTGTATTCAATACTGACCTGCTCCGACAGACCAAGCTGTTCCTGCCACTTGAGAAAGATGTCCGTAATAATGCCACCGGCTTCTTTGTCCGCGCCCCCGCTGCAATACGGCAAATAGTCGTCGATATAGCCCACCCGGATAACGTTATGATTCTTTATCCATTCGTTCTCTTTGTGGGATAAGGCAGCATTTACTGCCGTATGGTTAAAATACTTGATCTGAAGGCTCTGGATAAAATATGGATTGCTCTCTTTGAGTGTGGCAAGCGCATTGTTAAGTTCGTCGAGCAGATCATCCCTGCTCTTCGTCACTACGAGGTAATAGGATGATTCCCCAACCATCACAACCGGAGTTATTCCGGAATTGGAAGCCACATTATTGTTCACTGCTATAATTGCATCAATATTTCCGTCCGCAAATGCTTCATCCCTGCTTTGAAAGTCTTCGAACAAAACCTCTTCGCAATTCACACCGCTACTATCCATCCACGACTCAAAATAGTCGGTCATCAGATTGTTTTTCAGAGTTCCTACACGCTTCCCGTTAAGCGAGGTTGGATCCGTGCCGTTGATTTCCTCGTTATCGGCCTTCTTGTAGATATAGTAGGATTCAAGACCCATCTCATATGCGGGAAAATCCATGAGAGACTCCCGCTCTTTTGTATAAGAAACGCCGGCCAGCACGTCGATATCTCCATTTATCAGGGCATCATATAGTTCTGACCATCCACCCGGTATATATTCATACTCCCATCCGGCATAGTTCGCTATATTCTGAAGATATTCGTAGGAATATCCGCTTTTTCGTGTTAATTCGGCGTCACCCTCCTGAAAGTGTTCGGAATTATACCATCCGACCCGCACCCTCCGGCTCTGCTCTGCGTTATCTTCTGCCGCTTCAGCCGTAAACGGAACAATGACGTACAGAAGCGCAAACAAAACTCCTACAAGATAAGATAAAAATTTCCCGATTCCAAACAATCCGCAAAGCCGCAGCTTTTTTAAGTAATCCTCTTTCATTCCTATCTCCTTTAATAGTGCGGATGTACAAAATATCCCGCATATATCAGAATTATGATAAACATAGCTGTTGAGCCTATCGTTGATGCGATCTGGATCACCTTTACGGCATGGCTTTTTACCCCAAACAGCATTAACAGGCTGGTTACAGCACTTGCAAGCATAAGGGCGAGCTGCAGGTATAAAAGCGCCGGATTGTCGGCCGTATAAAGGCTGTCTATCGGACTTCTGTGATGCACTCCCATCTCCCCGTCGGGCAGATGATATGTATCTGTGTATAAATCCATCCGCAAAATGACGAAGTACACAGCGTTTGCTATGATCGATATGATATATAACAGCATTTTAAGCACGTACTTACATCCTTCCTGTTTTTACATTACTTCTATGCCTGATAGTGGAAAAATCGAAATTTGACCCCTCTGAGTGATTTTTACGGGCATTTACATCGGGGTGCCGACTTCGATCAGGTTCCCGTCAGGATCATAGAACCTTACGACCTTCTGGCCCCATGTGTGTGTCATGAGCTTGTTTACGTATTCGATGTCCGGATAGAGGCTCTCGAGCTTTTCAACAAAGCCCTCTATATCCTTTTCCTCAAAATAAAGCTCCGCAGCGTTGTTCTTCTGTATGATGTCCCTTTCGATGAACTTGCGCCAGATAGCCTCGTCCTGGAGGACAAGTCCTTCCGTCAGGATCATGTTG
>JAILAN010000082.1 GCA_024681595.1 Lachnospiraceae bacterium
TCCCTGAGCTCCGTTAAATGCATCAATGTTTTTTTCTGCCAGTATCCTTTCAAATATACGATCACCCAGCTGTTTTATTTTTGTAACAAGAAATCCACCATTTGTCTTCATAATTAAATACTCCTATATCGTAGTTTTATATTACGATATAGGAGTATTTGTGTCAAGCACACATATCATAACTTCCGGTATTAATTACTATCGTTTGTTAAGTCAAAGCCAAGAAAAAGACTCATTCTTGAGTACGGCATCACTCCTTACAATGTTCTCTTGCTCTGTCTGATCACAGCCATCCTGTTAAGATCCCCGTGTTTGATCTCATGGTCAAGCGAAGCAATAATCTGATCCTTACGTTTTAAAAAATCCGTACCGGTGAGATTCTTTCCTGATACTGTGTGATGCGTAATAAACGAACAATCACAATTTAAGTTCTCTACAAATATTTTTAATTCTTCCAACATTTCCTTTTCTGATAACGGGTCGAATTCTCCTCTTTCGGCCTCGTCAATAAGCGGTGTACCCGGAAATAATGTCAGCCCTCCGGTTCCTACAAGCACTGGCTTACAGCGGCTGAATATCTTTGCAGAATTAACAGCATGTTCATGGCTATGCTCCCTACCTGCCACGCCATTTAAGAAAGTCATCCAGTAATCGATCCCTGCCTCCTCAAGCTTATGGCACTGTTCCAGAATATCCGAGGCATGATATCCTTTGTTTATCCTATCGAGTGTCCAATCGTCTCCGCTCTCCACACCGAGAGATATCTCACGAAGCCCCATTTCCTTAAGGCTCTTAAGTTCTTCAACGGTTTTATTTCGGATATCGGTGATCCTAGTCGAGGCATATATGTACTCCATCTTCGGAAGATACTTATTTATCATCTCAAATATCGGAGCCAGTTTCTCATATGTCATACAGAGCGGATTAGCCGACAATAGCTGGATCGTCTTTGCACCCGGGTCGCTTTCCGCGATCTCTTTTAAGTCTTCTTCGATCCACTCCATCGGTGACATTCTAAACGGCACGTCCCTGTACATCGTGCAGAACTTACATCTGTTATGGGTGCACCCCTGTGTTATTTCCAGAAGCGGCCATGTCGGCCAATACGGATTTCTGTATACGGTTCCGGTAAAATGCATCTTCCTACCTCCTTAACAGCCATATCCTCTTGCCAGTTCATTAACGATATCCTCACAGGAGTCGATCGATCTGATCAGACTTGCAGCACTGGATACCGTATTGATGCCTGCCTCCAGGTCACCCTTGAGCATTCCATGATAAAAACTGCCTGTGGACGGTTTCATGTTGCCCTGATTGTTTTGTTCAACAGCTTCTTTTGCCACCTTGTGAGGCGTGCATCTCCATTTAACGTAACCATCAGCTTCCGTCAGGACGATCAGATCATCAGCACCGGTATTCAGAATGTCATCCTTTGTTGCCTGTGCTGCCCTGCATTCCTTTGAAAGGACAAAACGTGTTCCTGCATAGGCACCTTCCGCACCGACGCAGGCACTTGCCTTTGCCATCGCTTCATTGACAATGCCGCCCGCAGCTAGTACCGGAATGCTGACGGCATCTGCCATTAAAGCTGTTTTGACCATTGTTCCGGTTGCCTCGACCGGCATACCGCCGCCCTCGTCACATCCCGTCGCAACAATCACGTCCACACCCGCTTCTTCTGCTGCTTTAGCAGATGCGACAGTAGGATACATGTCGCGATAGATCACTTTAAATCCGGCATCTTTCCATTCTTTGATCTGCTCAGTATCCAACGCTCCGATGGCAACCAGAACCTTGACCCCTTCGCCTTTGCACACCTCTATGGTCGCCTTGGAAAATCCTGCACCGTCAAAGGCTGAAGTCATGACATTCATGCCAAATGGTCTGTCCGTCAGTTCTTTTGTTTTACGGATGACTTTTCTCATCTCCTCCGCCGTTTCTTCAGGCGTAGCCTTTCCTGTTTCAAATCCGGCATTAAATCCAAGGACACCGAGTCCCCTTGCATTAGATACTGCCGCTGCCAGTTCCGGTGAAGTGATCCACGTCATGGGAGCCTGTACCACAGGTTTTGTAATTCCTAAAATTCCGCATACTCTGTTCATTGATCGTTCCTCCGTTCGTTAAAGTTCAAATACGTAATCTTCGATGGGTCTTCTCTTGTAATGCCATGCGTTTGGCTGCGCTTTCTCATTTGGATATCCAAGTCCAAGCATCATGACGGGAATCATGTTTTCAGGTAATTCAAAGGTATCTACAACCGTCTTTGAATCAAATCCCCTGATCCATATCGTATGCACCCCAATCTCTTCCGCTTCATACATCATTGTGGTAGCGGCGATGCTTGCATCCTGCTCGCCCGAATTGTAATTCCTGTAGTATCTGTCTCCAGGATTCGTCCAAACCTCTCCGGCATCATAACAGACCAGGATCATCAACGGTACATTGTAATGGAAATGCGTTACGGTCTTTAGCTTTTCCAATCCCTCCCTGCTTCGGATCAGATAAAATTTCTGTGGCTGATAGTTGCAAGCCGTAGGCACGACCCTTCCCGCCTCCAGTATTTTATCCAGTTTTTCCTGCTCCACGGGGCGGCTGTCAAAAAAGCGCTCCGAGTATCTGTTCTTTGCAAGTTCCAAAAAATCCATGATATCGGCCTCCTTTGCTCCTTCATTTTTCTTTATGAGCCCATCTTATAACGGATACTTGAAAATTCATAGTTACGGAATTATAATACTGTAAGTATTTATTACATATTTGAATTTTTGTAAGAATCGAGGCTGTGTATGGCAGAGAGAACCAAGATCGTTAACTTCCTGAATTAGTTCCACTAAAACTACTTATCGACATCCTGGCGAGCATCATTTGCTCGCTTTTCTTTTTCGGCCACGTCGTCCTGTCGGTTTCGGTTTTTCTACTTCCACCTTTATATCTGATTCGAAAAA
>JAILAN010000152.1 GCA_024681595.1 Lachnospiraceae bacterium
ATCTCAGGTATCTTTTCCATTGTTTAACTCCTCCTTGGTTTTTTCCTGTATATTTGCTTTGCAAAGAAAATGGGGCCTCGAACTTATCGTTCAAAGCCCCATTGCTTTGCATGCTAAGGAAAAGGAAAAAGCGCCTTGGAATAATCCAAAGCGCCATTGCTTGTGTATACAATAATACAATCATACAATCTTGTCAACTACTTTTTTTAATTATTTAAAAATCGGTGAGACCTTGATGGTCAACTCCTCTAAGACATCGAGCAATACGCGGACCGTATCCAGCGATGTAAATATGGTTACATTATTTTCTATAGCGCACCGTCTTAAGGCCACACCGTCCTCAAAGTGAAGCCCCGATAAAATTGCACGCGTGTTAACTATGTAGCTCACGTATCCGGATCTTATGGAGTTCAGCATCTCGTCAGAACCTTCCGAAAGCTTATGAAGCAGTTTGGTCTTGATGCCATGGACTCTGAGGTACTGTGCGGTGACCGTCGTGGCTTCGATATTAAATCCGAGTTCATAGAATCTCCGGACCAGAGGAAGCGCTTCTTCCTTATCCTCGTCGGCGAGCGTTACCAGTACTGTGCCGTAATTCGGAAGATTAATGCCCGATGCGATAAGAGCTTTATACATCGCTCTGTGCAGAGTATCGTCGTATCCTATCGCTTCACCCGTAGACTTCATCTCGGGGCTCAGATACGCATCCATTCCCTTTAACTTGGCAAATGAAAAAGCAGGCACCTTGACATACCATCTCTTTTTCTCCTCGGGATAAAGAGTAAATATCCCCTGTTCCTTAAGAGAGTGTCCGAGCATGACCTTGGTCGCTATATCCGCCAGGGAGTAACCCGTTGCCTTGGACAGGAACGGTACCGTACGCGACGATCTGGGATTGACCTCAATGATGAATACATCATCATTTTCATCCACTATGAACTGTATGTTAAAAAGTCCTATTATCCCGATACCCAGGCCCAGACTCTTGGCATATCCGAGGATAGTTCCCTTGACCTTATCCGAAATACTGAACGGCGGATAAACGCTGATAGAATCTCCGGAATGAACACCGGTCCTCTCCACAAGTTCCATAATACCGGGCACGAATACATCCGATCCGTCACACACGGCATCCACTTCGACCTCGCGTCCCCTGATGTATTTATCAACGAGCACAGGCTTGCTCTCGTCGACTTCAACCGCAGTCTTTAAATAATTCTCCATATCCTTTTCCTTGGATACGATCTGCATGGCTCTGCCGCCCAGAACAAAGGAAGGCCGTACCAACACGGGATAGCCTATCTCTCCGGCTGCCTTTATACCGTCTTCGATACTCGTGACTGCGCGACCCTTAGGTTCGGGAATATCAAGGTTCTCGAGCAGTTTTTCAAACAGATCCCTGTCCTCGGCTCTGTCTATCGCCTCAGTCCCGGTGCCTATGATCGGAACATTATATTCATTGAGCGCATCAGCGAGATTGACCGCGGTCTGACCGCCCAGAGTGACTATCACACCCTTAGGTTTTTCGTGCTCTATCACGTTCATCACATCCTCTATGCACAGTGGCTCAAAGTAAAGTCTGTCGGATGTGGTATAGTCGGTCGAAACGGTTTCGGGGTTGTTGTTTATTATGACGGCATCATACCCCGACTCCCTGATCGTCTTGATGGCGTGGACGGACGAATAATCAAATTCGATACCCTGACCTATCCTTATAGGTCCTGAGCCCAGAACGATGATGCTTTCCCTGTCTCCTGCCCGGGATTCGTTTTCATCTTCGTATGTAGAATAAAAATACGGAATATAGCTTTCAAACTCAGCAGCACAGCTGTCGATCATCCGGTAAACAGGGAATATTCCTGCCTTTTTCCGGATGTCATAGATCATCCTGGGTGTCATACCCCGAAGACGTGCTATCTCCTCATCCGAAAAGCCCATGCGCTTGGCATCCCGCAGTGTCTCATGATCCGCATCATTGCCAGCGTTCCGTATCCTTTCCTCCATATTGACTATGTTTTTAAACACGTTTAAGAACAGCGGGTCTATATACGACGCCCTGTATATGACATCTATGTCAGTTTTTCTTCTGAGAAGTTCAGCTACGGCATATATCCTGTCGTCACGTCCTTCATTGATGTATTCAAGCAGCGAGTCGGAGTCCGTATCATCAAATTTTTTAAGATACAGATGTTTGATTCCTATCTCCAGGGATCTGATGCCTTTAAGCAGGCTCTCTTCCATGCTGCGTCCCACACTCATGACCTCTCCCGTGGCCTTCATCTGTGTGCCCAACGTATTTGATGCATCAGTGAACTTGTCGAAAGGGAACCTCGGCAGTTTGGTCACCACATAGTCAAGTGAAGGCTCAAATGATGCCGGGGTATTGGCCAGCATGATCTCATCGAGATTATAGCCCACTGCGATCTTGGCAGACACTCTGGCGATCGGATAACCTGATGCCTTGGATGCCAGTGCGGATGAACGTGAAACACGCGGATTGACCTCAATCAGATAATAGTCAAATGACTTCGGATCCAGAGCGAACTGAACATTGCATCCGCCCTTTATCTTAAGTGCACGTATTATCTTAAGCGCACTGTTGCGGAGCATATGATACTCCCTGTTGGTCAGTGTCTGGGACGGGCACACGACAACGGAATCCCCCGTGTGAACTCCAACTGGGTCGATATTTTCCATGTTACATACGGTTATCGCAGTATCGTTATCGTCCCTTATTACCTCGTATTCTATCTCCTTAAATCCCTTAACAGACTTTTCGATAAGAGCCTGTCCGACAGGAGAAAGCTCCAGAGCGTTTTTAAGTATCGTCCTTAATTCTGCTTCATCATCGGCAAAGCCTCCGCCGGTGCCGCCAAGGGTAAAAGCCGGTCTTATAACGACCGGATATCCTATCTCTCTGGCAGATTGAATTCCTTCCTCCATACTGTTAGCAAGACCCGAAGGCAGTATGGGTTCACCGATCCTCATACAGAGTTCTTTAAAAAGCTCCCTGTCCTCCGCCATATCTATACTCTCAAAATCAGTCCCCAGGAGTTCGACATTGCACTCCTTTAGGACGCCCTTATTGTGCAGCTTCATGGCGAGGTTAAGTCCTGTCTGTCCGCCTATTCCGGGAAGCAGGGCATCGGGACGCTCATACCTGATGATCTTGGCCAGATACTCTAATGTCAGAGGTTCCATATAGACCTTATCAGCCACATCAGGATCGGTCATTATAGTTGCCGGATTAGAATTACAAAGAATTACTTCATATCCTTCTTCTTTAAGAGCCAGACACGCCTGTGTACCGGCATAGTCAAACTCCGCAGCCTGTCCTATAACAATTGGGCCGGATCCTATGATCAGGATCTTCCTAAGATCAGTACGTTTAGGCAATTGCTGACCCTCCCTTCATCATCTCAATGAACCTGTCAAACAGGTGCACAGCATCACACGGACCGGGACATGCCTCCGGATGATACTGTATTCCGAATGAAGGATCACTTACATGTCTGACTCCTTCAACGGTATCATCCAGGATATTGATATGCGAAACCTCAAGTCCGGTCCCTTCAAGGCTGGTTATGTCAACCGCATAGGAATGATTCTGAGACGTTATATCTATCCTTCCGGTCCTAAGATCTTTAACAGGATGATTGCCTCCCCTGTGCCCGAATTTAAGTTTATATGTTTTTGCGCCGTATGCAATGGACAGCATCTGATGCCCGAGGCAGATCCCGAATATCGGATATCTTCCCTTTATGCCTTTGATAAGCTCTATCGTTTCCTTAACATCCGCGGGATCCCCGGGACCGTTGGATATAAAGACTCCGTCGGGTTTCAGTCTGTCGATCTTATCAGGAGTTGTGTTGTAGGGCAAAACGCTCACTTTGCATCCATGCGCGACAAGTTCCCTTACTATATTAAGCTTGATGCCGCAGTCTATGGCGGCCACATGGAGCAGTCCTTCTTCGTTCATGTTGTCGGTCTGCCACATCGCGGTGGTACTGACGTTCCTTACATGATCAGTCGGATATTCAAAATATTGCAGCTGCTTAAGGGCCTTGTCCTTTGTTATGTCAACCGATGTGATCATGGCTTTACAACTGCCGTAATTACGTATCTTCATGGTGAGTTTGCGCGTGTCTATCCCGTATACACCTGCGATATCATGCTTTTTCATAAAATCGGACAGAGTTCCGCTGCATCTGAAATTAGAGGGCGTATCCGTATACTCCCTGACTATCATGGCTCCTATTGAAGGCCTCTTTGTCTCCATGTCATCGTCATTGATCCCGTAGTTTCCTATCACGGGGTATGTCATTACAACTGCCTGCCCGGTATATGACGGATCTGTCAGAATCTCCTGGTAACCCGCCATGGATGTGTTGAACACTAGCTCCAGCAACTTTTCGCTCTCGCTTCCGAAGGCGTAGCCTTCATATTCGCTACCGTCCTCTAAAATGATTTTCCTTTTTATCCTGTTCATTGTCCTTTTTCCCCAGAAAGTACCTCGTCCTTTTTTTTCGGCTTTATAAAGATTTTTACATATTAATGCGCTGTCGGATAATTACCGTCAAAACAGGCTTTGCACAGCGCAAGATCCCCCGTCATGCTCTCGAGGTCCTCAATCTTCATGTATTCCAGTGAATCCGCTCCTATCATATCGCGTATCTGCTCCGTTGTCATTTTTTTTGCGATCAGTTGTCCTTCATCGGGCACATCCGTTCCATAATAGCACGGATGCAAAAAAGGCGGCGAACATATCCTCACATGGACACTCTTCGCGCCTTTTTGCTTTAACATGTCTATGAGCCTGGCGATGGTCGTGCCCCTGACTATCGAATCATCAATGAGCACAATACTCCTGCCTTCAACTGCCTGTGAAATCACACCCAGCTTCATATGTACTGCCGATTCGCGTTCGCTTTGATCGGGCTTTATAAAGGTCCGTCCGATGTAACTGTTCTTGCAGAAAATATTGGTATATGGTATCCCTGATTCCATGGAAAATCCCATGGCTGCCGTTATCCCGGATTCAGGAACTCCGGCAACGATATCAGCCTTATCCTTAAATGATCTGGCGAGCGCGCGGCCGGCATTTATCCTGGCAGAATATATGCTCACACCGTCGAGTTTAGAATCAAGACGGGCAAAGTATATGTATTCAAAAATACAGTGGGCATGACGGCTTTTATCTATACAGCCTTCCGTATCAGAAATGATCTTATTATCCTTTACCGTAAGGATCTCACCGGGCAGTACATCCCGTATGAATTCCGCATTTATTGAATCAAGTGCACAGCTTTCAGAAGCTATGGCATAACCGTCTTCGGTCTTTCCTATACAAAGTGGTTTTAGTCCCAGCGAATCTCTTACCGCAACAAGCTTTCTGGGACTCATTATGATAAGGGCATACCCACCCTTTAAATGAGGAATGGTCATCTTGACCGCTTCTTCTATAGAACCGGTATGGGCCCTGTTCTTTGCTATGAATGTTGCTATGACCTCTGAATCGGTGGTCGCGTTAAAGACGCTTCCGTCCTCCAAAAGCTGTTCCTTAAGTTCTGATGCATTAACTATGTTTCCGTTGTGTGCAAGAGCCAGGGAACCTTTAAGATACTGAAAAGCGATGGGCTGGGCATTGTTGGGACTGCTTTCTCCGGTTGTGGAATACCTGACATGGCCTATTCCAATGTTGCCTTCAAGTTCAGATAGAACCCCTTCGCCAAAGACTTCGCCAACCAGGCCCATATCCTTGTGAAGGCGGATGTTCCCGCGTTCCTTTGAGGTGTCACAGATGGCTATTCCGGCTGATTCCTGCCCTCTGTGCTGCAGTGCCGTAAGGCCGTAATAGATCTTCCTGGCCGCGCCTTTGCCGCTGTTACTCCATATTCCGAAGACACCGCACTCTTCCCTGATCTCGTCCATTTTTCTCCATTTACCATTTCAGATACATTATGTGAGTTAAGCGTCAGAGCGATATGATTTATTCTCAGACGCTGTGATCAACTACAAAAAAAGGCACTTCGACCGTGGTCGAAGCGCCCTTGCTTCATCAATATTTTTATACGCCCTCTGTACGTTTCGTGTCAAGTACAAAAATGGACCACAAACCCCGTCCCGGAGGCTCATCCGAAAATGGTCCACTAACCCCGTCCCGAAGGTCCATCCGGGTTTCAGACTTTGCGAAGCATCAGCCGCACAACGAATCCGTTCTCGTTATAGTACTCCATGCCTCCGCCCTGTTTTTCCATATACAGACGTACCAGATACATGCCGAGTCCGTATCCCGACTGTGAGGATGCGTTGCTGCCCCGATAGTATTTCTGAGCTATCAAAGGCAGGTCCTCTTCGCTGACTCCGGGTCCGAAGTCCCTTATGGTCACCCTGATGAAGCTTCCGAATCTGCCGTCGCTCATCATCATGTCATTGACTTCATCAAAGCTGACTTCTATATCGGTACCCGCATATTTACGCGAATTCCCTACCACGTTATCTATGACCTGCTCCATCCTGCGTCTGTCTATATAGATAAGGCACGGACTTACGTTATTTTTTATGATTATATTACCGTAGCCTTTAATGCTCCTGAAGTAATCTTCAAGCAGAGTCGAATCATCCTCTGTCGGTGTAACCTCGATCAGTTCGGATGCATCCAGACTCGAGTGCATCACATCCGTCATCAGAGAACTTATTGTTTTGGCTTTGGCTGATATCGAATCTATTTTTTCGATCGTGTCCTTTATCTCTTTGATTTCCGAGTCGGCATTTTCCTTATTTAACGCCGCATCGAGTTTTCTATGCTGGCCTATCCCCATGACCTCGCATGTGGCTTCTATTACGGCAACGGGAGTCTTGATATCATGGCTTAAGGAGGAGACGAGTTCCCTCCTTGCTATCTCCGATTCCATCTGTCTTTTCTGGGAGTCCTTAAGTGCCTCCCTCATGAGGTCAAAGGTCTCCGTGAAGCTGATGAATGGATTGTTCTTTGTGATGGGGATTTTGGTATCAAGATTTCCTTTGGCTATTTCCTGAGCAAAACTCTTAAGATCTCTGACGGGTTTGATCATGAAATAATAGATGGCCAGCATGATCACGGTGACGAGTATGAATATCAGTACCCACATAATGATAGCTGCCCTGAAGAATGCCTTGCCCAGATTATCGTATTCTTCATGTTTATCAAGCCAGGCGACCTTGCCTATATATTCACCGTCCCTGCTAAGATCAAGGACAAAGGCATTTTGACGGTAAAGCTGTGAAAGTACAGGATCGTCCAGTTCCTTTGAAAAAACCAGCACGCATCCGTACTCTTCCTCTATATCTCCGGGGTTTTTGCCGTTATTTATCTCGTCCTCAATGCGATAGAGCTGGTCGTTATAATACACGATATCCCGGTAGCTGTACTTGGATTGTTTATTAATCCCGAAGAACACTCCCAGTATAAAAAGCATGAAAAGGACAAATACAATGTAAAGATCTCGGATCCGCATCAGGTCGTACCGTCCTTATCGTCGTGTTTTAATCTCAGGAAATATCCTGTACCCCAGACGGTCTTAATAAGTTCAGGTTCGTTGGGATCTTTTTCGAGCTTCTCACGGAGTTTTCGGATGTGAACATTTAATGTGCTGTCACTGAAAAACGTATCGCCCCAGACCTCATCAAATAGCACTTCCTTTTTTACGATCGTATCGGCATATTTATACAGACAGTCAAGGAGCGCATATTCCTTTGCTTTAAGAGGTATCCTGTTTCCGTCAAGTATCGCAGACATCGTATCGGGATCCATGATCAGGCGTTCCGACCCGTCCTTTATATCCTCTCCTCCATCCGATGATAATTCAACGCCGTTATCAGAGCCTTCTTTATAAAGCGTATCTCCGGAATGATCCAGCCTCTTTAATATGACTTTGACCTTGGCAAGGAGCACAGACAGGCTGTAGGGCTTTTTGATATAATCATCCCCGCCTATCGATAATGCGATCAGAACATCATCATCACTCTGACGCGCACTGATAAAAAGGATCGGGATGTCATACTCCTCGCGGAGCCTCTTGCATACCTCAAATCCCGAGCCGTCACCCAGGTTTATATCAAGCAGAACGATATCAGCAGTGTTTTCCTTAAAAAAATCAAAGCAGGCCTCTGCGCTTTTTACATACTGCGTAGAGACCTCAAACATCTGAAAGTATTCTGCCGTCATTTCAGCAAGTTCTGTTTCATCTTCAACGATGAGACATCTGTAATGCATCAAAATTCTCCTGTAAGGGCAGTCTCCCTGACCGCCCTTTTATGATTATAGCATAATTCACTATTCTTCCGTTATCATCTTTACAGGCTCCAATGATCTGATCCTCCTTCCGATAAACGCTGATGTCAGCATTGCAATACCGAGGATGAGGATCGCCGCTACCCCGTATGTGGGAGGATTAATAAGGAACGTTGCTTTCTTAAATCCGAATATCGAAAACATCAGCGTCAGTATTTCACTTCCAAAGAGTGAAGCAGCCAGTATTCCCGGTATCATACCGATGATAACGACAGGCATATTTGAAAGCATGGTCTGAAAAATAAGCTGTCCCGATGTATAACCCAAAGCTTTGCTCACGCCCAGGTTTCTCCATGATCTGGTTATCTGGGTACGTATGATGAGTGATTCCACAAAGGCAACGATAAGTGCCGTAAGCAGTCCGATCACTACCGCAACCGCCTTTATACCGAGTTTTACGACTCCGATGATGCCCTGTACGCTTTCCTTAAAATCGGTCACTTCGATATCCGGATAGATCTCATTAAATTCCTTTTCAAAATCCTTAAGTGAATAGCCTTTTTTAAGGAAAATATTGTAGCTTAAGCCGTTTACTGTACCGGTCAGTTTTTCTTCACCTTCGACAGTCATGTACGCCATCATGCCCAGGTTATTGATGACCTGACACAGACCCGTAACTATATATGATTCTTCACGGGTCCCCATCTTGGCAACAACGATATCTCCCACGCCGATCTTCATCCTGTTGGCCGCATTCATTGCGAACATGATCTCGTTAGAATGCGCAGGCATCCTTCCTTCAGCCATGGAGAGCCCTTTTATCCTTGAAGTATCCGAAAAGCATCTTGTTGTGATGTTCTGGTCTTTTCTGACCTTTAATGAAGTATAGTTAAATGCCTGCCAGTTTTCACCATACTGAAAATCAACAGATGCCATGCTGTCAAGCTTATCAGCCATTGCGATGTCTCCGTCGACCATGGAGTCGGCATAATCTACTCCGGCCATATTGATGACCGTGTCATCATCCGAGAAAGTGTCCGCCATTCCAAGACCGATAAGGGTTGATGCCGAAAGCAGCATCACGATAAAAAGCACACCCATCTGATTCTGGAATCTTCCGAAGGTTTCCTTAAGTGACAGAGTAACAGCCACCGAAAACGGACTCTTTTCAAAGGGGAAATGATTTTTCTTGAAATTATGAGCGTTTATTCCGCCTCTCAATGCTTCAAGTACCGTCGTTTTGTTATATTCACGGCCGATAAGAAGAGTAAGTGCACCGACGAGGAGGCCTATTCCGATAATGGTTCCGGCTGCCACCATGATGTTAACAGGCGCCTTCCAGGGAAGTCCCAATGTGAGCAGTATGATCACGCTCATTTTGCCGATGGACATTGCTCCGACCAGCACTCCGCATATACTCCCGATGACTGCTACGGATACAAGCTGTGTGAGCAGAACGATCACCAGTTCCCTGACGGTATATCCGGATGCTTCCATGATCGCCGTATTTTTCATGTTGGTCATGATAAAGTTCTTTACACTGAAATGTATTATGACCATCGAGATTATGAATATGATAAGTGCGAACACAAAGACTATGGCGATGAACATCAGCGGCAGTATCATCGCTGAGCCGTGGAGCATGATATACGGCACACCGTTCGTTATCCCGCCTTTGTAATCGGGATGCATGGTGCGGTATTCACTTGCCCAGTCGTTCATCTCGGCAAAGATCTCATCGCAAAGTTCATTGGTGTCAATTTTCTTTCTTACTGCATCCTTCGTGACCCTGACCTTGTGCTGGTCCCGAAGATATACTGATGAACTGTTTTCAAAATAGATATCCCTATACATATCATCGGATACATATACCAGATGCTCGCCCATGTTCATCGGTGAACAGAAAAGTGAATCTTCAACAAATCCGGCTACCTTAAGATCATATTTGTTATCTCCTATCTCAAGGTGGAGCGTATCGCCCTGAGCAAACTCCGTGCTGAGTCTTATCGGGATCAGTATGTCGTTTCCATGCATTCCTTTGGTGTCAATACTGATCTGCTGGATCTTTATTTCCTGATCGTATGATATAAAAAGAAACGGATATTCTGACAGATTCCTGTCACCTTTGTGGCCGTACTTGGAACTTGAGACGCTCATGGTCTCCGTTATCTCGTATTCTCCTATATACGGATTTCCTTTGATGATCTCTTCGAGTTTGTCTCTGGTCAGTGTATCCGTAGTAGCCATAAAGGCTATGTCAAGGCCATGGTTCTTTTCGTATACCGCATCGATAACACCGCTTATCCCGGTCATATATGAAACACTTACAAAAAGCAGAAATCCAGTGATAAGGGACATGAGGAAAAACGTGATCATGTCATTTTTCTGCTTTTTTATATTGTTTTTTGCAATAAAAAAATATCTGTACATTTATAATTAAACCTCTGAAGTTTACCAGCCCATATCCTGAAGGAAATTCTTAAGCTTTGCGTGTCTTGCCTTCGCCTCATCAAGATGCGGATTGCTCTCGTCCTTGTAATCACCGGCATACGGTCCTATATCTATCTCATCGGATATGACACCATCTGCAAGATATATGATCCTGTTTCCTCTTTCTGCAGCCTTGACCGTATGTGTTACCATGACGATACTCTGGCCTTCATTATTAAGGTCGGACAGGATGTTAAGAACATTTTCAGTATTCTGTGAGTTCAACGCTCCCGTAGGCTCATCGGCAAACAGTACCTCCGGGCTGTTTATGACACCTCTTACAACCGCAACTCTCTGCTGCTGTCCGCCCGACATCTGTGTAGGGAATTTGTTATAGTCGCCTTCACCTATCTCAACTTTGTTAAGGAGCTTTTTGGCTTTATCGGCCAGTTCCTTTTTGTTGCTATGCTTTAAAAGGCCGCATACCATGATGTTATCAAGTGCGCTCATACTGTCGTTTAAGTAGTTCTGCTGGAAAACAAAGCCTACGTGGTTTCTTCGAAATATCGCAAGCTTGTCGTTGCTGAAGGTTGATATCTCAGTTTCGACTGTCTTTGCTTCTCCTTCTTTAGAGTTTGCTTCAGGAGTGTAGTAGGTGATGGTTCCCAAAGTCGGTCTATCCATGCCCGAAAGAGCATAAAGCAGTGTACTTTTCCCGGAACCTGAGTTTCCCATTATTACGGTAAAGTCGCCTTTGTATATCGAAAGATTGAGGTTCTTTAATACATGCTGCTGAACCGATTCGTTTGAAAAGGTCTTTGAAAGGTCTCTTGTTGCTATTATCTGTGTTTTTCCCGAATCCATTTTAGTCTCCGTTTTATTGCTTTATTCGCAGCGGACATCCATTCCGTCACTCAGTTCCGCTTCATCGTTCCATATGATGATCTCGTTTTCATCGATTCCCGATACAACCTGAGCATAGTCATCGTTCTTTATACCGACTTCGATCCTTCTTAACTGTGCTTTTTTATCGTTAAGAACGAATACATAGTTTCCTTCCGCATCCATTCCGAGTGCATCAAGCGGTATCGTGATCTCGTTTTCAAGTGAAGCTGTTGTGACCTTAGCCTTGGTCTCAAGTCCCAGGATGATGCTGTCATCAGGCTGATCAAGACTGATCTCTACTCCAACATTGGCGCTTTCGCCCTGACCTGTCATATGCTCGATCCTGGTGACTTTGCCGGTATAATCCTTGTTCTTTATGGAAGCTACAGCCTGCTGGCCTTCTTCCATATCAACTATATCATATTTATTGACATTTACCTTGACTACTACATCCTCGGATGATTCAATCGTAAACAGGAAGCTGCCGTCTCCGACGGTCTCGTTTTCGCTTACTCCTATGGATGTTATAACTCCATTAAATTCAGCTTTTATTCCACCCAGAGCCTCTTCATATCTGTCTATTGTATTCTGCGTTGAGATCTCATTTGATGCCTTGGCGGCTTCTACCTGTTCCTTAGTCCCCTCTGTCAGGAGCCCTGCATATCCGGTTGCCTTCTGTGAGATCATCTGAGACTTTAATTCTTTATATGATGTGAGCTGTTCGGTAAGGGCATCAAGATTTTCCTGCATCGAAACTATCTCGGGTGCAAACTGCTGAGCCACTGCATTTGATGCGATCTCCTTTTGAAGATTCTCATATTCTTCGGAATTCGGCTGGTCTGCCCAGTCGATAACCGAGATCTGGAGATTTGCTCCTTCGTTTGCCAGAGCAGCCTTCTTTTCAATGAGATTATTCTTCGTGATATCTATAACCTGCTGAGTAAGAGCGATCTTGTTATCGAGGTCAGCCAGAGTCGTCTTGGCTTCCGAATAAAGACCTGCGCTTCTCCCTCCGGCCTGGATTATGCTGTCATAGTTGCCGATCGCTTCCTGATAGGAATAATCCGTAAGTGCGATCATCCTTTCTATCTCATCAGTATCGTATGAAACGATAACGTCACCCTTTTTAACAACATCACCGACCTTGTAGTTGATCTTTGCGATCTTGCCGTTTATCTTCGAATAATAGGAAGCTGTTTCATTTGAGACAACGTTTCCGTTTACTTCAATGATCTTTTCGATGTTACCTTTGCCGGCAACATATGTCTTTACCTTCATTGCTGCGTTCGCATGCATTGACATTCCGCCGACAGCCAGAGCAGCCGCGCAAAGGATTGCTATTACCGACACCTTCTTTTTGTTCTTTAAGAATTCCATCTTTTTGTCCTTACCCTTTCAAACTTCCTTTTTATAATCTGTAAAAAAACTTCCGTATATCTTTCAACGATACCAATGTACCTCAAAAGATAAACGGAAGTCTTAATCTGTCTCTTGTGCAATTCTTAACTGATTCTTAAATATCTGAACCGGCCGGGAAGATTTGTCATTTCCTTATCAGTTCAGATCACTGTAAAAGCTGTCGATATTCTCCTCGGGGAGTTTAACGGGATCCCATCCGAAATCCCTGTACTGTGTAATGGGCAGGTTATTTGCCGCTACGTAGTTGGCTATGATCTGAGCTCTGGTCTGTTCGTTGCCTTCGGTGTTGGCACAGCTCATCAGGAAATCATTGTAATGATCCCCGAATATCTTTTTTGCAGAGGGGTCAAAGTCAGACCCATCGCCCACGACCTCCATACCGGTAACCTCAAAGCCCTCATCCGTATACTTAACATGAATGAGTCCGGGATAAGAGCCTCCGGCAGTCGTCTCGAGCGTATCGCCCTTTTGTTCGTATTCGTAATACCAGAAATCACCCCAGACCTTGATATCGCTCTTGTCACTCTCATCCTCGGCTATGATTATGGGACACGGGATAGCCACATCGGCATGATCATAATAGGTTCCGAGTTCATCTATGAGATATTGATAAAGGACTGAGTAAAAAAGCTCGGGACCGGGATACTCATATGCAGGAAGTTCAATATCCCCTACAGCGGCATCGGCTGTCTCGTTTTTAAGTGCATCCATGGTATCTATAACGACCACACAGTCTGGATCCACCCTTTGCATGATGGTCTTCATCGTATATTCGGGAACAGCCACGCAGCCTCCCGTATAGGGCTTTTCCGGTCCGAAGCAGTGGAGGAATATAGCCGACCCTCTTCCGGGTGTCCCATCCTCGTTAAAGCTGATGTTAAGACAGTACTGATACTGATAAACATAATCAACTATATGTTCACTGTCATCCATGATAAGATCGGGATAGTCCTTAATATCGACCATCTCGTTATAATGCATGCCATCCCTTGGATCTCCCGACCAGTATGTATCCTCGGTAGCCTTGACATAGGGTATCGCACATCCGGGATCATCCGCTATTCCGAATGCCTTGTTAAACCTGTATGTTCCAACCGGAGTCTGTCCGCAGCCTTCGGCATGATCGGCATCGGGGCAGAGCCCGTTTTTACCGACAAATCCCGGCGTTGAAAGTATCTGTTTCCAACTGCCGGCTTCATTCCTTTCAAGAAAATAGATCGTAGCCGTGGTCCTGTCCATTCCGGATCCTGCTACAACAAATAGCTGTTTTGTATTTGAATCTTTTGCCGCAGGCAGATTAACGAGCCAGTCCTCGGGAGCAACAGGTTCCCTGGTGGTCACATACATATCTCCTGATGTTCCGGCATTTTCCTTTATGCTTTCCGTGACCGGTTTTAAACCGGCTGTAGCATCTTCCCCTTCCGGTGCAGCCTTGCATGCTGAGAGCATTATCATGGCAACTGCCATCATCATAGCTGATGTTTTACTTATGATCATTTTCTTTTTCAAAATATGTCCTCCCTGTTGCACCGGGTTTTTGATGCTGACCCGGTATGGTACTTATCATCAGAAATTGTTGTTCAGTCTGTCCGTCAGTTCCCTGCGAATATTATCTACCTGTATGATCGCATCATCGCACTGCTGTTTGGCCTTGCTGATCTTGGACTGTACCCATACGTCCGTGAACAGACCGTCAAATATGAAATCGGCAAAGGTGAGGAACTCATCTATATGTATCGAACTGTATCCGCTGACATCGCGAAGCTCCTTGCTGAATAGCTGCAGATAATGCTTGGCTGTCTCTATCTCTCTTTCCGCATCACCCATCTTGCTGTGCTTAATAAGCCCCGATATAAAACCGCCACCGAGAATATCCAGTATCCCCCAGTTGCCGGCGCTGTTAAGACACTTTCTGGCAGAATACAGATGCACCAGTGCATCGTCCGCTGCCGATATTGCTTCCTGTATTTCTTTTCTTTCAATATCATTCATATACATATCCTCTTTTTTTAAAAAATCATCCTCAAATGATTATAGCACAGTTTATTTCTTCTTTCTTTTTTGATAAAAATATCGTATATTAGTCTAAGCAGGTATTTAAACGCAAAGTCAGATATCACTGACGATATACAGTGCATGATAAAGGAGGGGTTAATTTGAACGCTACTGAATGTATCAAAGGCAGACGCAGCATCAGAAAGTTTAAATCAGATGCCGTAGATCCCAAGGTTGTTGAGAAGATCATTGAAACAGCCTCCTATGCTCCTTCATGGAAGCACACTCAGATCACCAGATATATAGCTGTTACAGGTGATCTTAAGGACAAGATCGGTGACTGCACCAGTGCCTATCCCCATAACGGAGAGATCATCAAGCAGGCTCCGTTGCTGATGGTCATCACAGCCATCAAAAACCGCAGCGGATTTGAGCGTGACGGATCTTATTCGACCACCAAGAACGACGGCTGGCAGATGTTCGATGCCGGAGTTGCCGCACAGAGCTATTGCTTAAGTGCATATGAGCAGGGCCTCGGAACCGTTATCATGGGAATCTATGATGAGGATAAGATATCCGATCTGTTAGGACTTGACGAAGACCGGATGCTGGTATGTCTCATACCGACGGGTTATCCCGATGAAGCACCCGTAGCACCGAAACGTAAAGAGGTTTCGGAATTATTAACTTTCAAATGATCAAAGACGAGATTTATTCTCGTCTTTTCTTTTGCATAAACATATTACGGAGGAATAATAATGCGTCACTTAATGTCACCCCTTGATATGACGGTCGATGAGCTGGAGGATCTGTTTAAGCTCGCGAACGATATCGAGGCCAATCCGGACAAGTACAAGGAAAAATGTCACGGCAAGAAGCTGGCCACATGCTTTTATGAACCCAGCACCAGAACCAGGCTGTCCTTTGAGTCCGCAATGATCAATCTCGGAGGAAGTGTTATCGGATTCTCTGATGCCAACTCCTCATCTGCAGCCAAGGGCGAGAGTGTATCGGATACGATAAGGGTCATCTCATGCTTTGCCGATATCTGTGCGATGCGTCATCCCAAGGAGGGAGCACCTATGGTTGCAGCGTCAAAGTCATCGATCCCTGTGATCAATGCAGGCGACGGAGGGCACCAGCATCCCACGCAGACTCTGACCGA
>JAILAN010000170.1 GCA_024681595.1 Lachnospiraceae bacterium
GGATGGAAGAAAATATTGGAATAAACTAAAACAGAGACTTAAAGAAGAGGGCAGTCAGTTGGTGACAAATTGTCACCAACTGAAAATGAGATCTCCGAAGGATGGAAAACGATATAGTACTGATGTAGCAAATACAGAGCAGTTGCTCCGTATTGTCCAATCTATTCCGTCCAAAAAAGCGGAGCCGTTTAAGATGTGGTTAGCGCAGGTTGGCAGAGAGCGAATTGAGGAAGTGATAGATCCGGAACTAACTATCGAAAGGGCTCTTGAAACCTACGCTAAGAAAGGTTATTCCAGAGAATGGATTAATCAGCGACTGCAGGCTATTCAGGTGCGAAAAGAACTTACAGATGAATGGGAAAATCGCGGAGTGAAGAAAGGTGTAGAGTTTGCTATTCTTACAGATGAAATAACGAAAGCCTGGTCCGGGATGACAACGCGACAGTATAAGAATCATAAAGGTTTGAAAAAGGAAAATCTCAGGGATAATATGTCCACATTGGAACTGGTGCTTAATATGCTGGCTGAAGCCACTACTACAGAGATTTCAAAGCAGAAGAAGCCGGAGACTTTCGAGGAGAATCGAATGGTTGCAGTCGAAGGCGGAGAAGCGGCCGGAGAAGCTAGGGCAGCAGTGGAAAAACGTACCGGAAAGTCTGTGATCACAAGCAAGAATGCTGCTCAATTACAGAATCTGGTTACCGGATTAATTGAATCAGATGTTATTGAAAACTATGATTGATAGGATAACATATCAATTACAGAAGAGCCTTCCGCAAATCCCTTGGGGACGGACGAGATAGACAGCATAATAGCCGGATATGATCTGATATGAAAAATGAAGCATAATGTTTCGTTATATCAGCCCTTTATGTATGTATTGTAAGAGACGTGATCGCTATCATGAGAAGTGAAAAAGATATCATCAGAAATATAATGGAATATGCAGAAAGCGATGAGGATATCAGGGCGGTGATCCGCACTGACCTTGTTCCGGTCAGGGAGTATCTTTATAGCTATAATTTCTGTTTTGTTGTCAGCCGGATCGGTAAGTATGAGGATGACAGCGTTTTCGAGAAAACCTTCGGTGAGCGTATCTTACTTTTTCGGGGAGACAGGAATTATCCCGGGATGTTTCTCAATACCAGGGTACATCTGATGGTCCTTCGCGAAGGTGTTACATTGGCGGTGCATGTGATGGATGTGCAGACATTCCTTGATCGATATAACGGTGAGGATGCACACGAAAACGTCTGGATCGGAGATACATATCAAAAACTGATAGACAAGGATGGTATCCTGCCTGATATTGACCGCCTTGAGGAAACACAGACTCTGTTCGGGGAATACCCGACAGAGGAAGAATACCTGGGAGCATGCCATGAGTTCTGGTGGGTGGTTAAGACTTTTGCGGAATACACTTTACGTGAAGAATTGCTTTCTGCGATGTTCTATCTGAACAATTCCGTCCGGGATGTTTTAAACCGAATGATCAGATGGTATATCTTTCTGCGGGAAGGCAAGCCTGTTGATCTGGGCATTCTCGACAGCAATATGGAAAGTTTGCTTGAAAAGGAATTTTTTTGTCTGTATAAAAAAACATATCCCTCAGCGGATTATGACAGCATCCTGCAGTCCTGTGATTCAGTTACGGAAATCTGGCATATTGTGGGGAGCAGAGTCGCCGAGCTGTGCAGGTATGAATATCCACGGCAGGAAGAAGCGGATATGCGGGAGTTTATCCAAAATCTGATAAACGAAAAAGATCAGGAGCAAAAGAACTAAAAGAACCAAAAGAAATCGAACCGGAAAGCAAAAGCAAAGAACCAAAAGAAAATATCCCAAAGGTTTAAATTATGAACAAAACCGGAACACAGACAATAGAAACACAGAGACTTATCCTGCGCAGATTCAGGATAGAGGATGCCGATGACATGTTCAATAACTGGGCATCGGATCCCGAAGTGACCAGATTCCTGACCTGGCCGCCGCACCCGGGCGTTGAGGTGACAAGGAGCCTTCTCGCGGAATGGATCTCCGACTATGAGGATGGCGGATACTTTAACTGGGTCATGGAGTACAAGGAAACCGGGAAGATCATCGGTAACATATCCGTGGTCAAACTTCATGAAGATATCGAAGCTGCGGACATCGGATACTGCATGAGCAGAGCGTACTGGGGGCAGGGGCTGATGAGCGAAGCCCTGAGGCGGGTAATGGATTATCTGTTCGACGTTGTGGGACTTAACCGCGTCGCTGCCTGCCATGATGTGGATAATCCCAGATCCGGACGCGTGATGGATAAGGCCGGCATGACACGGGAAGGCATCCTGCGGCAGGCAGGAAAAAACAATCTCGGGATACATGACGTAGTCTGGCATGGCACCATCCGGGGAGATCTCAGCAAAAACCCAGACGGCCTGTCATATATCATCAGAAAAATGAGAGCAGATGAAACGGCTCTGCTTAAGGATTTTCTGTACGAAGCGATCTTTATTCCCGAAGGAGTAGAGGCTCCGGCGAGGGATATCGTTGAGAAGCCGGAACTGAGAGTCTATACGGACGATTTCGGCGCACATCCGGGAGATAACTGTCTGGTGGCGGAAGCTGACGGCAGAGTTGTGGGTGCTGTCTGGACTCGTATCATGAATGATTACGGTCATATCGATGATGAGACTCCGTCATTTGCGATCTCTCTGTACAGCGAATACAGGGGACAGGGCATCGGATCACAGCTGATGGTCGGGATGCTTGATCTGCTCGGATCGCAGGGGTATGAACGGGCATCTCTGGCGGTGCAGAAAGCCAATTATGCGGTACGCATGTATAAAAATGTCGGTTTTAAGACTGTCGATGAAAACGATGAAGAATACATTATGGTGTGGGAGCGGCATACCTCAGGAAACGATGATCCGGGAAAAATGAAAACATATTATGACGACGGGACCTTAAAGATCAGAAGCATGCTGCCGGAGGATGCAAAGATACTTTATGACACATATCTTTCCTATGGATGGCATCCGCAGATAAAGATCTATGAGGATTATTATAAGGAGCAGGAAGCAGGTGACAGGCTTGTATTCGTTGCCGAATATGAAGGAGCGGTGAAAGGCCAGTGCACGCTTGTCCTTCATCCGACTGAGGGCCCCTGGGGCGGTAAGAACATTCCGGAGATCGTCGATCTGACGGTGTTCTTTGACATTCATGGCAAAGGTATCGGAAGCAGGCTCCTCGATGTGGCGGAAAGCGAGGCCGCCAGGCTGTCGGACACGGTATTTCTTGCTGTCGGGGTCCACTCCGGATATGGGGCCGCGCAGCGTATCTATGTTAAGCGCGGATATATCCCCGACGGAAGCGGAGTCTGGTATCGGAACAAAGTGCTGGATCAGTATGCGCCCTGCGTTAACG
>JAILAN010000010.1 GCA_024681595.1 Lachnospiraceae bacterium
TGTTCCTCTCCTTCCCTTCTTATTTTTCTCCCTTGATCATGCGAACGTTTGTTTGCGTTACCTTTTTAAGAAAAAGTGTTACCTTTTTTAAGTGGAACCCGCATAAAATCAAGGTTTTTAACAGCTGATAGGGGAATCGAACCCCTGTTTCCGCCGTGAGAGGGCGGCGTCTTAACCGCTTGACCAATCAGCCTGGTGCATTAACGTCACTTGATTATTCTATTATAAAGATGCGGTTAATGCAAGTATTTTTTAAGACCCATTTTACAAAAGTGTTTTCACATGTGCAAACCTGAATCTGCTTAATCTGGCAATTCCTCTCTGAGCCAGCGGAATCTGATGTTTTTGCATTTTCGCTGTACAAATTTCCTGTCTTGAGCCTTCAAGAACAGCGGGATCTGATACTTTTGCATTCTCGCTGTACGAATTTCCTGTCTTGAGCCTTCAAGAACAGCGGGATCTGGTATTTTTGCTTTTTCGCTGTACGAATTTCCCATTTTGAGTCTTCATGAACAGCGGGATCTGATGTTTTCGCTTTTTCGCTGTACGAATTTCCTGTCTTGAGCCTTTATGAACAGCGGGATCTGATATTTTTGCTTTTTCGCTGTACGAATTTCCCATTTTTAGTCTTTATGAACAGCGGGATCTGGTATTTTTGCATTTTCGCTGTCCGAATTTCCTGTTTTGAGTCTTCATGAACAGCGGGATCGTTCTTTTCTCTTTTTCCGGTGTAGGAAATCCAAATTTATGGCTAATTTTGACATCGGATTCTGAGATTTAGTGATTTTCGCTGTTTTCAGGCTTTAAATGGTCCGCCTCAATACGCTCTTACACACGATTCTGGCTGGAATTACCCGGTCGCCGGCTGGAATTACCCGTCACCGGCTGGAATTACCCGTCACCGGCTGGAATTACCCGGTCACTGGCTGGAATTACCCGAACCCGGTCACTGGCTGGAATTACTCAATTTCTCGGTCATGTGCAACACAAATGTGAAAATAGAGTTTTTTAATGTATTTTTAATCTTGCTTTTATTGTATTTTCATTCGGTGGTGTTTTAATAAGACCATGGACGGGGACAAAGGCTCCCGGGAAAAACACAAACATGATTCAGGCGTGGAAACACGCAACAATGAAAGGGGATAAAACCATGATCACATTGTTCGTAATCTTAGTACTGTTACTTACATTCAAAGGAATAGGACTGTTGTTCGGAATATTCGGCAGACTGTTCGGCTTCATGTTCGGAATTCTCGGATATGCTATCCTCGGAGTTCTCGGTGTTGCAGCATTCGGAATGGCTTTTGCCATAATTCCCGTACTGGCTGTTGTAGGTCTGATCGCTCTGGGTGTTAAGCTCGTAACCGCATAAGGTTTACATAACTCACATAATATCAAACAGTGATATCTGATCTGTTTCCGGGATATCTGACAGCATGCCGAGTTTGACCATTGTATCTATGATCGTATTTGATACTCTGGTCCTCTCCCTGAAATCGGCTCTCGATGTAAAAGGTCCCATTTTGGCCGCTTCTTCTATGCTGTCTGCTGCCACCTCAGCTACACTCGGGATCGATGTGAACGACGGCATGATCTTGCCGTCTATGATCTGGAAGTGTCTGGACTTGGCACGATAAATATCTATAGGCATGAATTCAAATCCGCGAGCATACATCTCGCGGACGAGATTAAGATCCTTAAGCAGGAGCTTCTCCTTATCCGTAGGCTTTTCCTTGGCACTTATCTCTTCGATGTTCCGTACCACCTCATCCGCACCCATACACATCTTTTCATAATCAAAGGCCTTGGCCCTTATTGAAAAGAAAGCTGCATAATAAGCCAGCGGATGATATATCTTGAAATATCCCACTCTCCACCCCATCATTACATATGCGGCAGCATGAGCCTTAGGGAACATGTACTGTATCTTTTCGCAGCATTCGATGTACCAGTCAGGCACACCGTGATCTATCATATCCTGCTTCCAGTCATCCCAGTTCTTGCACTTTTTCTTGGCAACCTTGCCTTTTCTGACATCCTCCATGATCTTAAATGATTTGGCCGGATCCAGTCCCTTGCTTATCAGATAGATCATAATATCATCACGACAGCATATACAGTGCGCAAGGTCAGCCTTGCCCTCTTTGATTATGTTCTCGGCATTGCCCTGCCACACACCTGTTCCGTGGCCGAGTCCCGAGATCCTTATAAGGTCCGATAATGTCTGAGGCTTTGTTGTGAGCAGCATGTCTATGACAAAGTTTGTACCGAATTCGGGCAGACCCAGTGATCCGGTCTTTATACCGCCAATATCATCCGGAGAGATCCCCAGTGCTTCGGTGTTCTGGAAAAGGCTCATGACCTTTTTATCATCGAGCGGTATATCCGTCGGTTCCACTCCCGTCAAGTCCTGGAGCATCCTTATCATCGTTGGATCATCGTGTCCCAGTATATCGAGCTTCAGCAGATTATGATCGATCGAGTGATAATCAAAATGCGTGGTTATCACCGTATCATCCTTTGGAGGATGCTGGATAGGTGTAAATGTATTGATATCCTCTCCTGTCGGGAGGACTATTATCCCGCCAGGATGCTGTCCGGTACCCTGCCTTACTCCCATGCATCCCATGGCGATCCTGTCCATCTCGCAGCGGCGTTTTTCTATCTCATGGTCCCTGCAATAGTTATAGACATATCCAAAGGCAGTCTTTTCAGCAAGGCCCGTAACCGTCCCTGCTCTGAAGGTCTGGCCTGCGCCGAATATTACCTCTGTATATTTATGTGCCTTGGACTGATATTCGGATGAAAAATTAAGATCGATATCAGGCTCTTTGTCGCCTTCAAATCCCAGGAACGTTTCAAAGGGAATATCGAACCCATCCTTTATAAGCGGCTCCCCGCATACAGGGCAGACGGCATCGGGCAGGTCACAGCCTGCATTACCGACATTGGCTTTAACTACCTCGGAATCAAAATCCACATATCTGCATTTGGGACATCTGTAGTGGGCAGACAGAGAATTAACCTCGGTGATACCTGCCATGAACGCAGCAAGCGATGAGCCGACCGAGCCACGCGACCCCACGAGGTACCCGTCCTCCACTGATTTCCATACCAGTTTCTGTGCGATTATATACATCACGGCATAGCCGTTTCCTATTATCGAATCAAGCTCTTTTTTTAGTCTCGTTTCAACTATCTCGGGAAGCTCATCACCATACAGTTCATGAGCCCTGTCATAGCATATCTTCCTTAACATCTCGTCGGAATTGGGGATAACCGGAGGACATTTATCGGGGCGTACCGGGCTTATGACATCGACCATATCCGCTATCTTATTCGGGTTGGTGATGACTATCTCCTCTGCCTTTTTGCCTCCCAGATAATCAAATTCAGCGAGCATCTCCTCCGTTGTCCTTAGGAAAAGCGGTGCCTGATCATCGGCATCCTTAAATCCCTTGCCGGCCATGATGATCCTTCTATAGATCTCATCCTCCGGGTTAAGGAAATGAACATCGCACGTAGCCACCACAGGTTTCTGGGCATCTTCGCCGAGTTTAACGATCATCCTGTTTATCTCGGCCACATCTTCCATGCTGTTGACCATCTCAATCCTGGGTTCGTTTATCATAAAGGCATTGTTGCCCAGAGGCTGGATCTCCAGAAAATCGTAGAAATCAACGATATTTGCGATGGTATCGTCGGTTGCTTCACCAAGGATCGCCTGATAGAGTTCTCCCTGTTCGCAGGCGCTGCCTATGATAAGGCCCTCCCTGTATTTGCTAAGCAGACTCTTGGGAATACGGGGTCTGGTCATATGATAATCAATGAACGATGAAGAAACCAGGCGGTAGAGGTTCTCTCTTCCTGTATTGTTCTTGGCAAGTATTATGACATGATAGGGGTGAAGGCTCTTAATTATGCTGGGATTCAGTGTACATTTATCATTGATCCCGGCCAGGGTGTTCACTCCGTCTTTTTGGAGCATATCCATCATCTTTATAAAGATATGCGCGGTAGCCTCGGCATCATCGACAGCCCTGTGATGATTATCGAGTATCACTCCCATCTTTTTGCACAGAGTATCGAGCTTGTGGTTTTTGACATCATTAAAAAGTATACGCGAAATGCCCATCGTATCGGCAGATGTATAGGTATAGTCTATGCCGCATCTTCTGAGATTGGCATTAATGAATCCGGTATCAAACTTCGCATTGTGAGCGACCAGAACACAGTCGCGTATAAACTCCACGAATTTGGGCAGAACATCCTCTATGACAGGAGCATCCTTGACCATCTCGTCCGTTATGGATGTCAGCTGCCTGATCCTGTACGGTATCGGAGTCTGAGGATTTACAAAGGTCGAGAATCTGTCAAGTATTTTGCCCTCTTTGACCTTGACAGCGCCTATCTCGATTATCCTGTTCTTTTCTGCCGAAAAGCCCGTGGTCTCTATATCAAAAACAACAAAGGTCTCACTAAAATCCTGACCTTTATCATTTACTACTGTCTGCTCCAGATCGTTAACCAGATACCCTTCGCAGCCGTATATGACTTTGAAAAAGTCCTGCTGATCAGCCTGCTGCCCGGCCTCCTCAAGTTTGCTCTTGTGCGCCTTCCAAAGGTCGGTCCACACATGATATGCATCGGGAAAAGCATGCACTACGCCATGGTCTGTTATCGCAATGGCGGGATGTCCCCATTTATATGCGCACTTAACTATATCAGCAGCCTCGCTGACACCGTCCGAATCCGACATCTTGGTATGGCAGTGCAGTTCAACCCTCTTGTCCGGATAATCATCATGCCGAAATACCCTGAAGTCTTCGCCCTTTTTGATCCCCCATATCCTGCCTATCGACAGTTCGTCATCGAATTTATCAAAGCTTATGGGGGCCTTGATCTTTACGAACGAACCGACCGGGAACCTCGAGAGCATATCCTCGGTATCTTCCTTCGGTACAAAGAGTTTGAACCTGATGGTGTCCGTAAAATCCGTAACGGAAAAAATCAGCATGACCCTTAGTCCGTCACGCAGTTCCCTCGGATCCTCGGCCGATATGATCTGTCCGTGGATCACGATATCGCTCTTGGTATCAAAGGCGATGGTATTTATCATAGTGATCTCATCTTCTTCAAAATTCCTGCCATAAAGAAGATTGGGATCATCGGAGAATTTCTTTTTATCATCGCTCTCATGCTTCTTTTTGTCCTTGAAGCGGCTCTTTAAAGTAAGACCTCCTGCCTGCTTTGAAGGAGCATCCGCGTCTTTAGCCGGTGCACCCATAGCGCCTTTATCAGGCGTACCCGAATCTGCATTGCCTGCATCATCGCCTGTGGTATCATCGCGGATCATACCGTCGATCGCCTCGTCAACCTCCGGATTATTCTCTTCGATCCTGTCAGGATCCTCCATGGACATATGAATCTCAGGCAGTACGATATCCTCGATAAAGCTCTTGTCCGGCTGTACGAAAGTAAAATCTATTTCTACAGGCAGATGACATCTGTCATCAAAAATCTTTTTAAGTATTCGCTCAAGCTCATCTGTTTTGCTCTTTAAAAATCCGGCATCGGTGACTTTAAAGTGCATATGCGTCGCATCTGTAAACTCGATGTCCGAGCTGTCAAAAAGAGCCTTTTCGATAGCGCTGTAATTACTGATCTCCAGCAGAATGGAATCCCTGTATTCATCAAAAAGGAGCTCCGGAGTATATGCATCCGACAGGACAAAGTTCTCGTATATCCTGACTTTGCCGGCTCCCTTGGTAAAAAGGCTCTTGCGAAGGAGCTTTTCAACCTTGTATACGGATGCTTTGGGTATGATATGATCGGATGTTATGTAAACGCGAACAAAGTCTCCGCTTTTGGTAGCGCAGACTCTGTCAACAATAACATTTTCAAATAATTCTATATTTCGCTTGTCCAGGTTAAGGTTCCTGAACACATCCTTAAAATATCTGTCCATTGTGCTTATGCGGATGGATCCCAGTTATCGAGCTCGTATTTTAATACTGACAGCAGTTGATCCTCCGGTACTTTCTTAATGATCTGTCCCTTTTTGATAAGGAGGCCTTCTCCGATTCCTCCGGCAATTCCGATATCGGCCTCCTTGGCCTCTCCCGGTCCGTTAACGGCACAGCCCATGACGGCAACCTTGATATCAAGGTCATAACCCTGTACCATCTCCTCAACATGCTCTGCCAGTGATATTAAGTCTATCTGGGTCCTTCCGCAGGTCGGACATGAAACTACTTCGATGCCGCCCTTTCTGAGTCCCAGTGTCCTTAAGATGAGGCGTGCACTCCTTATTTCCGCAACCGGATCACCTGTAAGGGATACCCTTATGGTATCTCCTATGCCCCGGTCAAGGATCAGTCCCAGCCCCAGCGCTGATTTGACATTGCCGCTAAACAGCGTGCCCGATTCGGTTATACCCACATGAAGCGGATATACGGTCCTGTCTGCTATGAGTTCATGCGCCTTAAGGCACATCATCACGTCCGATGATTTGATGGAAATGACGATATTGTCATATCCGCACTCTTCGATCATTCGAACCTTATCAAGAGCGCTTTCTACTATTCCTTCGGCAGTTACACCGTGATATTTTTCGACCAGTTCCTTTTCAAGCGATCCCGAGTTAACGCCGACCCTTATCGGTATTTGGGCATCCCGGGCCTTTAGCACGACCTGCCTTAATCTGTCCGCACCGCCTATATTTCCGGGATTTATCCTGATCTTATCGGCACCGTTTTCGATCGCTTCAAGGGCCATTTTATGATCAAAATGAATATCAGCCACCAGGGGAATATGTATCTTATCCTTGATCTTCGGGATGGCTCTTGCAGCCTCAGATGTCGGAACGGTACATCTTATTATCTCGCATCCGGCCTCTTCCAGTCTCAGTATCTGATCTATGGTAGCATCCGGATCCTCGGTCCTTGTATTGGTCATGGACTGTATAAGGATCGGATTACCTCCGCCTATTAATCTGTCGCCTATTTTTATTACCTTGGTATGATCTCTATACATATCGGGTACTGTATCCTCCTGTCCCCTGTATCTTGACATTATACCATATGTAGTATAGGCAATGGTTAAATATCACTAGATATTTATTGACTTTTTTCCACATCAAAATCCCTGGACACATATGTCGTGCCGTCAGATCCTGTAGCTGTCACACGTACTCTTACCTCTCCTTCGGGTATATCCTCTCTGTTGATCTCCAGTCTTAATTTGTCCTTAACCTTAAACGTTCCTCCCTTTTTAACCAGAATATTTCTCTCACTCCCGTCACACATGGAAACCCACATGCTCTTACTCCTTCCAACGGCATACGCCCTGTTTTGTCCAAATCCGGATATGATCATGGCAGATAAGGCTCCCAGCATGAAAAAGACTGCTCCCAGTAATCCCATGTATTTTTTCTCCGTAAGGAAGATATCTTTGCATATCCTCGTCGTGCCGGATGGATCCTGCGCTCCGTATATGATCCTCCTTAGAAGTATTATCAATAATACGATCATCAAAGGGGCGTACAGATACGGAAAAGGCATATCCTCCTTTCTGACCCCCGCTACGAGCGGAAAAAGGATGCTTATCATAAACGATGCATAAAGCACCCACAGCAGGCTTCTTTTTACGATAAACCAGATCCCTTTATCCCTTCTTAGTTTTTTGTAATTATCAAGATCCTTTATCAGATCGTCCATGCACTGATACCTGTCGGCGGGATCCTTGCTAAGGCATTTGCCTACTATAACAGATAATCCCTCAGGCAAAGACCTGTCTGTCTGACGGATATCAGATCTGAGGAAAGGCGGCCTGTTGGGATCTATACCTGTGAGCATCCGGTGCATCAGTGCCCCTATGCTGAATACATCTGCTGACATTTCGGGCCTGGCAGTACGAAACAGCTCCGGAGCGCTGTAACCACGCGTGGCATAATTATCCCTGCTCTCATCAAGTGACCTGCTCCGTCTCAGGATTCCGCCAAAATCTATGAGCTTAAGTGTGCCGTCCGGACGTACCATGATATTTTCAGGCTTCAGATCCCTGAATATCACAGGAGGTTTCTGCCTGTGTAAAAAACGTATCATCTGCGCAATGCTCTTTGCCCATTCCACGCATCGCTTGGCGTCTGTCCGGCCGTTTTTGTTAAGATAATCCCTTAATGTCACACCGTCTATGTATTCCATGAAAAGATAGCTGTGTTCATCATCTTCCCGGTAGTCGTATACCACCGGAAAATATTCGCTCGAGAGTGACTTTAACGTATCAAGCTCAACATCGTTATCAGGAAGTGCGTTCATCTTTTTAAGTGCCATCAGCTTGTTAAGATGTGTATCCCTGACGAGGTATACATGGGAAAAAGCCCCGTGTCCTATCTCCTTTATGATCTCGTATCTGTCAAATAAAATCTCCTGCATATGCCCTCCTCGTATTCTATACGCAGCTTAAATAGATCGCGGATGCGTTGTCCTGCTGCCCCCTTTTCCTTATCAGGGATCCAATCTCGTAAAGCCTCTTTTCGATTATCTCATCCGATCTTAGTTTTGACGGATCAAAAAGATACGGATCTTTATCCATCAGTGAATAATAACCGTCCGAAGCCAGCAAAAAACCGGTCCTTCCCCTTATGTGTCCGCAGTATACATCCGGCTCCATGTACGGAAAGCTGCCCACACAGCGGCTGACCGACCCCGGACTTAGTGAATGTATCTCATTGATGCTCTTTATCCGGTCTCCCAGGCACTCATAAACCCTGCAGTCTCCAAGGTTAACGCACATATAGCGCCGGCCCGTTATAAGCAGTATCGCTGCAGTACTGCCAAGCCTCAGCTGTCTGTCATCTGCATAGACTCGAAGTTCCCGGGCGATATCATACAGCGCACGAAGCAGACTCCTTTTTAACAGTCCAAAACTCCTTCCGGCGTCTGATAACGGGACGATCTCCCTGTAAAACCTCTCATTCATAACCTCGCATACATACCCTGATGCGATATGTCCTTCACTTAAACCCCCGATACCGTCGGCAACAAGCGCCAGAACGGTATCGCGTTTCCTGGAATGCACTATCTGCAGCAGGACCGAATCCTCATTAAGGCTCCGGGTACCGACATCCCAGTAGGCTCCGGCATTGATCTTCAATAAATCCCTCCCCGCATATGATTATTAATATAGATCTGAAAAAGTGTATCGAACCGATACAGAGAATATAATGATCTCTTAGATCTGTAGGGACAGTATATCCCCAAAAAAGATATAAAATCTATCGGCAATCTAACCAAAAATAAATTTGGTTAAACTGCACAAAAACTGATCCTATCTGAAGAATTTGGTGATGTCGTTAACGAACACAAATATGACTATAACAAGCAATACAGCCATTCCGGCCAGATTTACATAACCTTCCTTCTCGGGCGGTATCGGCTTGCGTCTTATAGCTTCTATGATAAGAAATACCAGTCTTCCGCCGTCAAGTGCCGGCAGAGGAAGCAGGTTCATGACTGCCAGATTGGCAGATAAGAGCATTGTTATGTTAACCATTGACATGATAACGGCCAAAACTCCATAGGGTCTGTAATAATCGTAGCTGTCATCTACTGCCTTGACTATTCCGACGGGACCGGCAAGGTCATCCTTTGAAAGCCTCCCCCGAACGAGTAGCCTTAAGCTCTCAACCGTGGCCCTTAGAATATATTCCATGTTGTAAAAGCCGTATTTAAGCGATGTGACACCCTTACATTCAACGTATTTGCCGTTGGTTATCCCGATATAGTATCTTTTTTCCTCATCGTTATATTTGGGCGTTACACGAAGCTTTATCTTTTCACCGTTACGAAGGACAGTGATGTCCATGGGCGAACCGTCCGAATAGAATGATGAAAAAGAAACCTCCTCGGACAGATGTATGTTCTTGGAGTTTATCCTGACTATAAGGTCTCCCTCTAAGAGCCCTGCCTCTTCGGCGCCTGAATCGGGCAGCACGCTTTGTATCTCGGGAACGACGACTCCTACTACGGATGCGAGGATAACGCCCATCACATAGGCCAGTATCACATTGAAAAAAGGTCCTGCCAGGGTCGTTGCAAACCTCGCCCAGACAGAAGCATTTAAAAATGAGTGTTCCGAAGGCTCGGCATTGTCTTCAAGTTCATCCATTCCCTCGAAAACACAGGCTCCTCCAAAAGGAAGCAGCCTGACTGAAAAATCGGTCCCGTCTATGGTCTTTGAAAAGAGCTTGGGCCCAACTCCTATAAAGAATTCCTGGGCATGGATCCCGTTCCTTTTGCCGATTATGTAATGACCAAATTCGTGCGACACGACTATTATGCAAAATATCAGTATGAAAAAAAGTATAGAGACTACCATATCTTATCTGCCTCTTAGTGAGGCTATCCTTTCATAAACCGAGCTTTCCGTTTCAAGTATCTCTTCAACCGATGGGTCGGATAAGAGACTGTGGTTATCCATTGCATCTTCAATAATGTCATAGATGTCCGTAAAGCGGATCTTATCATTAAGGAAAAGCGCTACGGCTTTTTCATTTGCGGCATTAAATACCGTGGGCATGCTGCCGCCCATATCCATTGCCCTGTATGCCATCTTAAGGCCCCTGAAGGTCTCGATATCGGGGCGTTCAAAGCTTATGGAACCAAGCTCAAAGAAGTCCACCTTTTTGCCCTTCATCGGTCGTCTGTCGGGATAAAAGATCGCATACTGTATCGGCAGCTTCATATCAGGCATTCCAAGCTGGGCCATGATGCCGCCGTCAACATACTCAACCATCGAATGAATGATGCTCTGAGGATGTATCACTACCTCGATCCTGTCTCTCGGTACTCCAAAGAGCCATCCTGCCTCCATGACCTCGAGCCCTTTGTTTACGAGCGTTGCCGAATCCACGGTGATCTTGTTACCCATGTTCCAGTTGGGATGCTTTAATGCATCATACTTGGTCTTGGTCTTCAGTTCATCATAGCTAAGTCCTCTGAACGGGCCGCCGGATGCGGTAAGCAGTATCTTGGATATCCTCTCGCGGTTTTCTCCGTGCAGCGACTGAAAAATGGCGCTGTGTTCGGAGTCAACGGGATAGATGCCGACTTTGCATTCCTTTGCAAGCGGCATTATTATATGTCCCGCGCATACCAGAGTTTCTTTGTTGGCTAGCGCTATGTCCTTGCCTGCCTTTATCGCAGCTATAGTGGGACGGATACCTATCATTCCGACTATGGCCGTAAGCAGCATATCGCTTTCTTCCATCCGGGCCATCTCGATCATTCCGTCCATGCCGGCTAATACCTTTACCGGCAGGTCCTTAACACGCTCCTTAAGATCAGCGGCACATTTTTCATCCCCCATAACAGCGATCTTCGGCATGAACTGCCGTATCTGCCTCTCCAGCAGATCCGTATTGTGTCCTGCCGCAAGACCAACTACATTAAGGTCTTCATTGTCAGAGACTATCTCAAGTGTCTGTGTACCTATAGAGCCTGTTGAACCGAGTATTGCTATGTTCTTCATATCTTTATCTTCCGTAGATCATGATAAGTGTCAGGAAATAGATGACGGGCGCGGTAAAGGTAACTGAATCGAATCTGTCCATTATACCGCCGTGTCCCGGGATCAGTCTGCCGTAATCCTTGATCTCAAAGTTGCGCTTTATTGCCGATGCCGCCAGATCCCCTACCTGGGAAAGGACCGAGCCTGCCGCTGCTATGAGCGGTACCATCCATACGATCCCCGGTGCATCAATATTATTCTGATACCAGAAATATGCAAGTAAAAATCCGACTATGGCGGAGCCTGCGATGCCGCCTATGGCTCCTTCCACGGATTTTTTGGGGCTTAGTACGGGAGCCAGACGATGTTTGCCAAAGAGCATTCCCACGCAGTATGCACAGGTGTCGCTGGCCCATGAACATACGAATATCATCCATACCAGATACTGTCCGTATTCAAGCGAACGCGTAAGGTAGATGAAGGATAACATTATCGGAGCATACATCAGGCAGAAAAAACTCATCATTATCTGATCTGCCCTGTATTTGGGAAAAGTAAATACATAAAGGAATGAATAGACCATCAAAACGAGCGGTGCAAAGCAGAGCAGCACATGCGTATCAGGCCATACGAGCATCAGTATGTAGTAAAAAACGATACCGAGATATCCCACTATCTCAAGGTCTGAAAAACAGCCGATGATATTGCTGTTGCCGCTTAGAGTCTCCTCTCCCTTTAAATGTCCGCAGAGCCTTACTGCGCGCATCAGTTCCCTGTGTGCGATAAGCGAAAGCAGGAGCAGTGAACCCCACAGGATATATCCTCCGGGTATCGTGATGGCGATAAGCAGTATGACCAGAACAATCCCGCTAATGAGTCTTTTTACAAACATCACTTATCCTCCGTTACCAGCCCGAATCTCCTGTCCCTGCCGTTATAGGCCTCGATGGCTTTGATCAGTTCCTCTTTGTTAAAATCGGGCCACGGAACCGGTGTGAAATAAAACTCGGTATATGCCAGCTGCCATAGCAGGAAGTTGCTGATCCGTAATTCGTTGCATGTTCTGATAAGAAGGTCCGGATCGGGCATGTCACCGGTATCAAGCATTCCGTTAAACATCTCCTCAGTGATCTCATCCGCGCCAAGGCCGTCTTTGGTCACTTTGTTTACCGTCTTTTTAACGGCCCTTACTATCTCATCCCTGCCGCCGTAGTTGATGGCGATCTGAAAATGAAGGCCCGTGTTGTTCTTGGTGGCTTCCTCCAGCTCTTCGATGCTTTTTCTGATATCATCGTCGAGACGGGTCTTGTCTCCTATGACTCTGACCTTCATGTTGTTCTTGTTGGAACGGGCGATGGAGTTTTTCATGTAGTTACGAAGAAGTTTCATCAGGGCACTGACTTCATCCCGCGGTCTGTTCCAGTTCTCGGTGCTGAAGGCATAGACCGTCAGATAATTGATCCCGAGGTTATATGCATCCTCGCAGATCTGTTCCACGGTCTTGGCGCCTTCGATATGTCCCATGTTCCTGGGCAGCCCCTTGGCCTTGGCCCAGCGTCCGTTGCCGTCCAGTATTATAGCTACATGATTCGGTATCTTTAAACCTTCAAGTCTGTCTTCCATTACACAAATCCCAAAAATTTATCACGGAGAATCCGTCCCGGAATCTCTCGTAATGTAATAAAGCGGGGTGATCATACACACCCCGCCGGTAATCATCCTATACGGTCATTATCTCTGTGGATTTATCATCCATCAGTTTGTCCACATCCTTTATGAACTTGTCCGTGAGCTTCTGAAGATCATCCTCCAGCTCCTTGATGGTATCCTCGGAAACCTCGGTCTTTGACAGTTTCTTTAACGCATCGTTGCCGTCTCTGCGGATGTTTCTGATAGCGACCTTGCATTCTTCGGCCTTTTTCTTGACATCCTTAACGAGGTCCTTACGGCGTTCCTCTGTAAGCTCCGGGAATACGAGTCTTATCACTGCGCCATCATTAGACGGTGTTATTCCTATATCGGATGCGAGGATCGCCTTTTCAATCTCTTTGATAAGGGTCTTTTCCCAGGGCGCGATCTGGATCATTCTGGCCTCGGGTATCGTGATATTACCGACCTGCTGAATCGGAGTGGGTGTTCCGTAATAGTCCACCTTGACCTTGTCCAATACGTGAGGATTGGCTCTGCCGGCTCTGATCCCGAGATAATCGGACTCAAGGTGCTCGTAGCTCTTTTTCATCTTCTCTTCATATACTTTGATCTTCTCATCCATAGTTTCATACCCTCCGATTGTTTATACAGTCACTTTGGTTCCCTTAAAAGGACCCTTGACTGCGTTTATTATGCTATTCTCCTCCCCAAGGAGAAATACCAGCATAGGCATCTTATTGTCTCTGGCCAGTATCGATGCGGTCATGTCGACTACCTGCAGGTTCCTTGCTATGACATCATCTATACCGATCTCATCAAACTTAACGGCATTGGGATTGGTCTTGGGATCACTGTCATAAACCCCGTCAATGGACTTGGCCAGCAAAATGGCCTCGGCATCCATCTCAACAGCCCTTAATACAACACCTGTATCCGTTGAAAAATACGGATGACCCGTGCCGCCTGCAAAGAATACTACCATTCCCTTACTGAAATATTTATTCGCTCTGTCCTTTGAAAACAGCTTAGTAAACGAGCCGCATTCAAAAGGTGTAAGGACTGCGGTCTTAAGTCCGGCACTTCTGAATATCTCCGAAACATAAATACAGTTCATGACCGTGGCCAGCATTCCTATCTGGTCGGCCTTGGTGCGGTCTATGTTCTCCGATGTGCGTCCGCGCCAGAAATTGCCGCCTCCTGTAACGATCCCTATCTCATAACCTTCATCCGAGAGGGACTTGACCTGGCGTGCAACCTTCATGATGGTATCATCATCAAAGCCTGTGTGTTTGTCGCCGGCCAGAGCTTCACCGCTGAGTTTTAAGATTATTCTTTTCATATTTTATCCTTTATTCGCATGCATGGCCACCTCGTCTTCGCTTCGTATGCAGGCATCCGATCGTCATCTGTCTGATTTCGTGCCATGCTCCTTATTTCATCTTTTTAAGTTCTTCAAAGAAGCTTGTCGGGTTAACCTCTGCATAGCACTGAGAACACATACCTTCGATAACGGCACCGTTATTAATCTGTACTGACTTGGATTTGATATTACCCATAACGATCGCCGAAGCATCGAGGATAACGGGACCCTTGACATCGATATCGCCCTTTATGGCACCCGCGATGACAGCGCTCATGGCACTGATGTTACCGATGATAACGCTGGACTGTCCGACCTTTATCGCACCCATAGATCTGATATCGCCTGTAATCTTGGCATTTTCAGCAAATACCTCGGCAGCCGATGAGTTACCCTGTATTGTTCCCGTGATGTTGAGTTTACCAAGAGCCTCGACATTACCTACAACACTTCCCCTGATCTCCAGAGAACCTTCGGTAGCCATATTACCGTTAATGATCATTGAATCCATGATAACGGAAACTTCATCCTGAGCAACTCTGTTAGGAGTAACCGAAACAGGGGGAACCATGGTATGGATCGGTGCCTCAGGAGTCTTGACAGGTGCCGATGCGGGAGCTTCCTCAACAACGGGAGCAGCAGGTGCTTCCTCGGGTATGCTCTCTGCAGCTGCAGGAATATGAGGCTGGAAGAATGTGGTAGTAGGTATCACATAATCGTCCATATTCGGTGCTGCCACCGTTTCCTCTTTTTTGATCCCGGCACTCTTGTCACCGAAGTCTATATCAAATTCCTGATCTTCATCTATTCCGTTCTCATCTGCGGAAGCAAAGAGCGAATCAAGATCATCACCCAATTCCTTAAGGTCTTCTTCGGTGATATCCTCCTCGCTAAGTTCAGGCTCTGAAATGCTGTTGCCCTCAGGCTTAAGCTCATTGACAGCCTGTGATAAATCTTCCTTTAAATCTGAGAAAAAACCCATTTTGCATATCCTCCGTTAGTCATTATTTATGTGTGCCGGCACGTGTTGTACCGGGACTGTTTCATCCGTGATCGGCAGTATCATGACATTGTCCATCTCCTTAAGCTTCGGGATCAGGATCCTTAATGCTTCGACCGTTGACCGCTTTTCGGTAAGGTCATGCATCAAAATGACACAGTCGTCATATTTATCTATGCTTCTGGTGCAGTTATTTACTATCGTATCCTTATCGGGCGGATTCTCTACCGCATCTCCTGATGCTATGTTCCAGTCAAAATATGTTATATCCTGCTCATTAAGATAATCGATAAGATCACTTATCGGAACGGAACTTGTGGTAGTAGAACTTCCTCCCGGAAATCTATAAAACCTCGGCCATACTCCGGTAGTCTCGTAAAGAAGCTCCTGCAGCGATCTGATGTCAGAGGCAAACGCATCCACCGAGCTGTATATCTCGTTATATTTATGTGAATACGAATGCATCCCCAGCGTATGTCCTTCATCGACTATTCTTTTATACAATCGTAGGGAATTCTCATCATCCCTGCCGACAACAAAGAATGTCGCCTTGACATCGTATTCCTTGAGAATGTCAAGGATATCATCAGTATTAGCGCTCGGTCCATCATCAAATGTCAGGTATATCTTCCTGGTGCCATCAGCAGATACTTCATTTTGAGCCGATGAGGATAAATCTCCCGGTACGCTTATATCCGATACGCTGTATACACCCGATTTTTCATCATATTCGCCGTCATAATCCCGGTTTTCGATCTGTGCCTTTAAGGATGAGTTTTCTTTCTTAAGACCGATGTTTTTTACGATCAGAAATATGCTTAAGATCATCAGTAGCGGAATGATGATCACAACCGAAAACGCCAACAATCTCCTGATCAAATTGACTCTGGCTCTGTTATCACGGTTATGTTCATCCATATAACCGCTCTCCTGCCGAACAATCCTCAATCATTGTATCATAACCTTACTATTATTTGTACAGTTCATTCCCCGACGCACGCTTTCTTGGGGAACCCGCAAGTTTGAGCGCTTGTTCGGGACCTACGACAAACGCAAGAGCAATAAACATACCCCAGTTTATTTCATTTATACCACCAGTCGGAACTACTGCAGTGGGAATCTCGTTGTCTTTAATCTTATACAGTACATTTTTTGTCGGCGTAGCATCTCCGGCAACTGTCGAAGTCTCAACAACGGCCCTTACTCCTGTAACTCCGGGTGCGTCAGCGGCAGTTGCGGCACCGATATTTGCAATATCGACCTCTTGTATAGTTTTTTTAGCGTAACCGATAACCGGTAAGATAGCGGCATCTGCACGAGCATAATCCTCGTCGGTAGGGTTCCCCATACTGATTACATTGCCCGCCTTGAGTTCACCTCCGGCAATCCCCCCGGCAAAGCTCCAGCCGCTGTCTTAGCCGCATCTCCGATCAAGGATGTAAGAATAGCTCGAAGATCCGGATTAGCGCCCAGATTGACCACTCTCACAGGGCCAACATCTTTTATCGTATAATACAAAGTGCTTTTCTGCATGTTTTCCAGCGAAATGAACACATCACCGATGCTCATCGCCAGATTATAGGATTTGGCCAAATCATTATCTTTTTCGAGTTTTTCAGGAATTCTGAAACCGGCGTTGCACTCGTCTGTGCACTGTCTTCTGATTCGTTACGAGGTGCCTCATAATAAGGCGCCGATTCAGGTTCAGGCTCTGATTCAGACTCTGTAGGAGCAGCCGGCTGAACAGGGGCTGTGGCGTTGTCTATTACTCTAAGATCTTCCGGTATTCCTCCACTTGTACGATCAGTTTCTACACGCACTACACTCTCTACCGTTCCGTAATTATCCGTGACTGATCCAACATTCCTGGCGGTACCGACGTTAGTGCCAACACGGCAGTCTCCGGATCCGTCAACGGTCCCGCTTGAATAATTGGTGCCAACATGTAAAGCATTATTTACAGTACCGAAATTATCATTGATAACACCGTTATTATCATTTACCGTTCCGATATTATTGTCTATCGTTCCGTAGTTGGTATTAACGGTTCCCCAGTTGTTGACCATCTCATCCCCTGCATTGATCACTTCAACTGTGGAACCTGCAGGATTATCAGGTATATATGCCGCAAAGGCCTGCATAGGCATTGCAAACGCTCCCAACATGGAACCAAAGACCATGTCGGCTGCGATCGTCATTGCGATAGATCTTTTTGACAGCTTCAAAATTTCCCTCCGCAAACAAAAAACAACACTGATATGATAACATATCAGTGTCTGTTTTTACAGTATAAAACGCATTTTTCCTTCCGGAAAAATGTATATTCCATACATCATCAGCACAGGGCACAGCCCAGCGCTTCTTCGATATCTTTTTTCATATCAAGAACAGCTGCTCTTGATGCATCAGCATAGCTTTCTTCGCCGTATGAAGCGTATTTTTCGTTCTGGTATGCGGCGATTATCCCGCGCGAAGAATTGATGATGGCGCCCAGCCCGTCCTCATTAAAGAAATGAACGAGGTCTTTGCCTTTGCCGCCCTGCGCTCCGTATCCGGGAACGAGGATAAAACTCTTTGGCATGACCTTTCTTAATACCTTCCCCATCTCAGGGTAAGTTGCGCCAACTACGGCACCTACATAGCTGTAGGTATCACCCATGCATTCAGCCGCCCATTTATCGACCTGTTCTCCTACTATCTCATAAAGAGGCTTGTTCCCGGCATCGGATATGAGCCTGTCCTGGAACTCTCCCGATGAAGGATTGGAAGTCTTAACGAGAACAAATATGCCCTTCTTTTCCTCTTTGCAGACCTTAATGAAAGGATTGATGCCGTCCGAGCCCAGGTAGGGATTGACGGTCGCAAAATCCTCATCAAATCCGTAATATTCTTTTGAGCCTACCGCAACCCTGCCGAGGTGCCCTACAGCATAGGCTTCGGAAGTTGACCCTATATCGCCTCTCTTTATATCACCTATAACGATCAGACCTTTTCCCTTACAGTAGTCAACCGTTCTTTTAAATGCCATAAGTCCGGGTATCCCGAACTGCTCATACATGGCTATCTGGGGCTTTACCGCAGGAACAAGATCATATACCGCATCAACGATGCCCTTATTATATTCAAAGATTGCATCGGCTGCTCCCTCGAGAGTCTCTCCGTACTCTTCAAACGCCCTGTTCTGTATGTGCGAGGGCACATATTTAAGCATCGGATCGAGTCCGACTACTATCGGTGCCCCTGTTTTCTTAATCTTATCCACCAGTTTGTTTATCATGTTTTGGCCCTTTCCTTCTGAAGGTTTTCTGCGATATACCCTTCCTGTATGTGCAAAATAATAAAGAATGTCGCTTGCGACATTCTACGCGCCGAGCGCGTGTTGCCCGAGCAACTATTTTCCTCTCGCGCGAGTGCGCATCCTTAGCGGAGCGTTTTTATAATAGGAATTCCGAAGGAATTTCTATTATAAAAGCCCCGCCAAATGCGGGGCTCCTGACTTTTACTTAAACCGAAACTTTTTCGGAAGGTGCTTCCTCGAATTCCGCAAGGCTGTCCACGAATGCCTTGATCCTCGAAGCATTGACGAACTTCTTGACCTGATCGTTAGATACTATAACGAGAGTCGGTGCCTGCATTATACCGTACTTCTGAGCGAGCTCCGGATTCTCTTCGGCATCTATGAGGATATAGTTGATATCCTTTAAGTATTCCTTGGCGAGCTTGCAGTTCGGGCAGGTCTTTGTTGTAAACAGATAAATGATGCTCTCAGGTTTTTCAACCGATACATCAGCTACGGGTGCATCGAAGTTTGACAGAGTAACTACCGATGATACGGGGCGCTTCAAAACGGAATTGGCTACATCATAAGTCTTTCTGTTAGCGTATTCCTGAAGTTTACCGTCATTCCAGTTGGCTACAGGTCTGTAGTATCCTGTGATCCTGCTGTAAACCTCTGTGGTCTTGCCGCATTTAGGACAGGTCTTAACCTCACCCGTTAAGTAACCGTGCTCTCTGCATATTGAATATGTAGGAGAAAGCGTATAATACGGAAGCTTGTAATTCTCGGCTATCGTACGGATAAGATCAGCAGCCGCCTTCCAGTCGGGAAGCTTTTCTCCCAGGAATGCGTGGAATACGGTTCCTGAGGTATACAATGTCTGAAGATCATCCTGAATATCAAGTGCATCAAAGATGTCAGCCGTATAATCAACGGGCAGATGTGATGAGTTCGTATAGTAAGGAGTATCACCCATCTTGCCTGCAGTCTTTATTGCGGGCCAGCGCTTCTTATCATGCTTGGCCAGTCTGTATGTTGTAGACTCGGCAGGAGTAGCTTCAAGGTTATAAAGGTCTCCGTACATCTCCTGATAATCCGAGAGTCTCTCTCTCATATGGTTAAGGACCTTCTTGGCGAAGTCCTGAGTCTTCTTTGAAGTGAGGTCGGCGCGGAGCCAGTTGGCATTAAGTCCCACCTCGTTCATTCCGATAAGACCGATCGTGCTGAAGTGTGAATCAAACGATCCTAAATATCTCTTGGTGTAAGGATACAGACCTTCTTCAAGAAGCTTGGTTATTACCTGACGCTTCATCTTTAACGATCTGGCCGCTATGTCCATCAATTTGTTGAGGCGCTTGAAGAAATCATCCTCGTTGGTGGCAAGATATGCGATCCTCGGAAGGTTTATCGTGACAACGCCTACAGATCCCGTACTCTCGCCTGAGCCGAAGTATCCGCCTGATTTCTTGCGCAACTCGCGAAGGTCAAGTCTTAAGCGGCAGCACATAGAACGGACATCCGAAGGTTCCATATCGGAATTGACATAGTTACTGAAGTAAGGGGTTCCGTACTTCGCGGTCATTTCAAACAGCAGTCTGTTGTTCTCCGTGTCAGACCAGTCGAAGTCACTGGTGATCGAATACGTAGGGATCGGATACTGGAATCCTCTGCCGTTGGCATCTCCCTCGATCATGGTCTCGATGAATGCCTTGTTGATCATGTCCATCTCAACCTTGCAGTCTTTGTACTTGAAGTCCTGCTCAACTCCGCCAACGATAGCGGGAAGCTCGGCAAGGTCAGCCGGAACCGTCCAGTCAAGAGTGATATTGCTGAAAGGTGCCTGTGTACCCCATCTTGAAGGTGTGTTGACACCGTAGATGAACGCCTCTATGCACTTTTTAACTTCGTGGTATGACAGATTATCAACCTTAACGAAAGGTGCGAGATATGTATCAAATGAACTGAATGCCTGAGCGCCTGCCCATTCATTCTGCATGATCCCGAGGAAGTTGACCATCTGGTTGCAAAGAACCGAAAGATGTGCTGCGGGAGCTGATGTGATCTTGCCGGTGATACCGCCTAATCCTTCCTGGATGAGCTGCTTTAAAGACCAACCTGCACAGTATCCTGTGAGCATCGAAAGATCATGGATATGGATATCCGCATTACGATGTGCCTCAGCTATCTCTTCGTCATAGATCTCAGAGAGCCAGTAGTTGGCTGTAACGGCACCGGAATTTGAAAGGATGAGTCCTCCGACAGAATATGTAACGGTAGAGTTCTCCTTGACTCTCCAGTCCTCGATCTTAACGTAGCTGTTGACAACATCTTTATAGTCAAGGATCGTCGATTTCATGGTGCGCATCTTTTCGCGCTGCTTACGATAAAGGATGAAAGCCTTGGCTGCTTCGGTATAGCCTGCCTGCTCGAGGACCTTTTCCACACTGTCCTGGATATCCTCGACATGGATACCGTTATCCTTAACCTTACTCTGGAAATCTGCAGTTACTCTCAAAGAGAGCAGATCGACAACGTCGTTGTTATACTGAACATCCGTAGCGTTGAATGCTTTCATGATCGCATCGGATATTTTGGTTAACGTAAAATCTGCGATTTCTCCTTCTCTTTTAATAACCTGAAACACGAACGATTCCTCCCACACAAGTAATGAAAATGGCGATAAGTCCGAAAATTACTGAATTGTCTATTTCAGACACCGCATATTAGAAGAATAACATTGAAAAATTTGAATGTCAACACTAAAACACAATATATTGTGTTAACATAATCAGATAGACATAATATATTGTGGAATTTTATGTAAATCGAAAATCGCTCCAATTGCCTAAAACTAAACGAAAAACAGGTGCGATATAACGATGCACCTGTTATTTTAACCAAATTATACATTTAAATTTTGTGAAATCTGCCTATCGATACCGACCCTCTGCCGGATTATTTTACCTCGTCTTTAAGAATGTGTATTCATCCCGGGCATTTTCATCATCCGGATAGTTATTTATGTAAATTTCCATAAGCGATCTGGCCTTGTCAAACTGCCCCAGATGCTCGTAGCAGACGATCTCGTTAAACTTTAAGGTCTGCAGCATGCTGTTATTGGGGATGCTGATGGCCTCTTCAAATGCAGCCAGAGCACCCTCGTAATCATTCATGGACATCTTGCAGATGCCCATCTCGTTTAATATCTCGGGTGAAGAGTCATCGGAATTGGCATATGAGCTGAAGACGCTGACGGCATAGTTATTATCCCCGAGCATCTCGTAGGTCTTGCCAAGCAAAAGTACCGCTTCAGCGCCCTCTTCCTCACGAGCCTTTTCAAGGTAGGTCTTGGCAGACTCATAGTCCTCAAGATAAAAACTGATCTGACCCTTTTCGTAATTGCTCATCTTTTTGGTGCCGTTATCCATGGCACTTTTAAGATAACCCTGTCCTGTCTCCTTGTATCCGTTATCAGCAAGGATCACGTATATCCTGATTATCCTGTCATAGTTATCGGGTTCTATGGATATGACCTGATTAAAGCTTGCGAGCGCCTCATCGAGCATGTTCTTTTCGGCATAGAGCAATCCGCGCAGATACACTGCGTCAACCTCGCCGGGTTTGAGGGAAAGGATCGTATCATAAATTCCTATAGCCTCATCTATATCTCCGTTCTTATAGTAAGCCAGTGCCAGATAATAGTTGATATCATAATCCATGTTCTCAACTATTCCGGATGATAAGGACAGTGCCTTGGTAAGGCAACTTATCGCCTCGTTGTATTTGCCTTCGCCTATATAGGCTATGCCCTCGCCCCTGTATATACGCCGCTCGTTCTCTCCGTTTTCCAGCGCTTCTTCGAAGGTGGTTATCGCATTCTGGTAATCCAGATTCTCGATAAGGGCATAGGCCTCCTCCGTCTTGCCGCCGGATGAGCCAATGCTGCATCCTGTCGCTAAGATCATTGAAATAAGCGCCGCAGCGATTGACATAATTAATTTTATGTTAACCAAGTCGATCTTTTTCCGCATCCTGTTACTGTACCTGTAACTGCTTACGCAAACCCTTGGGGTAGTGGTTTTTCATGACATTGTTGCTAAGCTTGCCCCACCCCAGCGAATATCCGTCAACAGTGATCAGATGGTATCCTTTGCTGCCATCCGCAGCAAAGGTCATCCCCTTTATATATTCCGAAGCCGTCTTCATATCTATCTCAGTTACGTTTAGAGCATCCTCTTTTTTAAGAAAATGAGACAATGCAAATGACGGCTCAAATCTGTCCTTTTTAAGTGTACCTAAATGAAGTCCCGGGCGCAATACCTTTAATCCCTTAAGGTCGGGATAATATTCCTTAACAAGATAAAGCTCCGGTCCGTATGTGATATAGACTGCCCCGGAATCATCAAACATATCCCGGGCGGTTGTTTTTAAGTATTCATTTTCAAAAGCATGATAATCCTTAAGCAGCTTATCGTTTATTCCCCGGATATACTGATACCGGGATTGGGATTTTCCGTCTGCCTTTTTAAGGACAGCACAGAAATGCCCTTCGCCCTTAACCTTATGAGGCCAGAGCTTTTGCTCTCTTAGAAGTTCATATCCTTCATGTTCCTTAATGAAACGGTCTATGCACTCTTCATCCTCTTCGGGGGCAAAGGTGCAGGTTGAGTAGACGAGTCTCCCGCCGGGCTTTAGCATAATGTCTGCTTCATTTAATATATCTGCAGATCTTCGGGCACACATCCTTACATTGTCAGCGCTCCATTCGGATACGGCCTCGGGGTTTTTGCGGAACATTCCTTCACCTGAGCAAGGCGAATCAACGAGGACCCTGTCAAAAAACTCCGGAAAACGCTTTGATAAAAAAGCCGGATCATGGTTAAGAACAAGGGCATTGCCCACGCCCATCCTCTCGATGTTCTCGGAAAGGACTCCGGCCCTTGAGAGATTTATCTCGTTGCAGACTAAAAGACCGCTCCCATTAAGATGAGCAGCTATCTGTGTGCTCTTGCCTCCGGGGGATGCACAAAGATCGAGTACCCTGTCATTTCTCTTAATATCAAGTTCCTCAACAGGCAGCATGGCAGAGGGTTCCTGAATATAATAAACACCGGCTTCATGATACGGATGGACTCCTGCGGGAATATCCTCTAAATAAAAGCCCTCTTGGCACCACGGTACTGCTGCCCCATCGTCAAGGCCCCAGGGATTATTTTGGATAAAATAATCAATAGAGCCTTTAAGAGTATTTACTCTCAAGGCTCTATGATTATTAAATTCATAACTCTTTATGAAGTCATCGTACTCATCCTTTAATATGGTACGGACCCTTTCGCAAAATTCTTCGGGCAGGATCATTTCTTGGTGATCAGCTTGACTACTGCTATAAGAATGCAGGCACCTACAACACCGCTGATGATCTGTCCGATGATGTTGCTGACGCCAAAGCCCAGCAGTCCGAATACGATGCTGCCGACAGCTCCACCTGCAATACCCAGAATGATGTTGATAAGAAGCGAGCTCGATGTCTTCATAATAAGAGAAGCAATATATCCTGCTATCGCACCAATTATGATCGAAATAATTATACCAACCATTTCATTTTCCTCCTTATTTTGAAAGATATTTAACTTCAGTTAGTTTAGCACAATATCAAGATATTTGCATTATTGAATTTTTTTTACTAAAATAGTTTTATATTATTTTAGGAGCATAGCTTTATGAGTCAGGACCCTATCCTGTCAAATGAATACGAAGGCGGATACAATGTTTATTCTGATGACACCGGTGAAAACGAAGGTCTGTACTATCCCGTGAACGTATACTTCATAGAACTGTCCAAGCAGTATATGAAGAACATCCAGTGGAACTGGCATACCGAGATCGAGATCATCATCGTCAATCACGGAGACATCGTATTTAAGACCCATGACGGTCAGGTCAGATTAAGTGCCGGTATGGGTATCGTTGTGAACTCCAATACAATGCACGCCATCGAGCCTGACGGTGATGACTCAAACTGCAGTATGTACTCTGCGATGTTCCATCCCAATTTCCTGTTCGGTTACGGTCATAACCTGGTTTATGAAAAGTATCTGACCCCCGTAGTCTCATCCTCAAAGTTCCAGTATCTGGTCCTTTCCGAAGAACATGATGACGAGTCCAAGATGCTCGACTGCATCAACAACGTAATCGCAACCAACCTCATAAAGAACTACGGCTATGAACTAACTACCAAGTCTCTGCTATGCAATTTCTGGCTGTTACTCGCACAGAAGATAGTACCTGCACAGAGTGCTAAGGCAGCGTCCAAGGCCATAGCCTCCAACGATGAGATCAGGACCAAGGAAATGATCACCTATATTGAAAAACACTTTGCCGAAAAGGTCACCCTGGAAGACCTCGCCGACACGGTTCATATCTCAAAGTCCGAATGCTGCAGATGCTTCAAGAGGGCTCTTAACTTAACGCCCATTGAATACCTGATGAGATACAGGATCTATCAGGCTGCATCACTTATACAGAAAAAGGACAAAAAGGCCTCTTCATTCTCGGAGCTGGCTTTCAACGTCGGATTTAACAATGCCAGCTATTTTAACAAGGTATTCCGTCAGTATCTCGGATATACTCCCAGCGAATACCGCAGGAAGGTTAACTCCGATCCCAGCTTCGATCTGTTCACCACCATTTCTATCTGAATATCACTCTGTCTCCTATACGTTATACGATCAGATGTCTCGGTTTACATAACTCCTTTGTCGAATTCTGCGCACATTGCTGCCACCCGCTCAAGTATTTTCGCTCTTTTGCCAAGGATCTCCCTTTGCGAATCCAGTCCTCCGACACAGAGCTTTATATGAGGCTCTTTGATAAGAACGCTGTCTAAATAAAAGGACAGTCTGTAGGCACTTTGCAGCAGTTCCTCCGATATGTTCTTAAGCCTGCCGACCATATCATCAAGAATATCACCCACACCTTTCAGGGCTTCATACGATACATCCATTGAGTCGCTGATCGAAAAAACCGTTCCCATGTATGATCTTTCTTTGACTCTTCGGGCAAACTCCTGTCCTTCACCCGTGTTTGAGAGCACTCCCGCAATTATCGGTACCCCCGACCGCCCGAATGACCTGATATCCTTAAGGCTTATCCCGGTACCGTCAAGTCCCTTTTTGCTTCCGCCGAATGCTATCTCGGGTATCTGCATCGCACTCATGGCACATCCGTTTAATTCATCCTCCGGCAGTTCCATCAGTTCATCAGATACCGAGCTTATATAGTCTGCTACCGCTCCCCTTTTAAACACAAAAGGATTCTTCCGTCCGTTGTATACTATCCCGGATGAGCCGTCGGAATATCTTTCATATGTGGCGAACATCCTCGTAATATCATGATAGGCGGCAAAATCAAAAGGATCCGCTCCTGTCCTTACATAAAATATATGCGAAGCGGGAATGATGCATGTCCCGAGCACCGATACATAGTCATTCTCCCCGTTTATGCCATATATCTTCTGTGATCTTGAATCATATTCCGCTTCGCCAAGGGATGCTCTCCATCTAGATATCGCCTTTTGGGACTGTCCCTGTCCATCGATCGAATAGCATGCGTCTATACGTGAAGAGTACCCGGAGTCCATGGTCACAAACTGGGCCTTGTTCGCGCCTTTGGAATGTCCTGTCACCACTATCCTTGAAACACTGCCGGCTGCCATAGACCCCATAACTGCATCAAAATAATCGACAGCCTGCTTTTGCTGGGCGGTCTCATCAAGGGACAAGCCCTTGCCGTTGTCCATCCATTCTCCGTCGGATGTTCCCCGATAAACGACATACATCCTCCCGTTATCCGGTGAGGTAAAAACGGCCGCGTTGGTCCCTTCGTTAAATCCCATACTTTGCGGATCGTGACTGATCCTTAAATTCCCTATTTCCGGATTTTGGACAGCCTCCTTGAGGATCGTATACTGAGGATGATACACACCGTTAACATCTATATGCTGCGGCATCTCCTTAACGATAGTGCCAAGGCTCATTCCGTCTTCGGCGAATTCATAATCCGTATACATATACGTATTTAAGACCATGGCCGTTTCGGCCTCTGATACTCTCTCATCCATTTATTCAGACTATGACGTTACCGCCCAGACTCTGACCGGTAACCGTATTGTTATTTTCTGCCTCTGAATATGTCATTGCCATCTGCATCAGGTCCGATGCATGCTCGGTCACCATACGGTAAAGTTTATCCATGTCGGTCTGCAGCATGTTAAAACGCGAGTTGTATGCATCCTGCGCCTCTCCTATCCATATACCCTTAAGTGAATTGATAAGGGCCATCATCTCGTCGGTATGTGCCCTCATCTGATTGGCTGTATTGCCGAACTGCTCGGAGGAAGTCATGAGCTTCTCCGGCGTAACCTTTAAAATACCTTCCATAAATCATAAACTCCTTTCATTGATTTCAATAGCTTCTGGCGGAAGCCAGCTCCGAATTGCGCATCTCGGCCTCTTCGTATCTTTGCGCTATGTTGAGCAATGCCTCCACATACTGTTTGATGAGGTTGATAAATACATTCATCTGTTCCTTATCCGACATAAAGGCGTTATGAAACAGCCTCTTGGCCTCACCTTCCCACATCATGACCAGACCACTCTCCTCGTTCTCGAGTTCGATCTTTTTACCCTCAAACTGCAGATTGAGATTCAGCAGTTCTTCGGCTTTGCTTCTTAATACTTCCGACGTTACTTCAAACAGTGCCATAGATAATCTCCTTTCTCTTAATCGTTCAGTAGCTTCTGTTTATCGCAAGGCCCCTGCCGTATAGTTCGGCATCAAAGACCAGGGCTGCCTCCTTTTCGATCTCATCGACTATAAGGTCGATGGATCTTTTGATATCGCATAACATATTGATGATCCTGCCGGTATCGCTTAAAAACCGCTCACCGTTCTCATCCTGCCAGAGCGCTTTGATATCCGCCATGCAGCCAGTCAGGTCTTCGTTTATCAGCGTATCAAGCAGTGTACACATCTTTTTCATTGTGTCCTTGGCAGTTTTAAGATTATCGAAATTAACCTCTATCGAGGGTATCAGACTCATTCGTGTTTCTCCTTTCGGTTTCTTCATATTCACCCGCTATGACATAGAGTTTGCGGATCTGATCATCAAGTACACCGACACTCCTTAGCGCATCGGATATATCATCAGACAGTTCCTCCATAATGGCAGGCACTACGCTGCAGTAAATGCACTCATCAAGATGCATGACATCATCCTTCATTTCATCGAGTGCCGTCTTCATGTTCCTGCAGTGTCCGTCAAGAATGTCGCCTGCATATATCAGTTTCTGTGTATCGGTCTTGATCCCGGCCATTATATATCTCCCTACAGGTACAGCATCCCGCCTATACGCTGCTTAAGCGAAACGATCCCGAGAGCTGCATCCTCTGTCTTTTTAAGTGACTGTGCAATTCTGTGAAGGCATTCAATGAGATCTTCGCATTCCTTCGAAATGGTATTTCTAAATTCCTCCGATGCATCTCCCTGCCATGATGTCAGCAGCGGCCCATAATCACCCATCATGCCTGTTAGATTGTCAAAAACCTCTGTATATCCGGCCTCGCAGCGTTCCATAAAGGCGGCAAACTGCCCTCCGTCAAGCATTATCCTTCCTTCCATGCTATACCAGAACAAACCTTTCCCCGCTCGTTATACCCTGTCCGGAAAAGCTGACATCATCCTTTATGAAGTCACCCCTTTTAAACGAAAACAGGTTAAAAGAACAGTTCTTAAAGCTCACATTACGGACACTTTCCACAATTGCCGTAAGTTTGCTTAAAAAGTCTCTTAACGTTATCTCCTCGTCGATCTCCATATCAAAGCTCTCATCAAGAGGCGGTATCAGAACATCAATCATAATCATCCTTATCACTCTCCTTTCTGTCTGTCGGTATAAGGAGCCTTATCGTACGCTTTTTGCCCCTAAGACGCATCAGCGCCGTAATGCCCTCATCCTGCCCGTTAAGTTCCCTGAACGGCACATCGGTCAGATCCAGCACATTCTGAGACAGTGCGTCGCTGCCTATATAGATACCCTGTCCTTCGGATACTATCTTCATAACGCTGTCCTTTGCGCCTGCTGCTGCCGTGGCCCTGTTTCCAAGGATTGCAAAGACGAATCCGTCACCGGGAAGTGTCTTTGGCAGATCATTGCCTGCAGGGTCCGATGCGAACACGCATTTATCTATAAGCCCGGGATACAGTGTCCTTATGCTTTTTTTAATGTTCTCAAGCAGCATCAGGCATTCGTATCTGTTGCTGCCCATTATCGCAAAGGTCGACGGGGCATTGATATCTATTCCCCTTATCATCCCTGTGACTCTGGAATATCCTATTGGTATGATGTCAGTGGGGTTATCCTTTATATCCGCCAGCATCCCCGATAAAGTGTGGTCCGCTTCGGTATCAGGGAATCTCTCTGCGGATATAAGGCAGTTGCCCGTATCGTCGGGCAAACCATCCCACGCAGGCTTTATTGCCTGAAACTCGCGCAGTCCCTCATCTGTTTTTATGACTCCTCTGCCCGGAACGCCCTTTTTGGGGATAACGTCTATCCTGTAATGCCTGAGCATATCCGCTATACCGAATTTATCCGTCATCTCCAGGCAGATACCGGTCTTTATCTTTGAATACATCCCGGACGGGATATCAGATACGGTCCCGCAGGTAACGATAAGGTATATATTATTGCCTATCCCCTCTGAAAGGACTCTGACTATGAGGGCAGTCTGCTCATCATTAAGACTCTTTATGAACAGACCGAAATTATCTATCAGGATAAATAAAGGCCGATCTTGCCTCGTAAGAATTTTGTTAAGATGATAAAAGAAAATCCGTATACCCTCTGCCGAGAACAGAGAACCTCTGCAATTAGGCAGTTTCTTCAGCCCTGAAAGCGGACCATTTGAGAGGTCTATCAGGATCAGTTCGTAGTTATGTAAACCGTATGCGATATTTCGGAGCATCGATGTCCTGCCGCTTCCGGGGCATCCTGCCAAAGCCATATGTCCGAACAGATACGGATCATATACGAACATGCCCTTTTGCTGGTTTGAAGGATCATCGTATATCCCGAGTATTACCCTGCAATCCCCGGTAGTCTTATGATCTTTGGTTCCCAGGATCTCATTTATGACATTGGTGTCACAAGGAATCACATCCGGCAGCTCATCCGTCCAAAGCGTCGGACATTTTGCATACCCCTCCTCCCGGGCAGTCCGTACTATCAGCTCTTCCAATACATCGAGCAGTGTGCGCTTATCACCGCCTGCTTTACCCGGCATATCGATCCTCTGTCCGGATCTTTTTACCAGAAATACCTTTTTATCATTTCGGCCTTCATCATAGATCTCCTTGATGTATCCGGTCTGAAAGCATTTGAAATATTCATCGAGGCCTATCTGCATATAGCACTGTCCGGCTCTCTTCAGATACGCAGCTTCGGGCCTCTTTAGCATATCCATGCTGTCCTGTTTGTCCTGAACCTTAAGGCACAGCCTGAATCTTGAGTTGGACCATATCTTGTCATCTACAACTCCGGACGGTTTCTGCGTCGCTAAAATGAGATGTATCCCAAGCGACCGGCCGACAGCCGACAGAGAAATGATCTCGGCCATAAAATCCGGCTCTTCCTTGCGAAGTTCGGCAAATTCGTCAATGATAAGGAGCAGATGAGGCAGCGGCTTAATGCCTTCAGATGTACGCCTTTGTCTGTTGTAATCATCTATATGACTCACCCCGTGTTCGGCCAGGAGTCTCTGTCTCCTGGCATTTTCCGACCTTATCGCGCTTAATGCCCTCTTGATCTGGGAGCCTGACAGATTCGATATGACTCCCGCGCAGTGCGGCAGGTCCCGAAGCGCATTGCCCGTGCCTCCACCCTTGTAATCTATGATGAAGAAATTGACCTCAGATGGAGAAAACGTCAGACACAGCGAGATAAGATATGTCTGTATGAGCTCGCTCTTGCCGGAGCCCGTCGTTCCTGCGATCAGTCCGTGAGGCCCGCAGAATCTCTCATGAACATCGAGGTATACCTTTTCGGCCCGACTGCCAAGTCCTATGGGAGTGCGTAGCCTATCCTCGGGATGATCATTCTCCCACATGCGCTTTATCGGAATATCATCAACACTCTTTGCTCCAAACAGCTGCAGAAAGTCCACGCTTTGGGGTATTTCGTCGAAGAACGGATCCTGCCTTATCGTATCTGCAAAAAACCGTCTCATATGCCCGGATGATTCCCGTACGGACGGAGGATGGTCTCCGATGATGCTCTGCGTCACATCCATGCTGCGGTCGCGTGCGACGTTAAGTGATCTGATGCCTCCGGGCGGAAGTATGATAGTGCTCCTGCATTCGGCAGGAAGATGATCAGCCGAATCGGAAAGATACAGCGTAGTCAGCCTGTCATCATCCCCGGGCGAGAGGATCCTCTCCTCGATCAGCTCACCCTTTATAAGACCCGGCTCGATAACAAAGACAACGTACCTCTCCCTTCCTGATTCAAGGCGTTCTCCAAGATACGGGATGATTTCGGCGGCGTCCCGTGCATTGCCTGCGCAAAGTCTCATCAAGCCGCCCTGGGCAAACATATGAGGCATGAATTTAACGGTCTCATAAAGCAGCCTCTGCCAGCTGCTGTTCTCATCAAAGAAAAGACAGGTCTTCAGATCCGTTGGAGAATACTGATCCGATATCTTAATGAGGATATCCAGGAACAGCTCCATGCACCGGGTATCGTCCCGGTCCCTTACTATGCCCGTTATCGTTCCTCCCGTCATATCTATTCCCGCCGGAACATCATCAATAGTCTTAAATTCATCTGCCAGAGCTCTGGCTTCGGCGCTCTCGGGCGATTCAAATAGTTCCCTTCTGTTATTCGATATCCTTATCTTCATCTGAAACGGCACCCGGCCTGTGCCAAGGCGAAGGAAATCATAATCCCCGGCTCCCGGATACCTCATCATGATGCATCCCGAAGATACGATCTCGGATGAAGAACGGTATCTTTGGTACATATATTCGCGGTTCTCCTTCATACATTTTTGAAGAAAGGATCTGGTATCCGTCATGTACCTTTCAAACTCGCGCCCGGAATTCTCAATAAGTGAGCGCTGCTCCCTGTTTCTGTATCCGGCTGATATGGCAGCCCACAGCATTCCGGACAGAGCGCTTGACAGGGCGGTCACCATGCCGAAGTACATAAAGCCGTGAGTCGACCCCGAATATATCCTCGATCCGAAAAGTGCCATCACAATAACGGGGATCAGCATGCCGGTCATCGGGCCAATCCTTAACATGAGCGGAGTCCTGTCACCTGTTGTTACAGCGTCGGGGACTATGATCTCAAATTCTTCAGTATGGAGCATATTCCCTCCTCCTGGCTATCCGAAGATCCCCGTAGAGAGATGTTACGACGAGATAATCTCCGAGATTTAACAACACGAGCCCGTATAGCCTTATCTCCGTTTCATATTGGAATATGCACGCAGAGCCCTCATCCGAATCATTGTCAGGATACTTAAGGAACATGAGCTCATCGCCCTCGAAGTATAATACCGCCATCCGCTCCGGGATCCGGTCATCATAGCTGTAGTAGATATCACTCTGATAGAGGCTCCCTATGTTAAGAGTCGGCCTGGAACGCAGACTGATACATTCTGAATACGCAGGATATAATATCTGTTCCAATAAACACTTCCGTTCTGTAAAAAATGGAATGCTGCCCGAACCGGGCATGAATACAAAAGGTGGTGATCATTTGTGAAATATCACCAAAAAAGATGCTTTACTTGTGGATATATTAGCATCATATTTGTGCAATGTCAACAAAAAGATGTAAAAAAAATGAACAAGATAAAAGCAGCCGGTTAAGGCTGCTTTTATCTTTGACCGGTCCTTGACGCACCGTTTAGAAGAACGTATCAAACATGCTGCCGCTTAAGTTGGCAGTGTTGAATCCTCCGGTTCTCTGGTACGTGCTGGCCTTGATACCTTCGTAATTGGCCTGATAATCGATCAGGGTCGATTGCTGTGAAACGGAATAACCGTATGATCCCGCTCCGCTAAAGAGGCTCTTTAACGAACCTGAATCAGCATTTTTGAAGGTGTCTTCATCAAGGGAGAGCGTACCGTCATCCTTAACGGTGATACCGACATTCGACAGGCTCTTTTCGTTACTGAGCGACAGATTGTCCATAGAAACGAGTTTCTTGTCGATCGAAGAAGTCTCAGCCTTAAGTCCGTCATTTATCACTTTGTTGTAATCATCAACAAAACTCTTAACGGCCTTTAATGACTGCTCCTTGTCCTCAAAGTCGATATTCGATAAAGACTCGGTTGTTTCAGAAAGCTTCTGTGCGGACTTTCTAATCTCCGTCAGTGTTGACGCGTCATTCGTAGCTGCTGATGTCTGCTTTTTGGCATCAACTGCCGATGACAATTCCTTAGATGCGCCATCCTTGGCATAATACGCCTTCATAAGTTTGCCGTAGCTTCCGTTCTTTATGGAAGCGTAATCGGATATGAAGTTGAGATTAGAAGAACCCTTGCCGATGCTCTGAAACAAAGCCGAATAATCGGTCTTTGCCTGAATACCTATGCTCATGTTCCTCCTTTCCGACGATAACTGACATCCGTGTCAATCGTATATAGTCCTAACCTATTTTATCATATTTATCGTCATCAATAAAGAAAAAAATGATCATATCATTTCCCCTTCAACGATTCTTTGCCGAATGTGATATACTATAAATGGCATTTCACGAAGTATCATGAAATGCCATTTAAGAAGGTGCAGAAAAAGGGACTTGAACCCTCATGGTATTGCTACCACACGGACCTGAACCGTGCGCGTCTGCCAATTCCGCCATTTCTGCAAACAACAAAGATATTTTATTGAATCAGGATGCTAATGTCAAGAGGAATTACAAATGCGTGCCCTTTTATTCATAATACAGTATATAACCATATTCGGACTCATTTTTGAGTGTATCATAGTCTTTCGAAAATGGAGCAATCAGCTTCATTCTTTTCTGTTTTTGAGCAGCGTAGCGACTCTGGTCAGCAATGCGGGATACCTCATGCAGATGCGCTCCGTTACGGAGGAAGGCTATTTTAATGCCCTCACCATTTCGTACCTTGGCAAGGTCTGGATCCCTCTTGCGCTTTTTTTCTTTTCAATGGAATTGTGTCATGTCACCGTTCCTAAATTCGCAAGGCTCATACTTACCGGGATTCACGGCCTTACTTTCCTGATACTGATGACGACACGGACCACCGGACTGTTTTATACTCACACCATATTCGTAAATGACGGCATTGTCCCGCAGATGGCGCACGGCAACGGTATCTGGCATCACATTTATATGTCACTCATCCTGCTTTATTTCATATTCGGAATGTACTGTCCTATAAAGGCTGCACGTGAGACCGACAACACTATGGCCAAAAACAGATACATCATGACAGTGCTCTCATTCCTGTCCGAAGCCGTATTTCTGATCCTTTATAAGACCGGTATATTCGAGCCGTATGATGTTACCGCTGTCGGATATGCCCTTGCCACCATCTTCATACTGATCGCCATCTTTAAATACAACCTGCTCGATACAACACAGGCAGCCAAGGAATATCTCGTTGATGAGCTCTCCGAAGCCATCATATCCGTCGACAATTACGGCACCGTGAATTACTATAACTACCCGGCCAAGGCGCTGTTCCCCGATATAGAGATCAATTCACAGGTCATCGTATCCCGAGTCAGAAATGCCGCCTCCATGCATACCAATCTCGAGATCAATGACAGGATCTTTACGCCTGACCTGAACATACTATATCAGGATGGGGCCAAAATAGGAGAACTGTTCGTGCTGGCAGACGATACCGAGCATTTCCGGTATATGGATGAGCTTAAAAAGCAAAAAGAGATCGCAGACAATGCCAATAAAGCCAAATCATCTTTCCTTGCCAATATGTCTCATGAGATCAGGACTCCCATCAACGCTGTTATAGGCATGGATGAAATGATCATCAGAGAGAGCCGTGAAAAGCAGACCGTCGCATACGCCAATGACATCATGTCAGCCAGCCGGACTCTGCTGTCTTTGATAAACGATATCCTCGATTTTTCAAAGGTTGAGGAAGGCAAACTCGAGATCATCCCCACCCAGTACGAGGTAGGATCACTCGTTAACGACCTGGTCAACATGATCAGGGACCGCGCTTCCAAAAAGGGACTGGCCTTCATTGTCAGAGTCGATGAGGCCATACCGCATCTGCTTTATGGAGATGAGATAAGATTAAAGCAGTGCGCCATGAACGTTCTGACCAATGCCGTTAAATATACCGAAAAAGGCAGCGTCACATTTGAACTGAAGCATGAGGAAGCCGATGAAGGAAGTACTGTCCTTACATTCATCGTTTCCGATACCGGAATCGGAATGAAAGAAGAGGATATAGAAAAGCTCTTCTCGCCCTTTACGAGGATCGAAGAAAAGAGGAACCGCTCCATTGAGGGAACCGGCCTTGGAATGAGCATTACAAAGCAGCTGCTCGACCTGATGGGAAGCAGGCTCGAGGTAAAGAGTGTATACGGAGAAGGATCGGTATTTACATTCAGGGTCGTTCAAAGGGTCATCTCGCCCGATCCCATCGGCAATTATTCCGAGAGGTTTATGGCAGAGAACCTGAAGACACATAAATACAAAGAACTTTTCCACGCTCCGGAAGCGAGCATCCTGGTCGTAGACGATACCGAGATCAACCACGCGGTAATAAGGAATCTGCTTAAGAAAACCAGGATCAGTATAGACAATGCCCTCTCCGGCCGTGAAGCGATCGCCCAGGCACAGATCAAGGATTACGATATTATATTACTCGATCACATGATGCCCGATATGGACGGTATAGAGACTCTGACGAATCTCAAGGAGCAAAAACCGGGTGATGATACCGTATACATCGCGCTTACTGCAAATGCGGTTTCCGGTGCGCGACAGATGTATCTGGATGCGGGCTTTGCAGATTATCTGTCCAAGCCGATCGACGGACCGAAGCTTGAAAAGATGCTCATAAAATACCTGCCCGAAGATAAAGTGGTACGTGACTTTGAAGAAGATGATGAGACAGATTCCATGGTTGGAAACAGGATACTCGTTATCGATGATGATGAGACTGCATGCCTGGCCGCCGAAGAGATATTAAAGGGCGACTATGAAGTGCTGAAGGCATATAACGGTACGGACGGACTAAAGGCCGCCGCCAAGCAGCATCCGGATCTTATACTTCTGGATATAGTCCTTCCTGATATCAGCGGATTTGAAGTATTAAAGCAGTTAAAGGAAAACGACAGCACAACTGACATTCCTGTCATGATCATAACCGGCGACGGTGAATTTGAAACCGAAGTCAGCGGATTTTTAAGCGGAGCATCGGACTTTGTCAGAAAGCCGTTGCGTGCCGAAGTTGTCAAAGAAAGGGCCAGACGTCTGGTAGCCCTTTATCATTATAACCAGTCTATCGAGGGAGAGGTCGCACGCCAGTCGGAGCGCGCCAGAACCCTGAGCCGTGAGATGATGATGTCCCTGGCCAAAACCGTCGATACCAAGGATCATTATACCAACGGTCATTCGGCCAGAGTCGCAGCATATGCGGCAGAGATCGCACGCCGTATGGGCAAGAGCCCCGAGGAGCAGGAAAAGATCTATGAGATAGGTCTGCTGCATGATATCGGCAAGATCGGTGTCCATGAAGACATAATAACCAAGAACTCCCGTCTCACCGATGATGAGTTTACCGAGATCAAGGAGCACACCATCAAGGGATATGAGATCTTAAAGGAGATCACATCCATGCCTGAGCTGTCTGACGGTGCCAGATCACACCATGAAAGCTATGACGGCAAGGGCTATCCCGACGGATTAAAGGGTGATGAAATACCTGAAACAGCCCGTATCGTCTGCGTGGCCGACTGTTATGATGCCATGACCAGTACCAGGACCTATTCCGTTCCCAAGAGCCAGGCAGATGTCCGTGCTGAGATCAAGCGGTGCATGGGTGTAAAGTTCGATCCTCTGCCGGCCAAGGCCATGCTGCAGATGATCGATGAGGATAAGGAATTTAAGCTTAACGAGACGGCAACAGGTGCTATCATCTGGAAGGGATACGACAGGCTCTGGGATCCTAAGGGAAGCGATTCCAAAACTTCACACGATGAAAACGCCATCCCCGAATTCCTGCATATGATACCGGGACTTGACCTTGAGACCGGCATAAAGAACTGCGGATCAGCAGACGGATTTATGTCCGTCATATCCGTATTCCATGATACGGCTGCTGCAAAGTCAGCCGAGATAAGGCAGTTCTATGATGATAAAAAGTGGGATGATTACACGATTAAGGTTCATGCCCTCAAAAGCTCTGCAAGGATAATCGGTGCGGCAGGACTATCCGAACTTGCAAAATCCCTGGAGGATGCGGGCAAGGCACAGGATACCGATTTCATCAGCCACAATACCGACCGGCTCCTTGCGATGTATGATGAGCTCGACGGATATCTGAGCAAATTCGATGATAAGGCTGCTGCCCTTCCCGAAATATCCGGCGATAAATTAAAGGAAGCATACCAGACCATGGAAGAGATAGCCATGATAATGGATTACGGAATGATGGATGATCTGCTGAACGACCTTAAGAATTATGCCCTGCCGCCCAGGGATGAAGAGCGGATCCAGCAGATAGGCAGACTCCTTCTTAGTCTTGACTGGGACGGAATAACCAATGTATTAAAGGAGGAATGATATGGATAATGAAATGGCCGGCCTTACTGTTATAGTGAGCCCTCAGGAGAGTTTCCTTGCCAAGGGGCTCCTGGGCAAGTTAAAGACCATGGGTGTCCATGCGGTGCTCTCAGGAGCAAAGGTAAAGGAACTTGAGCAGTTCAGAGAACACGCAGAGCTCTTTGTCCTTTTTATGGGCGAGGATATGGACGAATATGCCGACGCTATAGTATATATCAAGGATATGGCCGGAGATCTGGATCGAAGGATCATCATAATAGGTGATAAAGACGAGCATGACGAGATCTTAAAGCTCGTTCCGGATTTTCTGATACTGGAGTGGTTTGAGCGGCCCCTTGATATGGAAAAGCTGCTTAGCCGCGTGCAGAAATACCTCGAGGAAAACACAGGAGAAAATGCCAAAAAAAGTGTACTTATCGTAGATGATGATATCACCTACATGAGAATGATATACGAATGGCTGAAGGACAGCTACCATGTCGGCATGGCTTCAAGCGGAGTCCAGGCTATAAGCTATCTGGCACGCAACAAGGCTGACCTCGTGCTGCTCGATTATGAAATGCCCGTAGCCAACGGTCCTCAGGTCCTCGAGATGTTAAAAAACGATTCCGAGACCGACTCTATCCCCGTTATGTTCCTGACCGGTCACGCCGAGAAAGAACACGTAGCTACAGCCATTAATCTAAAGCCTGTAGACTACCTGCTAAAGACCATACAAAAACAGGAGCTGCTCGATAAGATCGATACATTCTTTAAAAAGAATGCAGGCTCAAAATTTTAATCCATGTGACGGCACAGCCGTGAACACGAACACGGATCAGGCTGTTGTCATCTTCCATACGGTTCCGGAAGGTTCATAATACAGGCGGATCATCCTCTGTCTGCCGAATACGGCGATAAGACACTCGTAAACGAGTGTCCTGTCCGTTACATACATGCCGTCCGGCATCGATCTCGTCCCCTGATGGGACAGATCCTTGTATCCCTTGATCGTATATGACTGCATCTGCCCGTCTTCGTCCGTTATCCTGACACGAATGGGGATGATGGATCCGTCGCGGGAATGCTGGCATATCACATCTACTGTTTTGTAAGTTACGGATTTATACCCGGTGCTCATATGATACCTTCCTGTAACAGGTATTATAGAACATATGTTCGTATTTGTAAACCCGTATTATCTATGATTTCAGGATCACTGCCTTTGACCGGGTCCGCGCATTCCGCCGCGGCCGGGACCGCCTTCCATTCCTTCCGGAGGCTGCATCCCTTCCATTCCCTCGGGAGGCTCCATTTCTTCCATTCCTTCCGGAGGCTGCATTTCTTCTCCTCCCGGCGGCATGGAACCGTCAAATTCACCACCTGACATGTTTCCCATCTGCCCCGGGTTACCGAACATTTGATTCTGTATGGTATCGACCTGCTCTCCGTTTATTATGATCGTTCCACCGTTAAATTCCGCACTGCCGTCATAATCGAAGGCGCTTTGTCCGGTGATATCTATCGTACCTCCGTTTATCCTGATATCCCCGTTTACATCTATACCGTCGGTGTCGCCCGAAGCCATCACTATCGTGACACTTCCGCCGTTCATTTCAAAAAGAGGCGAATATGAATCCGATTTCTGCGCCGCATTTATCCCGTCATCCGATGCGGCAATTTCGATGCTGCCACCGTTAACGGTAACGACCGTACTTTCAAGCCCTTCAGCTGCATTAATGATCAGTTCCCCATCATCAACGGTCAAAGTATCGTTGGCATGGATCCCGTCACTTGCGGCATCTGCTTTGATCGTCCCGCTGCTTATCTTTATCGAATCATTGCACGATATCCCTTTATCCGTTGATGTCACGGTCAATGTTCCCGATCCATCAAATTCAAGATCATCCTTGGCAAATATCACGGCATCTGCGTTTTCCTCGTCTTCGGCAAAGGTACCGCTGACATTAAGGCTGTTATCATCCGATGTGGTTGATATAACCACCTTATCCGCACTCTTTACATAAATGCATGGAGCAGCTTCATTGCTGATATTAAGGCCGTTTAAAACTAGCCTTACCTCTTCTTCGCCGTCCGCATCCACATATATCGTGCTGTTTTGGGCACTGCCTCCGATAACGTATTCACCTCCTTCATCGATCACGATATCCTGACCGTCCGTTACCGTCATGTTCGCTGTGTCATCCTCCTTTATGTCGGATACGGTATTTTCTGCCAACACATCGGAACCGGATGCTGCAGTAGTTGCGTTCGTCTTAACGGATCCCGATGCTTCCGATATTGTATTGCCGGCGCATGCCGTCATTAAACACATTGATGCGATGATCGCAATTATCATTTTTTTCTTCATATCATTATCCTCCGCCATTTAAAGGCTTCATGTATAAACGTGCAGTACTACAGCGCATCCGGCGCTTCGACCATCCTGCCGAGACTGATATCGAGATTACCGTTTTGAGTCCTTAGCTCATCTAAAAATTCCTTGGATGAAGCTCCGTCCTTCATAACGACGCTCAGCGTGATCCGATACAGGCTCCCCATGTTGGTCAGTCTGACCTCATCATATGTATAATCCCTGAGATACTTTTTAAAGGTCTCTTCAAAGCGGTCTTCATAATCGAGGTTTTCGGGGATCAGTATCTTAAGCATCCTCACGCCTTTATTATCTTCACCAAAATGCAGAGTCTGCAACAGGATATTTACCAGCGAGATCGCAAACGCGAATATCAGCGCTATCCATATATACCCCATTCCCGCGGCCAGTCCTACGGCCATCGCCAGAAATATTCCCGTTATCTCCTGTCCCCGTCCCGGCGCGGATCGAAACCTCACCAGACTGAAGGCACCTGCCACGGCTACCCCTGCGCCGATATTTCCGTTAACGAGGATTATCACCAGCTCCACTATTGCCGGGAGCAGCACCAGCGTGATCACGAAACTTTTCGAATACCGGTTCCCTGTCATATATGCTCCCGCTATTATGAGCCCGCACAGCAGCGCCATTGCTGTTGCTATCATAAATTCACTTCCGGAAAACTCTCCGTTAGATATTATCGATGTAAAAACACTGTCAAACATAAGCTACCTCACCTTTCATCCTGCTGCCTGCAACGGCATGTTTTCTGGAGGTCGATCCTGCCGGAACCGTTGCAGTTTTTATCATATCCATATATCCGGCACCATATTTTGAAAACGATGCGGGAAATATCCCAAGTTCACTCATCCGACGGGACAACTCAACGGGAAGCGCATTCCCCACCTTGATCTCCATCAGGTACTGTCCCGGCTCAAGGAGCATCCTGCCCGGCCTTAGATCCCGAAGATCGCTGCACATGGCGTTCCATTCTATGTTCCTGTCAAAGGTCACCCTGAATTCCCGATCGGTCCTGCCTTCCATCGCCATTCTTTCATAACATACGCTCATAGCGGGCCGAAGGTCACCGTACAGGTCGATAAACGAAGCAATTTCTCTTAGTATCTGCGACGGATCAATATCTGTTTTTTTCCCTGCCAGGTAATCATGCATCGTCACATATCTTCCTGCAATCCTGCGCTTGTATACGATGCCGTTGTACTTTTTCTTGATCTCGATGAATGCATTTGTATCATCCGATGTGTCGCCGTATGTCCTTAGCCTCAGTTTTTCCTTGTATACAGGCTTTTCCAGGGAATTCCGGATGAGACGGTAATCCTTTGTGTCATAATAGATATTGTTGATCTTTGATATCCCGTAGCTGTCGACCACTGCTATGGTATCCATATATTTCATCAGTTCCGTATACTGCTCTTTACCAAGCAGATATTTTATTTCCTTTCGGCGAAACACTTCCCGGTATTCACCCACTTTTTTCACTTCCTTTCTGCGTATCGGATATCTCCTTTATGTCTGTATGATAAAAACCGAACCTTAAATGGACATTAAAAAAACACCGAAATTATAAATTTCGATGTTTTATATATTCCGTCTTCTGTCGATTGCGGTCATTGAGACGGCTTTGCGGTCATCTCAATATGATGCTAAATGTGGTTTCCCCGTTTTCGGAATGCGCTTTTATATCGCCGTTATGGTTCCGGGCGATCCTCCTTGCTATGGCAAGCCCCAGACCATAGTGGTCATCGGAGCGGTCCCTTGATCTGTCGCCCCTGTAGAACCGTTCGAATATCTTATCCTCATCCTGCTCCGGGATCGGATCTCCGCGGTTAACGATCCTTACGGTAATTCCGCCCCTTCCTCCGGACCCGGTCGCACTAACCTTTATTGCGGTATCGGGATAAGCATGGCGTACCGCGTTATCAAGCAGTGTGGATATCATCTGCTCGATCCCATCCTTATCGCATTTAAGAATCAGCCCCTCCTTAATATCAGTCTCAATGGAAACACCCGATTCAAAGGCTACGGCATCATATGCCAGAGCTGACTTTTCAAGGATCATCGTAAGATCCTCTTCCCTGTATGACTCTCTGTCTGCACCTTTTTCCAATCCGGACAGATCAAGCATCCCCGTAATGAGCTTTTTCATACGTTCGGATTCATAGCGGATATTATCAAGTTTGTTCTGTTCCTCCGGGCGGACCGTCATCTCATCGGCAGAGGCCATGATCACGGCCAGCGGTGTCTTAAGCTCATGCGAAGCATCGGCTATGAATTCCCTCTGCCTTAAAAAAGCGTCCGATGCAGGTTTGGTGATCCACATCGTCATCCGCTGTGACAGGAAGATGATCAACGCTTCGAGTATAATAAAAAGAGCGATGCTTATAAAAAGCAGCTCCCTTAATTTGTCCATAGTCTCCCCGTTATTAAGGATAACAATGGAATCCATATATCTGTATCGATAGGAATATCCGGCAAAATACAGATTGCCAAGATACATCCTGTCGCCTGATTCACCTGAAACTATGCTCTCTGCCACAGCTTCGACATCAAATCCTTCAGTTCTGTTCCCGTGACAGAATATGTCCGTTATCTGCCCATCCGACAGTTCGACCGTATATAGTTCACGGTCCATGACCATCATGTTCTCCAGATCCTGCGGACGTATCCTTTGTTCCTCAGGTTCGGGCGGGGCCGGTCTGTCAGGTCCGAAGCTTCCGCGATCCTCCAGTATGTTAAGGCTGTGGATGATGCCTTCCTTTTCCCTGGTATATACAGTCACATTGACCAGGACAAGGACGATAGCCAGTATCATACTGAGAATTGAAAAAAGTGTAAGAAATGTTTTCTTTCTCAGTTCCTTCATAGTCTCTGCTCTTCGTACTCCAGTCTGTATCCCATATTTCTGACAGTCTTTATGCTCACTTTTGACCCGATAACTCTTAACTTTTTGCGAACAAAGGACATGTATGCCTCAAGGCTGTTGGATACAGCCTCCGAATCCATTCCCCAGACTCTGTCAAAGATCATCTCTTTGGACAATATCCTGTCGGGATTACACATCAGATACTCTATCAGCTGAAATTCCTTGTTGTTGATCGCGATATCTTCATTGCTGCCGACACAGCAAAGCCTGGACAGATTATAATCCAGAGTGATGTCTCCGAAGCGGACAACGTTCTGCACCGCCCTGCCCATATTAAGCTGGGCATTTACACGTGCCACGAGTTCATCGATATGAAAAGGCTTCGGCACGTAATCATTGGCTCCGCATCCGAATCCCAGAAGTCTGTCCTCAAGCTCCGCCCTGGCAGTCAGCATTATGACTTTGACTTCATTGTTTTCTTTTCGGATCTCCCTGAGTATTTCAATGCCGTCTTTGTGAGGGAGCATTATATCCAGTATGATGAGGTCATACATGCCCGAAAGAGCATTATACAGTCCCTCTTCGCCGTCGTTTGATATATCAACCGTATAATGATCCTTAGAAAGTCTCTCTGAAACCAACCCGGCCAGAGCCACTTCATCTTCAACGATCAGTATCCTCATAGGCTATCAGTAGAATACTCCTTTTTCCTTCATCTCATTTTCGTAGCGCGATGAAGTCATATCCTCTTCCTCCTTGCGGATGAGCTTCTCATATTCAGTAGCGGGCATCGGTCTGGCATACAGATACCCCTGTATGATATCACAGCCCACATGGCGCAGGAACTCAGCCTGTTCGGCTGTCTCAACGCCCTCGGAGATGATATCCAAAGAAAGCTCCTTGACCATGCTGACCACGTTCCTTATTATGATCTGGCCGTTCTCGGAATTGCGCCCTCTGAAGAATCCCATATCCAGCTTGAGGATATCTATTGGCATGTCCTTAAGTATGTTAAGAGATGAATATCCTGAGCCGAAATCATCAACGGCCACTTTAAATCCCATCTCGCGCAGCTCATTGACCTTTCTCGAGACGATATCCTGACGGCTCGAATATGCAGACTCCGTGATCTCAAAGTGCAGATACTCGGGATCTATAGGATACCTCTTAAACAGTGTTCTGATAGTATCCGTAAAATCATCTTCGTTCAGGGATATCCTTGAGATATTAACGGATACCGGTATTCTGTGGAAAGCGTCCTTCTGATAGTTCATTGCGGAAATGAAAGCCTGCTCCCACATATATTTATCAAGTGTCTTTATAAAGCCGTTCTTTTCAAAGATCGGAATAAAGAGTCCCGGCGAGATAACAGAACCGTCTCTTTTGATCCAGCGGCACAATATCTCGGCTCCGACTATCCTCTGCTCCTTGTGTGAATACTGGGGCTGATAGTATGGAACGAATTCCATCTTGGTTATTGCCGCATACATCTGCGACGTGACCATGGCCTCGGCAGCCAGCTTCTCCTGCAGTTCGTTGTCGTAGAACAGGATCGTGCTGACACCATCCTCCTCGATCTTGTCACGGGCCAAAGATGCGTAGTTTATCATGGCCTCCATGGTCTCATCCCTGAAGCGGTCAAGATAGAGTCCGGCTCTGAAGCTTAGCGGGAACGAAACATTTATATCCGAGAAGGAATATGTGGTAGCCTTGTAGGCTGCATCCATGTTCTCCGGCGTGTTCTCGAAGCATATCAGGAATTCACCTCCGGCGAGTCTTCCCGCTGTACCGATATCCTTTGTAAATCTCACGGCGATCTCCGCTGCCTTTTTGATGTATGCATCACCAAGGCTGAAGCCGTACAGATCGTTTATGAGGTTAAGCTGGTTCAGTGATACAACCCCGATCACATATTCCTTGCCGGGATTCTGTTCATAGAGTCTCGTTACATTCGCTTTAAATCCTTCGACATTGGCTATCTTGGTCAGGTCATCCGTATAGTAGCGCATCAGGAGCTCGTCATTCATATAATGAATGCAGTTCTCCATCCTGTTGTACCCGTATGCGATAGCCTCGACCATCTCCCTGCAGGTATTGTAACCGCATGAGCCGCAGTCCACGTGGCGCTTGGTCTCGGTATCCTTGTACATCGAATTGAATATCGCCTCGCAGGTATCCTCGGGTACCTGCGACATCTGTCTGTACGTACTTTGATATGATCTGGCAAAGTCATCCGGATCGATCTCGGTAAAGAACTTTTCAACGCGAGCGTAATTCTCATCGCACGTGCCGTATCCGTTGAGCGAATCGAGGTTTTTGCCTCTCAGATCGTATATCTTCCTGTTAAGATCGGAATATTTATCAAACGGAATGTCAACACCGGCGCTCATAAGGCAGCTGACATCACAGGCTATCAGATCGTAGTAACTGGCTCCGTAGCCTCCGTTTGATGATGATGCTTTTATGAAGTCGAAAAAGCCTCTGTCGATATGCTCATTCTTAACGGAAAGCATTTCCTTGGGAATGAGCCTGTCGATCATGTAGCCGAAGCTGCCTCGTAATGTAGACAATGCTCCGAGTCCGATAGCTTTAAGGTCGTCTTCATGGTTACATTCTTCAAATGTTACATCCTTAAGCTTGGTCATGAGATTACGGATGCAGACATTATAGGATATAACATTGCCTGTATCTATCATCTCATCCTTTTTGGACGGACAGGGTCCCAGGTACGCCAGAGCGGAATTATCCTTAAGATACTTTCTGACATAAATCGCCGTACACATGACAGGAGACTGGATCGGGATTATCTGATCCAGCATGTCGGGAACATGGTCCTCCACGTATTTGATGACTGCAGGACAGTAATTAAGTATAGTAGCCGTGTTCTGATCCTGTTTCCGGTTTCTGATATACGTAGCATGCAGATATGCCGATATCTCTGCTCCGTAGCCGCCGTCGTATATCCTGTATACTCCCTGTTCCCTAAGATAACCCAGGATATTGCCCGCTTCGGAACCATAGATCAGATAAAATGCAGGATCGACTATCAGCGAAACCTTCATATCAGAATAGATGGCTTTGAAGAATTCCTCTGTATCATCAATAAATTCCCTGGCTCCCTTATTACAGGTGCGTATACATTTGCCGCAGTGGATACACTTGTCTTCGGATACCGCCATAGTCGGGTGTCCATTCACCACGAGCGAAACGTTGGCGCCTACCACCGGACATGTGGATACGCACTTGTTACAGCCGATACATTTGTCGTTGGTCCTTATCAGACCGTTGTTGTACTCTTTCATCTTTGCTCCGGTTTCATTCAAACAGTGCCATTATCATCGTCTGGTTAAGATGCCTGTCACACAGCTGCTCCCCCATTCCCGATGTGCCGACATAACATTTATAATAATCTGTCATCGCGTCATTGAACTCATCTATCAGCCTGTGCTCTATCAGATAGTCCGTACGTATGGTACAGTTGGCGATCAGTGTAAAAGCAGGCTTGAAATTGCCTGAATCCATCGCGAGTTCATAGGTCTGTCTCCATACCTCGCGGATGTCAGGCCGGGCTTCCATCAATACTATCTTGGTCCTGTTATATACTCTCGAATCACAGTAGACCGCTCCGGAATCGGGATCGACATCCTCAACGGATATGTTATAGATCTCATCCCCCACCATACATCCGAACGGGTGCTCCGCCAGGTAATCCCTGATGCGGTCCTTTCTTATGCCGAGTTTCTCGCACAGGAACTGTGCCGCGTTCCTGCCGTCAAATTCATATATTATACGTCGTTCACAGTCCACATCCGTAACCATAAATGAAACTATAGTCGGACGGTACATGTTCTCGCGTATCAGTTTGATACAGCCCATCTCGTTATGTATAAGTACAAAAACGCAAGCCTCGTTATATATCTGGCCATTTAATGACACGTATGTCATAATACTGCTGGCTCCCATTCCCGAAGAGCTGCCAAACACCGGTATTCCCGTTCCCTCGAGGCCCTTGTTGAGCGTATCAAGAACGATCTCCTCACAGGCCAGAAGTGCTGTTGTAAATTCAAGGCATACTGTATTTTCAAATTTGGTGATCCTGTGGGCCGCCTCCGTAACATCTGAGGCGTACTGCATCGGATATGCCTGCACTTCGGGTATCACCCCTGCCACACAGTCTATCCCGTCGAATACCGCCAGTGCACAAAGACCGTCAGGCCCGTACCCTTCGGATGAGAGGCATATATAGCTTGATGAGCCTATTATTGTGCTTTGAGGATAGATCTCGTGCAGCTTGTTTGAATGATAATAAAACTGCACGTTGGATGAAAAGAACACGATAAGGATAGGCACCCGCCCCCCGGCAGCCTCGTTTATCCTCTCTACAACCCTTTCTAAGGCTTCTTTTTTGTTATAGCTTTGTTCATAAGTGACGAAGCATCTGTCTGCCATAACCTGAATTCCTCTTTTAACGCATTAGTCTTTTGTATGATATCTTCCCAGGTCTTTTGATCCACCATCTCCCTTAAACGTTTGATGATGTTATTTATCATGTCCCTGGTCTTTTGATCCATCTGCCTGTACCTGTTATAAGCGGAAACGGCATTCCCCACGGGATCCGTAGCCAGGTCAAAAACACTCTTGGCATCATTGGCCGTGATCATTTCAAATATTGTATCTATTAAAGTGTCCAGTTCCGACGTTGTCAGGGAATTGATCCAATCATTGATAGCTTCGTTATTCTTGCGTGTCTTTGCTGACATGGTCGAATACACGAAGGAACCGTCTTTATACTTCCATCGGTAGGAATTATGCTGAAGCGCACCTACTGACCAGCATTCAACGACCTGATAATCGCTGCTGTCCTCGAGCAGGATACCGACTATCGATGATCTCGGAATGAACTTATGTATCTTGTTCCTGATCGAGGCATAATGCCCTTCCTTGATGATCTCCGGACGAAATCCCGGGCCGTCATGATCAAATATCTCTATGATCCTTCTGCGGGTATCGGGTCTTGAAAACATGGCTGCGTATACCGCGAGATTTCCTCCCTTGGAATGTCCTCCGGTCCTGAACCGTCCCTGAAAGTATGTGGTCACGCGGTCCATATAGTCGGCCGACAGTTCCTGCGCCCTGACCGGCTCCGAGTATCCGAGCTTCAGATCTTCCTTCCAGCCAACCAACGTTGCATCCGTCCCCCGGTATGCGATATAGACGCTCCGGTCCGGCAGTATGTACGTTACCGCAGAGAACTGCAGATCCTCGTCCTCACTGGTAATATTGACGTAATAATTCAGTTTCGTGCCTTTGAATCTGTCGGACGATGCAAAAGATGTAAAGAGCTTTTTGTTATCGTTGTGATACCAATATCCCTGTAATATCTTTTCCCAGTCGTTGTCATTAAAAATATCGCTGACATCAACAGGAGAGTTCCGCTCTTCAATGCCCCCGACATATCCTCCGAAGTCAAGGTATGACAACTGGCACAGAACCAGTGAATCAACCTCGTTAAAAGGCATCTCATCAAGGGTCTTACCGGCAAATTCATCTACATAGGCGATTATGTTATTCATAAAACAAGACTGATCTCTCCGGCCCGTAGGATCTCGATGCTGCCGTCTTCGTGCCTGACCTTCAGTCCGAAATCATCTTCGATCCCCATCACGGTGACCGAAGGGCCGTCAAGGATTCGGACCGTTGTTCCGTCAAGCATCCCCAGATTTCTGTATTCATCGATAAAATCCGATGCCGGAAAATCCGCATATATCTTTTCAAATTCATCAATGATCCCGGCAGCGAGTTTTCTTTTAAAATCCGTAACGGAATCATACCCTTCAGGGATCCTTTTAAGCAGCGGACCTGCTTTGTCCCTTATATCTTCGGGAAAGCCTCCCTCGGGCATGAGTATGTTTATCCCTATCCCGGTCACCACAAAGGAAGGTCTGCCATCTGTAATATCCGGCGAACATTCCGTCAGTATGCCGGATATCTTTTTGCCATTAAGGTATAGGTCATTTACCCATTTGATCCTGACATCCTCACCCGAAAGTGCCCCGGCTGCCTTGGCGGCTGATACCGCCATCATCGTTGTTATCTTTTCGGCCTCTTTAACAGTACACTTCGGGAAAAGCAAAAGGCTGAGATAAAGTCCCGTATCATCCGGCGAATAAAAGCTCCGGCCCCTTCGTCCTTTGCCCTTAAGCTGCGTGTCGGCACATATGGCCCGCTCTGTCTTAAACTCACCCCGCAGCGCTTTTTCATAAAGATATGTATTGGTCGAATCTATGCTTTTGACAAATTCCGTCTTCATCAGGATGTCAGTCTTCCTTCGGCATAACGATCCTGATATGAACATCCTCTAACTGGCGCTCATCAACCTCTGACGGTGCTCCCATCATGACATCCATAGCATTCTTGTTCATGGGGAAAGGAATGATCTCCCTGATGCTCTCCTCGCCTGCGATGAGCATTACCATTCTGTCGACTCCGGGTGCGATACCGGCATGCGGAGGAGCTCCGTAGCAGAATGCATTATACATAGCCGGGAACTTGGCTTTAACATCATCTTCGTTAAGGCCGACTATGTTAAAGGCCTTTACCATTATCTCGGGATCGTGGTTTCTTACTGCGCCCGATGAAAGTTCCACACCGTTTACAACGAGGTCATACTGGTAAGCGAGGATGTCAAGGGGATCTGAGGATTCCAGTGCTTCCATTCCGCCCTGAGGCATTGAGAAAGGATTGTGACAGAATTCAAGTTCGCCTGATTCTTCACCTATCTCGTACATCGGGAAGTCAACTATCCAGCAGAATTCATAGCAGTCCTTCTTCATGTGGCCTTCACACTCTGCACCGAAAAGACGTCTTATAACACCGGCTGTCTTTAATGCTTCAAGGTGTGAACCTGCACTTAATGCAACGAAGTCGCCCTTTGAAAGACCGAGGCTGCTTATTACCTTATCTTTGCTGTCCTGAAGGAACTTTGATATTCCTCCGACCAGTTCTCCGTTTTCATCAAGCCTGAACCAGTAAGCCTTGGCATTGCTTATAACGAATACTTCATCGGTTATCTTGTCTATCTGTTTTCTTGTAAGTTTAAAGTCTGAAACCCTGACTGCCTTTACTTCGTTTCCTGCAAAAGGCTCAAAGCCGCATCCCGATAAAAGCTCTGTTGCATCGGTAACTTCAAGGTCTATACGAAGGTCAGGCTTATCGGTTCCGTACTTTTCCATTGACTCTCTGTAGGGGATGCGTACGAAAGGAGCCTTTGAAGCCTCTTTGTACACGCCGTACTTTGCAAATATCGGAGGAAGGACATCCTCGATTATCGCAAATACATCTTCCTGTGAGGCAAAAGCCATCTCCATATCGAGCTGATAGAACTCACCGGGTGAACGGTCTGCTCTTGCATCCTCATCCCTGAAG
>JAILAN010000018.1 GCA_024681595.1 Lachnospiraceae bacterium
AAAAAGACGCTCTCTCCGGAATTCTCTGTTTTCCGAAAATAGCGTCTTCTATATCCTCAATATTCAATTCATGGTATTTTGACATCAAAAATCGCCAAAAATTGATGTCAAATTGATGTCAAACCAACATCTTTAAGCTCTCAAGCCCAGTGTTTATGCGGCTTCCAGCCTACCCTATCAACCAGTCGTACATTTCGGTGTATTTGTCAGCAGAGCGGTTCCAGCTGAAGTCAGCAGCCATATCGCGGTCGATGATCTTGTTCCACTCACGCTTCTTGTCATAATAGATCCTCTCGGCGTATCTTATCGTTCTAAGCATTTCATGCGCATTGTAGTTAAGGAAACTGAATCCGGTTCCCTTGGATTCAAACTCATTGTATGCCTCTACGGTATCCTTTAATCCACCTGTTTCGCGTACGATCGGTACGGTTCCGTAACGAAGGGCCATCAGCTGTGACAATCCGCACGGCTCAAACAGTGACGGCATCAGGAATGCATCTGATGCAGCATAAATCTTATGCGACAGTTCCTCTGAATAATAAATGTTAGCAGAAACCTTGTTGTTGTACTTCCAGTCAAAGTGGCGGAACATATTCTCATATCGTTCCTCACCGGTTCCAAGTACAACTATCTGAACTTCGTCCTGACATAACTCATCCATTATGTAGGCAATAAGATCAAATCCCTTCTGATCGGTCAGTCTCGATACTATTCCGATCATCATCTTCTTTTCATCTACATCAAGGCCCAGCTCCTGCTGAAGAGCTTTTTTGTTCTTAAACTTTTCCTTGCGGAAATTAATGGCATTGTAGGGGAACGGAATATGTTTATCCTTTTCGGGATCGAAATCCTCATAATCGATGCCGTTGACGATACCTCGAAGATCATGCTCTCTCGCACGCAGCAGTCCGTCCAGATGCTCTCCGTAGAATTCAGTCTTGATCTCCTCGGCATAGGTCTTGGAAACCGTGGTGATGGCATCTGCATAAACGATGCCTCCCTTTAGCAGATTGGCATCCTTAAACGCCTCGAGCTTATCGGCAGTAAAGAAATAATCAGGAAGTCCCGTAATATCCTTGACATCCTTAACAGACCATTTGCCCTGGAACTTAAGATTGTGAATGGTCATTATGGATTTGATCCCGCGGAAAAACTCATTACCCTGAAAACGCTCCTTAAGATAAACAGGTATGAGACCTGTCTGCCAGTCATGGCAATGAATGATATCCGGTCTGAAATCAATAAGCGGCAGTATTGAAAGGGCTGCTTTTGAAAAGAAAGCGAATTTCTCGATCTCATACAGAGCGTCATCCGAATACGGACCGTATCCGCCAAAGAACATCTCATTATCGATAAAGTAATACTTCACTCCGTCAACTTCTGCCTTAAGCACGCCGACATACTCATTCTTCCAGTGGAAGTCCATATAGAAATGGGTGACATACTCCATCTTTTCCTTCATTTCCGCCTTGATACACTTGTACTTGGGCAGAACGACCCTGACATCAAAGTATTCCTTATTGATGCATTTGGGTAGAGAACCTACAACGTCAGCCAGTCCTCCGGTCTTAATGAACGGAACTCCTTCAGAGGCAACAAACAGTATGTTCTTCATCAATAAATCCTCCTGATCGATACTTAGATAAATATACTCCAAAACGGCCCTTTTTACAACTCAGAGCCCATGTCAATGCTGAGTGATCCGTCGGAGTAACTGACCCTGGCCAGCGCGCCGTTAATGATCGGCATCGATGGTGGCAGATGTCCTATATCGGCATCCAGGATCACCGGAACCTGATGAGAAATACATGTAAACGGCATCACTGCATCAGCCTTGTTAAGATTCATGATCGATGATCCGTTAAGCGGTCTTCCGAAGATAAAGCCCTTGGCATTTCGAAACCATCCTGCCTGCTCGAGCTGCCATACGGCACGCCTGATGGAAAAGACATTGAGGTCGCATGCCTCCAGATACCATATGATACCGTCATCAATGTATCTGTTGATAAATCGGTTAACATAATCAAATTTCGTTCCGACGAGGTTAACCAAGCAATCAAGACATCCTCCGAGAAGTCTGCCTGAAAATTCCGATTCGTTGGTTAACATAACTTTAGCATGTACATTCCTGGTCCTGCTGGACACCTTATTGGGGTGGTAACACTTGATGTCGACTGATTCAGTGCAGTTAAGCTCGGCATAGGGATTATCATCACCTTTCAGGGATTCGACCTCATAAAAGTCATAGTTATGCGCGATGAGATTAGCTCCTGTCAATACATCCAGAGAGTCGTCCAGATACTGATGCCACTTCTTCATTCCGAACGATCCGCCGTTAGGGCCGTATATAGACGCCACATCACAGATCGTAGTCAGCAGAAAGGTAAAGTTCGTGTTATCCGAAAACCCCATATACCATTTGGGTGTTGCCTTGCGAATGGCATCAAAGTCAATAAACGGCAGTATCTCACACATCAGTTCACCGCCGGAGGTGGAAATAAGCGCTTTGCTGTTTGATTCTATATAACACTCCATGAGCTCTCTGGCGCACTCTTCAGGAATATTACTGATCCCAACACCTTTTTCAACATATGCATTAAATCCGACTTCGGTTTTATAGCCCTTTTTCTTCCAGTTCTTAACCGAATTTTCAAAACACAGCCTCCTGAAATTGTCGGTAGCAGGCGAAAATGACGGAGAAACGAATGAGATGGTATCTCCTTTATCTATAAACGACGGATATTTCATTTATCGTATTTACCTTTCTTCATTTCTCTGGCATTGTTGAGCGCAGCTTCGGTAATATCCTCTCCACCGAGCATTCTGGCCAGTTCCCTGACAGAGCCCTCATCATCCAGTTTGTTTATTCCGGTAACCGTCCGGCCTTCACTGACAGATTTTTCGATAAGGAAATGTGTATCTGCCATCGATGCGATCTGAGGAAGATGCGTGATGCATATGAGCTGATGCCCCTTAGACAGTTCATTCATCTTCGTTGCGACCTTAAAGGCTGTTTTACCGCTTATACCGGAATCGATCTCATCAAATATCAATGTTGATACATCATTATCATCGGCAAAAACACTCTTGATGGCCAGCATGATCCTCGACAGTTCTCCTCCTGAAGCAACATTCTGCATGGGTTTTAATTCTTCTCCCACATTCAGGCTGACGAGGAATTCTATATTATCATAACCGGTATCGGTTATTGAATCCGGGTTCGGATTCACGTCGATCCGAAGATCTGTGTTTAGAAAGTTTAATCCTTCCATGGCACTTTGCAGTTCTTCGGTCAGTCCTCGGGAAGCCCCGGATCTTAAATCTGATATCTTTTTACAAATATCGATCATGGACCTGTGCAATCTGTCTTTTTCATTTTTAAGATCGGCAAGGTATTTATCGAAATTGCTCAGTTTATCGAGTCTTTCTTCCTTTTTGGCCAGCGCATCGGATATCTTTTCCAGGCTGTCTCCGAACCGCATTTTAAGAGAATTAATAAGGTCCAGCCTCTGCTCTATTTGATCAAACTCTTCTTCATCAAATGTCAGACTGTCTTCGTAGGATGAGATCGAACGGTTAAAACCGCTTATTATTTCTTCGGCATCGGACAGTTCCCTGCTCAACGAGGCTATCCTGTCATCAAATCCCGCCACTGAGTTAAGCTTCGATACGGCGTTTCCTATGAGATTCCCTATGGCTCCGGGAGAATCGTAGCCTGTCAGCTGATGTGTTTCTGACATCGCCTGAGCGATCTTCCGTGCGTTTTTGAGGAACCTGAACCTGTTCTCGAGTTCTTCATCCTCACCCGGCTTTAATTCGGCATTGCGTATCTGCAAAACCTCATATTCAAGGAGTTCCCTCTCCCTGTCTGTGACACTGCTGTCATTATCCTCACGGTCAAGTTCGGTGCAAATCTCATTATACTTATCCCGGACACTCTTAAGCTCACACTGTAAGGAGCTGACTTCCTTGCCCGCGTATTTATCCAGCATTCTTTCATAAGTCGCACTTTTAAGCAGTGACTGGTTTTCATTCTGTCCGTAGATATCAATTAAAAAAGAGGCCAGCTTTTTGACAGTGGAAGCAGGAACAGTTTCTCCGTTAACCCTGCATACGCTTTTGCCGTTACTTATCTTTCTGGATATGATAAGTGTGCCATCCTCAGCATCAAGGTCCAGTTCACGGACTTTTTGTTCTTCTTCACCGTTTAACGAAAAGACCAGTTCTACCAGCGCATATTCGGATCCGCTCCTTATTATATCGGAGCCTGTCTTTGCTCCCAGAGCGAGATTAACAGACCCCAGCACTATAGACTTGCCGGCACCGGTCTCACCGGTCAGAATATTCAGCGCATCTCCGAAGAATATCTCTTCTTCTTCGATCAACGCCAGATTTTTAACATGGAGGCTCTGTAGCATCTCTAATCCTCTATGACAGACTTTATCTCTTTGAAAACTTTAACGGCATCCTCATTGGTCTTAAGTGCCATCATAATAGTGTCATCACCGGCGATCGATCCGACGATCTGCCTGAACTTCATGGAATCAATAGCCGCGGCAACAGCCATGGCCATACCTGAAACTGTCTTGATGACCAGGAGATTCTGGGCAGGTTCCATGGAAACGTATCCGTCCTTTAAAACACGCAGGTATTTATCTGACAGATAATGTTCGGATTCAACAAGGAGCGCATATTTGAAGCCGCCACCGCTTTTGGATATCTTGGTCAGTTTAAGTTCCCTGATATCTCTCGATACAGTCGCCTGAGTCGCCGAAAAACCGGCATCATTCAGTCTGGAACAAAGTTCCTCCTGTGTGTCGATCTCGTATTTTTCGATCAGTTCTTTTATTTTGAGCAGTCTCTGTTTTTTCATTCCGTCAATCCTTTAATTTGCTGTGAAGCGTATCTATAAAGCTCTCCTCAGTCAGTCTGATGAGGGAAGTCGTATGTTCGGATCTTCGTATGCTGACGCTGTCTCCGGTCTTAAGTGTCATGGTATGCGATGCATCAAAGGCAACTTCAACCTCCTGATTACGGTCAAACCTTGATTCATCTATATGAACCGTTATCACATCATCAGGAGAAAACACCATGCTCCTGCCCTGCATGGAGTGTGCACAGATCGGTGTTACTATGATCATGCTCGCCAAAGGACTTACTATCGGACCTCCCGCAGAGAGTGAATAGCCCGTGGATCCTGTGGGAGTAGCTATGATTATTCCGTCACCGCTGTATTTATGAAGCAATTTGCCGTTGATGAACAAAGACACATAAACTATCTGCATAGCCCTGTTGCCGGTGATCACTATCTCATTGAGCGCTCTTTGCGAATCGATAACATTGCCTTCACGGTTGCACCATCCTGAGAGCATCATTCTCTTTTCGACCTCAAATCTGCCCTCCATTACTCTGTCGACCGCATCAAAGCGCTCATCCAGGCTTGCAGCAGACAGATATCCTATAGTGCCCATATTTATACCCAGAAGCGGTACCGTGGAATCAATAAGGTCATTGGCTGCATGAAGCAGTGTGCCGTCACCGCCCAGTACTATGATGCACTCGGTATCCTTGGGAAGTCTTCGAATGTCGGTATATCTGCCTTTCAAAGAACCGGCCGGAGTATCATCTACTACTGCACAGCCTCCCTTACGGGCTATATGTTCGCACAGTTCTTTGGCAACACTGCTGGTGTCGTCCTTATCCCTATTGGTTATTACGAAGAAATTCTTCATGCGTCATCTCCACCAGATCTGAAACAGATGAAATCAGTTCGAGACTTTTATCTTCTTTGGGATCACGAGCCAGATATAACAGGTACTCGATATTTCCCTCAGGGCCTTTTATCGGTGAATGATCAAGTCCCAGCACCCCGAATCCGGACGCTATGGCATGTTCGATCACCTTATTTATCACTCTTATATGAATGTTTTTATCTTTAACAACACCCTTTTTGCCGACCTCTTCCCGGCCTGCCTCAAACTGGGGTTTTATAAGGCATACCATCCTTCCGTCAGGCTTTAACAGGTCATATGCTGCAGGCAGTATCTTTTCAAGTGATATAAATGAGACATCGCAGCTGGCAAAATCAACGCTGCACCCTATATCTTCAGGTTTGACATAGCGGAAATTGGTCTTTTCCATACAAATGACACGATCGTCATTTCTAAGTTTCCAGTCGAGCTGACCGTGCCCGACATCAATGGCAAATACTCTGGCAGCACCGTTTTGCAGCATACAGTCTGTGAATCCACCTGTAGAAGCACCTATATCCATACAGATCCTGCCCTGAATATCTATGGGAAAAACCTTAAGAGCCCTCTCGAGTTTCAGTCCTCCGCGGCTCACATAGGGAATGGCATTGCCCCTGACCTCTATCTTAATATCCTCCAGTGAAAATGTTGAGCCGGCCTTGTCTTCCTTTTGCCCGTTAACATACACGAGGCCTGCCATGATCAGAGCCTTGGCTTTTTCCCTCGAAGGCGCGAGATTTTTATTTACCAGAATCACATCCAGACGTTCTTTCATAGCTTAAAATGGTCTGGCTGCGAGGATGATATCACAAACACCCTCGGCATCGATCTTAAGTTCTTTTTTGAGCGTAGCAACGCTGCCGTGTTCTATATAATCGTCCGGAAGAGCGACATTAATGAGCTTACAGTTTTCATTAAGCGTATCCATATATTCTCTGACACTCTGCCCGAATCCGCCGGTCAGAACGTTCTCCTCCATCGTAACGACCACACGATGGTTGCTCGCTGCCCAGCTGATTGCAAATTCATCAATGGGCTTGACGAATCTGGCATTGACTATCGAGCATTTAAGGCCTCTGTCCCGCAAAAGTTCCCTGACTTCGATAGCGGTCTTAACCATGGATCCGACTGCCACCAGGCAGATGTCGCCCTCTGCATACAGAAGTTCGGCCTTGCCGTATTCCATGGGCGCACGGAACTCCTCGAGCCCTGCATAGGCTTCTCCGCGTGGATACCTTATGGCAAAAGGTCTGTCATTCTGGAGTGCGAACTTCATCATATCCGACAGTTCCCATTTGTTCTTCGGTGCCATGATGTTCATATTGGGTATGGTATTAAGATATGACAGATCGAATATACCCTGGTGAGTTTCTCCGTCTGCACCTACGATACCCGCTCTGTCTATTGCAAATATAACGGGCAGATTCTGCAGACATACATCATGAAGTATCTGATCATATGCTCTTTGAAGGAAGGATGAATAGATGGCGACAATGGGTCTGTATCCGCCCTTGGCAAGTCCCGCTGCAAAAGTGACCGCATGCTCTTCTGCTATCCCCACATCAAAGAACCGCTCCGGATACATGTTACGGAATCGCTTTAATCCGGTCCCGTCAGGCATAGCCGCGGTTATCGCACATACCCTGGGGTCTCTGGCTCCGAGCTTAGTCATAACAGTGCTGAATATATCGGTATAAGCAGCCTTGGAGGGTTTTGACGGAATACCTGTCTCTATATCAAACGGAGAGGTTCCGTGGAATCTGGCCGGGTGCCTGAGTGCAGGCTCATAGCCTCTGCCCTTTTGCGTCATCACATGTACGATAACAGCCTTTTTGCGTTTACGTGCTTCCTTAAATGCCTTGACCATGGCATTGATATCATGGCCGTCTACAGGGCCTAAATAAGTAAGACCCATATCTTCAAAGAACATTCCCGGAACAACGAGCTGTTTTAACGAACTCTTGGCACGTCGAACAGAATCAACGACCTTGTCCCCCGAAGGAAGATCCTTGATCTTGTAATATATTCCGTCCTTGATGTCCATGTAGGTATCCGATGTGCGGATGGCATTAAGATATTTGTTAACGCCGCCCACATTCTCGGATATGGACATGTTGTTATCATTAAGAACGATGATAAAATTCGTCTCCAGCTTTGAAGCATTGTTCAATGCCTCATACGCCATACCTCCCGTGAGAGAACCGTCCCCTATTACGGAAACTATGGTCTCATCAGAGCCCCGAAGATCCCTGGCTGCTACCATTCCAAGTCCTGCTGAGATAGATGTCGAGCTGTGTCCCGTATTAAAAGAATCGCACTCGCTTTCGTTGGTCTTCGGAAATCCGGCCATGCCTCCGTAAGATCTTAAATGATCAAAGCCATCCTTTCTCCCCGTAAGTATCTTGTGAGTGTAGGACTGATGTCCGACATCCCAGACTATCTTATCCTTAGGAAGATCCAGGAACAGGTGCAGTGCCATGGTGAGTTCGACCGCGCCCAGGTTTGCACCCAGATGTCCTCCTGTCTTTGATATCTTTTCTATCAGGAACTGTCTTATCTCCTCTGCCAGAGCTTTGTACTTGGCAGGGTCGACCTTCTTTATGTCATTTATGTTCTTAATCTCATCCAGTACCATAATCGTGCTTTGGGCTAATTGCTCCTGTTTATCAGTGTTTCAACGAGAGTCATAAGGAAGCTGGCATCGGCTCTGTTCTCATCGGCCAGATCTCTTATCATTGAAATTGCTTCTTCGGACAGACGCTTAACATCCTCCCGGGACTGTGACAGTCCGTGTAATGTCACATATGTCTTTTTACAGTTCTTCTCATCAGAATGGACAGGTTTGCCCATTTCCTCTTCATTACCGGTCACATCAAGTATGTCATCCTGGATCTGGAATGCCAGTCCTATGTTGCCGGCAGCCTTTTCCATATCAAGGACATCCTTTTCCGAAGCTCCCGCGAGTACAGCTCCGATCATCATGGACGCTTCCATCAGCGCGGCTGTCTTGTGCTTGTGTATAAAAAGCAGCAGGTCCTTTGTGACATTCTCGTCATCTTCTGCCAGAATATCGGCAGTCTGTCCACCGATCATTCCGTATACTCCCGCCTTGGATGAGAGTATCTTAAGCGCTGCTGAGATCCTCTTATAATCTTGCATGTCATCAGCCAGATCAAAGGCTCCCGAGGCAGTCTCGAACGCGTAGTTTAATAGTCCGTCTCCAGCCAGGATCGCAATTGCTTCATCATACTTTTTCCAGGTCGTCGGCTTGCCGCGCCTCGTTTCATCATTATCCATCGCAGGCAGATCATCATGTACCAGCGAATAATTATGTATCATTTCGATCGCTGCCATGAATGGCTCAATGACCTTATCCCTGCCTCCGAAAAGCTTGTAGCACTCCTTCATCAGCAGCGGTCTTAATCTCTTGCCTCCTGCGGTAGCCGAATAGTACATTGCATCAAGCACTCTGGCCTGATATCCGTCTGCGTCGGGAAGGTATTCATTTAATATACTCTCGGCATCTTTTCTCTTAAGTTCCAAAGATTCATTAAAATCCATACTATTCTCCTTCCTCATCAAGCATCATGATCTGCTTTTCTACCCTGTCAACATGATCATTGCACTTTTTGATCAGTTCCATTCCCTCCTTGTAGATCTTAAATGAATCTTCGAGGGAAATATCTTCATCCTCCAGCGCTTCTATCTTCTCCTCAAGAAGTTCGAGTCCTTCTTCAAGTTTAAATTCATCTTTTTCATTTGCCATATCATTCACCTATCGGTCCGGGTCTGATACCGGTTACCACCGAATCAACGATCCCATCCTTAACATATATTGAAAGCTCATCATTGACTTTGGTCTTATTAACAGAGTTTAAAGTTCCGCTCTTATTACTGACATATGAATACCCCTGACTGAGTTTAAGAAGCGGTGACAGGCCGTTTAATCTCTCTGCAAGTATACCTATATTATGTCTGTCCTCTTTGATGCGCCTGTCCATGAGGCTTCTTAACTCATCTTCGAGCTTAACCAGATACATCCTGTTCTGTTTTACACTGTTAGCCGGATTGAATCTCTTTAGCCTCCCTTCCAGTTTAAGGAGTTCGGAACGGGTCTTAGTGATCCTGTATCTCAGGTTCTTTTTAAGCATGTCCCTCAATCCATCCAGCTCATTTTCAAAGGCAAAATAGTCAAACACGGCCAGTTCGGCGGCAGCGGATGGGGTCGGCGCGCGAAGATCCGCAACAAAGTCAATGATCGTGGTGTCAGTCTCATGGCCGACGGCAGAGATCACGGGAGTCTGACAGTTGAACACCGCCTCGGCAACTTCCCTTTCATTAAACGCCCACAGATCCTCGATAGAACCGCCTCCGCGTCCTACGATCATGACATCAACTCCGTATTCATCCAGCGTTTCTATGCCTTTTATGATACTGTTCTTAGCATGTTCTCCCTGAACTGTCGCCGGGTACAGTACGAGCTGCACATAAGGGTTTCGCCTTTTTGAAATATTGATTATATCCTGAACTGCAGCACCCGTTGATGCGGTAACAATACCGACCTTCCGGGCATATCGCGGTATTTCCCGCTTGTATTCCGGGGCAAACATCCCCTGCTGTTCGAGTTCTTCCTTTAGCCTTTGGAACTCCTCGAACAGCGCGCCTTCGCCGTCTCTGGTTATCTTTTTGGCATATATCTGATATTTGCCGTCACGCTCATAAACATCGATATTGCCCCTTACTACGACCTGCATTCCTTCTGACATAACAAAAGAAAGACCGGCCCTGTTTCCCTTAAAACAGACACAGGAAATGGCGCTCTTTTCATCTTTAAGGGTAAAGTATATGTGTCCGGCAGAATGATATTTTAGATTACTGACTTCACCCTTCACGGACACATCACGCAGGAGAAAATCCTCGTTGAACAATCCCTTGATATATGAATTGATCTTTGCAACTGTATATATATTGGCCATTAAGCAAACTTTGCCAGCACACCGTTTACGAACGAGGATGAATTATCCTGTCCGTACTTCTTGGCCAGTTCCACAGCTTCGTTTATAGCCGCACCGGTCGGTACACGGTCGTCATGGTCGATCTCGTATACTGCGAGCCTTAAAATGGTCAGCTCGGCCTTGCCTATGCGGTCGATATTCCATCCTGTCACCCGCTCGGACAGCTTACCGTCTATTTCACCAAGTTTTGAGATAATGTCATCAAACCTTAATGAAATATCATCCTTTTCCTCATCCGTCATGGATGAATCCGCAAAGAATAATTCCTTTTGCTCCGACAGTTCCTCACGGGGCATGAATTCTGCTCTGAACAGGAGTCTGAACAACTCCTCTCTCAACATTGATCTAGTCATACCGGTCGACCTATACACCCTGCCTGATCCTGACACCGGCAATCCTGATATTAACATCCGTAGCCTTGAGCCCTGTCATCGACTCTATGGCACCCGATACCTTGTCCTGTACTTTGGCTGATACGGAAGGAATGTTGTAACCGTAATTTACTACGATCGCCAGATTAGCCCTTACCTTGCCGTTTGCTATATCAACCCTGACTCCTCTGGTCGGACCTCCCTTTTTGACCTTATGAAAAAGGTCCTTGCCTGCGGTTGAATATACTCCCTCCACCTCGGTTGCTGCCAGGCCCGCTATCATAGCCACCACTTCATCGGCGATCTTGACGGTGCCGTGTTCAACTTCCTCGTTGACTGTGTAGAGTGCATTTTCAAGTATCTTATCCATGTTCCATCCTTTCCTATAACCAGAATATCATATAGAGCTGCTCAGGATTCTCCGCATAGGAGACGGAGCCCTCTCTGGACAGTATATAGTCGAATATTTTCTGATCACCCAGCAGATACTGTCGCATATCTTTATATACGTCCGGATTGTCCATCCGGATCATTATGTATTCCCGTTCATTAACATATGCGCTGTTAAAAGCCTGCCATAGCATCTGTTCATCAACAGCGGTGAAATACAGTCCTTCCCTGACAAAATAATTATCTTCCATGCTCAGGCATACGGGGACGATCGAAGGATCATCAAAATCATGAGAAGACAGCACCAGATCCGATGTCATCAGCATGTAATTGTAATTGACCGGGGGCAGGGAATTGTTGAATTCCTCGGAATCATCCCTAAGTGAGTATGATGAATCTCCCCAGGTCACATCCATGTAGTAATATTTGCCATCAGCCAGAACGAGATTCCATGAATGTGATTCGCCGTCCTTTACTCTGCCCAGAACGATAGTCGTCTTTATCCCACAGGAATTAAGCAGGATCTGCGCCGTCTTTGAGTAGCCCGAGCATACGCTCCTGCCGTTTTCCATAACGGAGACTATGGACTGGTTATACTCAGCCTGTTCATCGTATTCTGTCCCGAAAATTATGTATTCGTATACAAATTTAATTATATTATAATCGTCGACTTTATCAATGCTATTTTTTAAGCTTTCGGAAAAATCGGATATATATTCATTGATTTTTTCGACATGTACATTGACCTCTTCCGGGGTCATGTTATAAGTACCGGAAAACGTCATTTTCTGGGGGATATTACCGACTGAGTACCTGGTATAATTATATCCTTCTACATAAAAAAGCTCGGGATGATCATTAAGCACATATCCGAATATCTTTTCAAGAACATTCTCATCCATGGTGGATATCACCACGTCTTCCATCATGCCCCGAAGGATATATAGCACTTCGGAATAAACCGTTTTTTCTGCATCCGACAGCAGATCGTAATAGTACAGTCCTTCCTGCAATCTGCCGGATTCGGACAGATCTATATCCGACAGCGACTGAAACTGATTCAGTTCTTCATCGGTTACTGATTCTTCATCCGCAACAACGGTATATTCATTATCATCAAATACCGTAGATGCCAGATCCTCCATCATGTTTCCGCATCCGGTAATAAGAGCGATGATCAGGATCAGTAAGGCCGTCGGTCTGAATTTCTTTTTCATGTTATTCCCTGCCGAACTCCGACAGCAGGAGTCCTTCATTTCTGTCAAGGACCATACCTACACTCCATGCATTTATAAACAGCAGAAGAGGATTGCCCTTAAGATCCGATACTTTCTTCATATCAGAGGTTCCGACTATACGCTCAATTCCCGAAGGACATTCGGTGATCCACCTGATATGCTCATACGGCAGCATTTCAAGCTTGATCTCAACGTTGTATTCGTTCTCCAGTCTGTATTTTAGAACATCAAACTGCAAAACACCTACAACCCCGACTATTATCTCTTCCATTCCGCTGCCGATCTCTCTGAATATCTGTATGGCACCTTCCTGAGCGATCTGTTCTATTCCCTTGACGAACTGCTTGCGCTTCATGGTGTCGACCTGTCTGACTCTGGCAAAATGCTCAGGCGCAAAGGTGGGGATGCCCTCATATCTGAAGTTTTCCTTCGGCATGCACAGCGTATCTCCTATGCTGAACATACCCGGATCGAACACTCCGATGATATCTCCGGCATACGCTTCATCAAGTATCTTACGCTCATCGGCCATTATCTGCTGCGGCTGCGAGAGTCTCATCACACGGTTGCCCTGAACATGTTTGACCTCCATGGAGGATTCGTATTTGCCGGAGCATATCCTCATAAAGGCGATCCTGTCCCTGTGAGCCTTGTTCATATTGGCCTGTATCTTAAATACAAAAGCGGAAAACTCGTTTTCCGTAGGAGAAATGACACCCGCGTCAGATTTTCTCGAAAGAGGTGTGGTCGTCATCTGAAGGAAATGCTCCAGGAAAAATCTGACTCCGAAATTGGTAAGAGCCGATCCGAAAAAGACCGGTGTAAGTTTTCCGGCGCGAACCGCCTCAATATCGAATTCAGCAGATGCTCCGTCAAGCAGTTCTATCTCATCCATAAGGAGCGAAGCGGCATCTTCTCCGATCGCGCCCTTTAACACTTCGGGTTCATTTACCGAAACCTCACTTGACGAGCCTTCTTTGGTTCCCTTTTCCGTATCCGAATAGGTTATGACACACTGTCTTTGTCTGTCATATACACCCTTGAATGCTTTACCCGAGCCAATAGGCCAGTTTATCGGGCAGGTCTCAATGCCGAGCTCCTTTTCGATCTCATCCAGCAGTTCAAAGGTATCGTTCGCATCGCGGTCCATCTTGTTGATGAACGTAAATATCGGGATACCCCTCATGCCACAGACCTTAAAGAGCTTGCGAGTCTGAGCCTCGACACCCTTTGATGCGTCGATAACCATGACCGCCGAATCGGCCGCCATCAGTGTTCTGTACGTATCCTCCGAAAAGTCCTGGTGTCCCGGCGTGTCCAGGATATTTATGCAGAATCCGTCATACTCAAACTGCAGGACCGAGCTGGTTACCGAGATACCACGTTCCTTTTCTATCTCCATCCAGTCAGAGACCGCGTGTCTTGCCGTAGCCTTGCCCTTAACGGAACCGGCGAGGTTAATGGCTCCCCCGTACAGGAGAAATTTCTCAGTCAGAGTGGTCTTACCTGCATCGGGGTGCGATATGATGGCGAATGTTCTGCGCCTGTTTATCTCTTTATCATAATTACCCATTTTAATAGTCTTTCTGATTCTTTATTTGTGATTACAAGGATCGTTCCGGACATCACAGCATGGACGTACCCTCAATATTCCCTTTTATATCAAGGAGCTTAAGAACGGTCGCGCCGATATCCGAAAAAGTCTCTCTCGTACCGTAATTTACCGGTTTGATCTTTTGTCCGTACATAACGAACGGTATATACTCTCTGGTATGGTCCGTTGTCTTTGTGTAGGCAGGATCGCATCCGTGGTCAGCCGTGATCATAAGAACATCATCTTCCCGCATCTTTGATATGATCTCGGGAAGCTTTTGATCAAAATAAGTAAGAGCCTTTGCATATCCGTCAACATCTCTTCTGTGTCCGTAGAGCATGTCATAATCTACGAGATTTATAAAGCAGAGTCCTTCAAAATCACGATCGAGCATCTCTATTGTCTTTTGTATTCCTTCCTCATTTCCTGATGTATAGGTAAAATCTGATATGCCGGCTCCGGCAAATATGTCTTTTATCTTTCCAACCGCGTAGACCGTTTTGCCTGCATCCTTTATGTTATCGAGCATCGTGTCTTTAGGCGGTATAAGGGAAAAATCGTGTCTTCTCGGAGTCCTGGTGTAATTTCCGCTCGAGCCGATAAAGGGGCGCGCTATAACTCTGCCGACACCGTGCTCACCCGTCAGGATCGTCCTGGCCTTTGCGCAGTATTCATAAAGCGTTTCAACGGGAACTATGTCCTCGTGGGCTGCGATCTGAAATACGGAATCTGCGGATGTATAAACGATAAGATCTCCTGTTTTTACATGCTCATCACCGTAATCGTTTATTACCTGTGTTCCGGAATAAGGCTTATTGCAAAGCACTCCGCGTCCGGTCTGACTTGAGAATTCTCTAAGAACATCCTCAGGGAATCCGTCAGGATATGTAGGCAGCGGTTTAGGTGATATGATCCCGGCGATCTCCCAGTGCCCAATTGTCGTATCCTTGCCCATCGACTTTTCACGGCACCTTGCTATTGCCGCCCGGATACTGCCCGTTCCTTCGGCCCATTCTTTAACACCGTCGATATTAAAAAGACCCATATTTCTCATGTTGGGCATATCAAAAAAACTGCTTTGGGCGCAGGATTTAAGGGTATTGGTTCCAACATCTCCAAAAAGATCGGCATCAGGTTCTGCTCCGATACCTACACTGTCAAGAACTATGAGGAAAACTCTTTTTGCCATATTCAGTACCCCCTTTGTATAAAAGAGCAGAACTAATTGTTCTGCTCTTTAATGATCTTAATCAATGTCAGCCTTCATCAAAAAAGGTCAGACACGCAAATTCTGTTATTGCTCAACATCCTTCATGCTGAAGCTCATTCTGCCCATCTTGTCCTTGCCGAGACATACGACTCTGACCTTGTCACCGAGCGTCAGAACATCTTCAACATGGTTTATCCTCTCCTTGGCGATCTTGGAAATGTGAACCATTCCCTCCTTGCCGGGAGCGAACTCTACAAATGCTCCGAATTCCTTGATAGAAACAACAACTCCGTCAAATACCTGACCCTCTTCATAGTCGGTAACGATGGTCTTGATGTATTCAATGGCCTTGTCCATGCCGTCCTTGTCGGTACCGCATACGCTGACCATACCATCATCAGTGATATCGATCTTGACATTGCAGCGAGCGATGATCTCGTTGATAGTCTTGCCGCGCTGTCCGACAACATCACCGATCTTCTCGGGATCGATCTGCATAGAGATGATCTTGGGAGCATACTGGTTAACTTCCTTACGAGGCTCTGCTATGGCCTTCTTCATGCAGTTATCCATGATGTAGAGTCTGGCATCACGACATCTTGAGATAGCACCTTCAACGATGGGACGTGTAAGACCGTGGATCTTGATATCCATCTGGATAGCTGTGATACCGTCTGTGGTACCAGTTACCTTGAAATCCATGTCTCCGAAGAAATCTTCAAGACCCTGGATATCTGTAAGAAGCACGAAATCATCATCGGTATCTCCTGTAACGAGTCCGCATGAAATACCGGCAACCATCTTCTTTATCGGAACACCTGCAGCCATCAGTGACATACATGAAGCGCATGTTGAAGCCATTGATGTTGAACCGTTTGATTCAAATGTCTCTGATACAGTCCTTATAGCATAAGGGAACTCATCCTCTGAAGGAAGTACGGGAACAAGAGCTCTCTCAGCCAGAGCGCCGTGACCGATCTCACGTCTGCCGGGACCGCGCGAAGGCTTGGTCTCACCGACTGAGTATGACGGGAAGTTGTAGTGATGCATATATCTCTTTACTGTCTCGTTCTCGTCAAGTCCGTCAACCTTCTGAGCCTCAGATAAAGGTGCGAGTGTACATACGTTACAGATCTGTGTCTGTCCTCTGGTGAACATGGCACTTCCGTGAACTCTGGGTATTATATCTACCTCAGCAGCCAAAGGACGGATCTGTGTGATCTCACGTCCGTCGGGACGCTTGTGATCCTTTAAGATCATCTTTCTGATGGTCTTCTTTTCATACTGATATATAGCTTCGCCGAGGATAGCGAGGTATTCCTCGTTATCGGCAAATCTCTCTTCGCACTTTTCGGTTATCTGCTTGATATTGCCTTCACGTGTCTGCTTGTCATCCGTAAACACGGCAACTTCCATCTCCTCGGGAGGGCAGATCTCTCTGATCGCTGCGAACAGCTCCTCCGGAATGGCACATGAAGTGTAATCATGCTTGGGCTTGCCGACTTCGCTTACTATGCCTTCGATGAAAGCGATGATGGTCTGGTTGATGTCGTGTGCCTTGTATATAGCCTCGATCATCTTATCCTCGGGGATCTCATTTGCACCGGCTTCGATCATTATTACCTTTTCCTTGGTAGAAGCAACGGTAAGATTAAGGTCTCCTTCCTTCCACTGCTTCTGTGAAGGGTTGATGATGAACTGTCCGTCGATCATTCCGACCTGAGTCATGGCGCAGGGACCATCAAAAGGAATATCAGATATACATGTTGATATAGAGGCTCCGAGCATTGCAACGAGCTCGGGTCTGCACTCGGGATCGACTGACATTACCATGTTATTCAAAGTAACATCATTTCTGTAATCCTTGGGGAAGAGAGGTCTCATGGGTCTGTCGATGACACGGCTCGTGAGAATAGCGTTTTCTGACGCCTTGCCTTCTCTCTTGTTGTAACCGCCGGGGATCTTGCCTACGGCATATGATTTCTCTTCGTACTCAACGCTCAGGGGGAAGAAATCGATACCATCCCTGGGTTTGTCTGATGCGGTAGCCGTACATAAAACGGTCGTATCGCCATAGTGCATGAATGCACATCCGTTAGCCTGTTTACCCACTCTGCCTATGTCTACGCTGAGTGTATGTCCGGCCAGCTCCATTGAATAAGTTTTGAACATATTCTTTCTCCTTTTCTTATTTATTTGATCAAGGCCAAAGAATCTATGTCAAAAAGCAAATAACCGTGTCGCGTCCCTTCGACAGGATTATTTACTCTTTGACCAGAAGGATTCCCGGCCCGTATTCCAAAAAGCATACAAAGCGGAGTCGCCAAATAGCGCTCCGCTTTATAATAGATTACTTTCTTAATCCGAGCTTTTCGATAAGTGCACGATATCTCTCGATGTCCTTATCCTTAAGGTATCTTAAGAGTCCACGTCTTCTACCTACCATTTTGAGCATTCCACGGCGCGAGTGGTTGTCCTGGGGATGCTCCTTGAGGTGGGCTGTAAGCTCCTCGATCCTTGCTGTAAGTACTGCAACCTGAACTTCCGGTGAACCCGTGTCATTAGGACAGGTAGCATACTCTTTCATGATAGCGCTCTTCTTTTCGTTTGAGATCATATTTTCCTCCTTAGATCTGATCCGCGATGCTGCGGAAAAATGCCTGTTACTAAGATCGGGCTGGAGTATCCCTGATCCGGGTAACGGTTACCGATGCCATAAAACGGCACACTAAGGTAGTTTAGCACAAACCCTCTTTGTTGTAAAGCATAATCGAAGTGTCATCAGAACAACAATCGATACCGTATATCATTTCTTATATCTTTTCGAATAAAGGATCATCATTGTTACCAGACTCAGCACAAACACAGCCATAACGTATATACTCATCTGGCTCAGCATAAGTTTCTGCCCAAACATCGATGCTCTGAATGTGAATATATCCCTAATCGAATCTGTAAAGGCTCCGTTATCTATTCCGCCAATACTCTTATCAATGTCAGTAAGTACTCCATTAAGCAATGTGCTGCGAAGCAAGATCGTAACATGGCTTGCCGGAAAAACATTGCACACGGTCTGAACCTTGTCCGAAAACTGCGATATCGGTATGTATGCTCCTATAATAAATCCGGATACGGCTGAGAGGATCCCGAAAAATGCCCCGCATGCCGATGATGATCTGAAGAACGGAACTATCATCATAAAAAGAGCTGTTGATGAAAGGCATCCCAGAGCCACCACCAGATATGTCTTTATTATTCCTGCGGGCCCCATATGAATATCTCCGCTCATTTTAAGAGCAATAAGTCCTATAGACAGGATGATCCCGTTCATGATCATCGCACTTAATCCTGAAGCTGTAAAGTATGACAATACTATCTGCCATCTCTTGACGGGTGTCGCGAGTATGTCTCTGTCCACGTTGTTCTCCCTGTCATTAACAACTGTCTGAAGGCAGTTAAACGGAACTGTTATCATGGCAGATCCCACTATTCCCGTAAGAAGTATCAGGCCGGTCAACGTATCCAGATCAGATGCATTTATCCTGTCTCTTAACATGGGTGCACGATCGAGCACCGTATCTATTGCATCAATAAATGTTCCTTTAAGAAAAAGCATATAAAGTGCAAATACTATTATCGATGCCAGCAGTGAAAAGATTATCGCCTGCTTGTCCTTAAAATATACCAGCAGATTTCTCTTGGTAAGTCCTATATACATCTTCATGCTCCGATCTCCCTTCCTGTCAGATTTAAGAACACATCATCCATCGTTCCTTTGATCACTTCATAATCCGTGATCACTTTGCTGTTCCTGTATAATAATTCCGTGATCGATCCGTTAAACTTTATGTTGTAATGATCAGCATCATAGCTCCATTCATATCCCTTGATGATATCCTCTTTACTCATCGCTCTGTCCGTGTACCAGATCAGCTTTGAGGATGCGAACCTGCTCTTTAATTCCGCAGGAGTACCGGATGCGATGATGTTACCGTGTTCGAGGATCTTTACCTCATCGGCGTCGGCTGTTTCTTCCATATAATGGGTAGTCAGGAATATCGTAAGTTTTTTTTCGTCTTTAAGTTTTCTTATATAATCCCACACTATCCTGCGTGATTTTGGATCGAGTCCTGTTGTCGGTTCATCGAGGAACAGTATCCTGGGTTCATTGATGAGTGCTCTGACTATATCCACACGCCTTCTTTGTCCTCCGGAGAGTTTCTCATATTTTCTGTTCCAGATCTCTCCGATCTCAAAGTCATCCATGTAGGGTTCAAGACGTGTTTTGATCTGTTTTTTGTTAAGCCCGTAGTATGCACCCCTGGTCATCAGGTTCTCACCTACCGTGAGCTTTTTATCAAGTACCGAATTCTGAAAAACTATTCCGATCAGTTTTCTTATCTCATCATCTTCCTTGGAAAGTTCATGGCCGAATACCCTTACATCACCTGATGTCTTTTCAAGGATAGTACATAACATGTTGATCGTCGTTGATTTGCCGGCTCCGTTTTCACCCAGGAAAGCAAATAATTCTCCTTCCTTAACTTCAAACGATATGCCGTTTACAGCTGTGAAGCTGTCGTATTTTTTCGTGAGGTTGTTTACCGAAATTGCATTTGTCATTTTTTATCTCCTTCCTGAGTCATATATATCACAGGGTTTTTGACAAAAAAAGAGCAACCTGACCAACATGCAAAAACATGTGACCAAGTTGCATAAATGCACCGAAATCCCACCGGTATCGTATTATCTATTCCTCATCGCGTATTCTGTCGATCGCATCATTTATCTTTTTTTCATCGACTTTGAGCATCCATAATGTTGATATCCAGACAAATGTATAGATGATGACATACATGATCGCTATGATCAGATATCCGGTCAGATCCGAATACCAGTCAAAAAGATATCCGAAAAGAGAAACGATCCCTAACACCAGAATAAAGTGGATGACCACCCTGAGCCGCTGATGTGATTCATTATCCGTTTCATCATACAGAACTAAAGATGCAAGTGCACACAAAAAGCCTACTAAGACGACCGACAGAGGAATATACCATTGCCATTCGATCATGTACTGTCCGGCAACAAGGAACAATATCGCCGTTCTGATCCCCATCCCGAAGAGTACGGCCGTAGATATCATCATTGTCTGATTGAAGATTATTTTTGCTTTGTTCATATCTATACTCCGAGTTTTTTCTTCAGGTCCTTGACATAGCCCCTGGATATAATGAGACGCTCTCCGTTAAGCATTTCCGCGCTGAGCCTGGCATTGACCTCAGCCCTCACGGACCGTATCTTTTTGATATTGATTATCATCGCCTTGGAGCAGCGAAGGAAATTGATACCCAGAATCTCCTCAAGCTCATACAGGCGGTATCTGGTCTCATGACACTCATCCTTGGTATACACATATGTGCGTTTATCCACTGATTCAACGTAATAGATGGATGAGGTCTGGACCATCAGCGTCTCACCTTCAGAAATGACAGGGATGCTGGATCCGTTGTTTCGCAGTATATCGACCGCATTACGTATATTCTCTGTCACCTCAAACGCATTTATAACGGCACTCTCATTTTCGTATGAATCTGCTTTATTGATCCTGACTAACATTATTACTCCGTTTTGATTTATTACGGTAATAGTATATCACAATTATCCTTTCGTCGGCTCAGACTGTGGATGATCCTTAAAAAAAAACACCGTCCGTCATATTGACGAACGGTGTTATGTTCATATCGTTAAGTTATGCAGATATCAATATCCGAACTCGTTGGCCCATACCCACTGGCCGTTCTCGATATGGATAGCGATAGCTCCTGTCTTGAAACTGCCAAAGAGGATGTTGTCCTTATGTGTGGGAGATGCCATCCATGCGTTAAATGCCGCATCGGCTGTGTTGTATCCCTTAGCAAGGTTCTCACCGTATACGAGATTACTGTCAACTGTCCAGTACTCGCTTCCATCGGGACGAGTATGAGACCATACCTGCGCAGCCTCAACCGCTCTGACTGCAGATGCGGTTTCAAGTCCGGTACTCCATGTCAGGGTACCAAGTCCTGCTCCGGCACGACATGCATTGATCTCATCAAATGCAGCCTTGGCGATAGCCTTTGACTCCGCCGTTCCGGATAACTGACCGGCTAAAGCGGTGAGATTTGGATCGATATATACGATGCCATCCTCAGGCACGCCCGAATCTCTCCTGGCAGCCGAATCCGGTATATATCCTGCGTTACCAGCGCTGCTTAAGATAGCTCCGATCAATAATACAATTCCAAGCAGAAGACCGCTCAACGATATTATGAGCTGTTTATTCTTCACTTTATCACCCCTTCCTAAATAGATCTTTGTATTTGAATGTATGTCAGACATACATCTCTTCCTAGTACCATTGTACCACTTTCTGTATTTTTGAAAAGTACCAATTTCAGGTTTTTATATGAAATCGTAGTGAGTCAGATTTCTGTACGCGGATTTCTCCTTGCGATAGCTCAACGGGCTTATTCCCATCTGTTTCTTAAATGTCTCGGCGAAATAACTGGCTCCCGCAAATCCTGTCTCGTAGCATATCTCCGTTATGGTCATATCAGTTTCCTGCAAAAGTACTATACTTTTCTGAATCCGATAGTCCTTGAGGAATTCTCCCGGGGTCTTGTTAACATACATGTTAAAGATATTGGTCCCCATGGTCTTGCCGACTCCGCCTGCCTCACATATGTCAACGAGATTGATCTTTTCCTTATAGTGTTCATGTATGAACGAGATCATCTCCTTAAGGATAGCCAGATGGTGGTTGTTTCTGGTATTATCAGGTTCTTTGACCGAGATGTTGTTGTAGATCCTGTTCCAGATATCGAAAAAATACTTGATTATGAGCAGTTCCCCGCCCTTTTTGTCCTTCGCCTCGTATATCTTTTTGATATCCTCGATGATATCGTACTGCCACAGCTTCGTGGGAGACAGAACCATATGAGTGAAATTCGGATTCTTGATTATCGGCTCTATAAATGTTTCATCAACATATCTGGATGTCGTAAGAAGCATCGGGTGGAGTATCACGCAGATCGTTTCGACGGACGCACCGTTATCGGGCAGCCCTACATGAAGTTTTCTGGAGTTGACAATTATGCCCTCTCCTTCGATGAGCTTCACGATCTGTCCCTCCACGCTGTATTTCATAGAGCCTTTGACCACATAGATGAACTCCACTTCATCATGCCAGTGGTCGGTTATCGAGAACCTGAAGTTGTCTCCTAAGCTGTTATGCGTGATATACGCGGGGAGTTCGGGGTTATTATATTTAAAGACCTGTGATTTATCATTCCCGATCCCGAAAATATTTCTTTGAGATTCCGATTGTTTAGCCATTCCGATCTCCTCCGGTATCTATTATAGACCGAAAAAACTCCTGCCGTCAGCGATATCAGAGTCTATCATTTTCTTGAGTTCCTCCTTGGAGGAAAATCTCATTTCCGGTCGTTTGAAACCGATAAGTCCGGTTTCGATGTTCTGTCCGTACATATCCCTGTCAAAGTCATATAGATAAGTCTCGACCGACACATGCTCATCCTCGGACACTGTAGGACGTACTCCTATATTCGTTATCCCGGGGTAATGTGCCCCCTCAAATGATACCTCCGAGTAGTATACTCCCTTGGGCGGAAGTATCTTATCAGAGTCAGGATACAGGTTCATGGTCGGAAATCCGAGTTTCCTGCCAAGCTTGAATCCGGGTTTTACCGATCCGGTGAATGAATACGGATGACCCAGGAGTTTTGCTGCAAGTTCCATATCACCTATTTCTATAACCTCACGGACAAAGGATGATGATATGTCACGTCCTTCATATCTGAGCTTGTCGATTATCTCAACCTCATAGCCGTGTTTGTCTGACATCTGTGTCAGTAGATCGCTGTTGCCGCGCCCCTTATAACCGAATGACAGATCATCACCGGCAGCCACGTACTTCATATTGAGCATACCGCACAGTATATCCGATATAAAATCTTCAGGCAGTATATGAGCCGTTTGATCATCCAGAGGGTACTCGATAAGATAATCTATACCCAGTTCCGAAAAGATTATCCTCTTTTCACTCATCGTTGTGATGTCTTTGATGTCTGTTCCCTGAAAAAAAGATGCGGCGCTCATGTCAAAAGTAAATACAGTGCTTTTAAGGCCACGCTCTTTTTGTGCCAGAATATACCCCAGCAGTTCTTTGTGTCCCATATGTATTCCGTCGAATTTGCCTATGGCAACTGCAGTGGGTACATCTATATGAAATTGTCTTGATGATATTATTTCCATACTGTCCTGTTGCATGTACGGCCGTTTGTCATTAAGCTTCAGGCATGAAAATCTTAACGGGAGAAAAACACTTTCTCACCGAATGATAATCAAATATACCATAGAACAGTCCGTCTTCACCGTATATCCGATAGCTGCATCCCGGTTCAAATCCGCCGTTTACTTTGTCGGCGTCATATTCACGTATCAGTTCGGGAGGGATCTTATTGCCGTTTCGAAGGAGCTTCATCCCATCCTTCAATACATAGAGAGATCTGTACTTGTCAAATATTATGTCAACCGGAATGATAATGCTGTCTATTCCGCCTTCATCCTTTATGGTGCCGATCTCCTCAAGAGTATATGCATCTTCCAGTGTAAACCGGCCTACTCTGGTCCTTTCAAGATGCTGCATGCACCCGCCGCATCCGAGCTTCGATCCGATATCGTGACACAGGGTCCTGATATAAGTGCCTTTGGAGCAAACAACACGTAATTTGATTATTTTGTGGATACCGTTTACTGCTTCAGGATCATTTTCTTCGATCGATAAATTATGTAAACCGTCAAGCTCCTGCTGAGGAATATCCAGTATCTCGATCTCTTCTATGGTGATCTTTCTGGCCTTTCTCTCAACCTCGATGCCTTCCCGTGCAAGCTCATACAGCTTCTTTCCGTTTACCTTAAGAGCCGAATACATGGGAGGAACCTGTTCAATGCTCCCGACAAATCCCATTATCGTATCTTTGATCTCTTTATCCGACAGTGTCTTTAAAACAGACGTGTCTCTGGAGAGTATCCTGCCGGTTGTATCCTGGGTATCCGTTGATATGCCGAGCCTTAATACTGCCACATACTCCTTGTTCTCATCAGTCAGCATGTCGCACAGCTTTGTCGCATTTCCCACGCAAACAGGAAGAACCCCTACCGCATCGGGATCAAGGGTTCCTGTATGTCCAATCTTTCTGGTATTTAATATTTTGCGGAGGCGGGCAACCACATCAAATGATGTCATACCTGCTTCCTTATATACGTTTATTACGCCGTTCATCTATTCAGTTAAGCTGCATTGCTATGGAATCAGACAGATTGTTCACCACATCATGAAACGTCCCGTTCATGGAAAAACCTGCCGCTCTGACATGTCCTCCGCCATTATAGAACTTGGCTATCTTGGAAACATCCACATTACCCGATGAGCGCAGGGATACTTTGTAGCTTTGGGGTGCAAGCTCATACATGAATATCGCCACCTCAACGCCCTTGGTGTTTTTAAGCTGATTGACTATACCCTCGAGATCATGCGGAGTGGCTCCGTAGAAATCCATAGTATCCTGATCAATCTTGGATACTATACATTTGCCGTCCATGAACATGATGCTCTCAACGAGCGCCCTGCCCAGCATTTCGTTCTGTATCCTGGTCTTTTCATAGTAGGTCTCATCTATTATCCGGGGATAATCAAACCCGTAGGAAATGAGCTTCGCGCAAGCATTTAATGTCTCGGGCTTTACATTTGAGAACCTAAGCACTCCCGTATCATGGATTATACCGATATAGATCGCTACGGCTATATCCTTATCCAGCAGTTTTTCATCCATCAGGCCAAGCAGCAGTTCGCATGTCGAAGAAGCCTCAGGATCGATACAGCACACATCACCAAAGCCGTCATTAGATACATGATGATCTATGATGATCCTCTTTTTGGCACTGTCAAAATACTTAAGCGCCTCTCCATACCTGTCACTGGAGGAGCTGTCAAGACCGATAAAAGCATCAAACTCAGTTATATCGGACTTAAAGTCGCTCTGTATCATGTCTATATCCCTGATACAGCCAAATTCAGGCGCAGGCTTCTCGATCATGGGGATGATAACGGCATCCTTCATGGCCTTTTTAAGATACATATACAATCCCATAACGGATCCTATGCAGTCTCCGTCTGGCCTTATATGGCCGGTCAATAATATTCTCCGGCATCCTTGCAGTTCTTTGAGCAGATCCATTTTCACCTCATTGATCCAGGTTTTTGTATTTGCCTTCAAGTTCGTTTTCATCCCTCTCGGGAATGGTCGAAACCACATCATCGATCATCTTGGACATTCTGACTCCGTAGGCGATAGATTCATCCACGAAGAATCTGATCTCGGGTGTGTTCCTTAAGTTTATCCTGCGGGCCAGTTCACGTCTTATATAGCCTTCAGCGCTCTTTAGCCCTGCCAGGGTATCGCTTATCGCATCCTCATCACCCAGAACACTGATCCAGGCCTTGCAGGTCTTAAGGTCCGGAGCCACCTCTACCGCTATCACACTGGTCATCGGACAGACTCTGGGATCCTTTATGTCGGCACGGATTATCTCAGCCAGAACACGCAATACCTCTTCGTTTATCTGGGTATTTTTTATACTGTTCTTTCTCATTTATCTGGGTACCTCTACCATAATGTAAGCTTCTACCATATCAAGTTCCTGCATGCTGTCGAAGTCTTCGAATACGAGACCGCACTCGTAGCCTTCCTTGACTTCCTTGACATCGTCCTTGAATCTCTTAAGCGATGCGAGCTTGCCTTCGTATATCTGTTCTCCGTCTCTGGTGATACGGATCAGGCAGTTTCTCTCGAAGTATCCGTCCATGACCTTGGCACCGGCGATGTTTCCGATCGCAGAAGCTTTGAATATCTGTCTGACCTCGGCATGACCGATGATCTTTTCTTCGAATACCGGATCGAGCATGCCCTTCATGGCTGCTTCTATCTCTTCTATAGCCTGGTAGATGACCTTGTATAATCTGATCTCAACGCCTTCGCGCTCGGACAGAGCCTTGGCCTGAGCATCTGGACGTACGTTAAATCCTATGATGATAGCTGATGAAGCTGATGCAAGAACCACATCGGATTCATTGATAGCACCGACGCCGCCGTGTATGCACTTAACAACGACTTCCTCGTTTGAAAGCTTTGTAAGTGACTGCTTGACTGCCTCAACCGAACCCTGAACATCGGCCTTGACGATGATATTGAGTTCCTTGAGGTTGTCGGCTTGTATCTGATTGAACAGATCGTCCAGACTCATCTTGGTCTTGGTCTCTTCAACCTTCTTTTCCTTGTTCTGTGCTATATAGGTCTCTGCATAATTTCTGGCAGTCTTGTCATTTTCATGAGCAATGAATACTTCGCCTGCTGATGGTACATCGGACAGACCGAGTATCTCGACGGGGGTAGAGGGCTTGGCTTCCTTTACTCTTCTGCCCTTATCATCGATCATAGCTCTGACCTTGCCGTGAGCGGCACCTGCGGATACGAAATCGCCGACATGAAGAGTACCCTTTTGAACGAGAACTCTGGCAACAGGTCCGCGTCCCTTATCAAGTTCAGCCTCGATAACGAGACCTCGCGAGAGTCTGTTGGGGTTGGCCTTAAGTTCGAGTATCTCAGCGGTAAGAAGGATCGTCTCGAGCAGTGTCTCAATACCTTCACCGGATTTAGCCGAAACAGGAACGAACTCCGTTGTTCCGCCCCAGTCAACAGGTATCAGATCGTACTCTGTCATCTCCTGCTTGACACGGTCAATGTTGGCACCGGGCTTATCGATCTTGTTAACAGCCACAATGATCTCTATCCCTGCAGCCTTGGCATGATTTATGGCTTCAACAGTCTGAGGCATTACACCGTCATCGGCTGCAACGACCAAAATGGCGATATCCGTTGAATTTGCTCCTCTCATTCGCATGGCTGTGAAAGCCTCATGTCCGGGAGTATCAAGGAATGTTATACTCTGACCTTTGATCGTGACGGTATATGCGCCGATATGCTGCGTGATTCCGCCGGCTTCCTTGTCAGTAACGTTGGTCTTTCTGATCGCATCAAGGAGTGATGTCTTACCATGGTCAACGTGACCCATTACGCAGATAACGGGAGGACGCTTTACCATATCCTTTTCATCCTCTTCTTCCTCTTTAAGGAGCTCCTCAATAACATCGACCTTGACCTCCTGTTCACACAGAATGTCATATTCCATGGCTATGTTCTCGGCTTCCTCGTAGGTGATCTCTGTATTAACGGTAACCACCTGTCCCTGCAGGAAGAGCTTCTTTATGATGGCCGAAGGTTGAAGCTTCATCTTATCGGCCAGTTCCTTTATCGTTAACGATTCAGGAAGAGTGATGACCTTGATCTCCTCTTCAACGGTCTCCTCAGGTTTCTTTTCAGGCTTGATGAACCTGCCGACCTTTGAGCGGTTCTTGATCTCCTGCTCATCCTCGTAGATGTGGTCTTTCTTGGAACGCTTGTCCTGATCCTTTGTGTTGCGTCGCTTGTCGTCTTTTTGAGGGACCTGCATGCCTTCAGCAGGGCCGGCCTGGGCACCACGGTTATCCCTGACAAATCTGTTACCCTGCCCTCTTTGGCCCGAGCTATCTCTTGAAGGACCGTCAGTGTTCCTCCTGTCAGGGCGATTCCCTTCCGGAGAACTTGCAGCCGGCCTGCTTCCTTCTTTACCGATCTCACCAGAGCCCGGACGTCTTCTATCCCCGCTCTTTTCATTCCTTTGCTTTTCAGGTTCCGTATGTCCGATAGTAACTGCCTCATCTGCACGATTCCTCTCTTCTCTGTTCTTTCTTGAGCGGACTTCATCAAGCTTTCTGGCATTCTCTCTGAAGTCGGATGTCATATCCACACTTGAAGGTGCAGTGATGGGTTTGATTATCTTGTGCTGAACCTGATTGGCTCCGGGTCTGGATGATGCCTGACCGGGTCTAGGACCCTGCTGACGCTGCTGATTGGGTCTGTTCTGACCTATTCCGGAGTTATTGTTATTGGCTACAAAAATGATGCTTTTTTTCTTTTTAACAGGTGCCTGTGCGGGAGCAGCCTTGGGAGCTTCTTCCTTAGCAGGTTTTCCTTCTGCGGGTTTTTCTTCCTTTTTGGCCTTTGATTCCTTTACTTCCTTTTCTTCTTTAACTTCTTTGGAAGCTGCCTTTTTGGGTGCCTTTTCCCCCGCAGTATCAGCTGCCTTGGCGGACGATTTGGGAGCAGATTCTTTAAAATGTGCCCTCGCAAGGTCTGCGCTTTCATCGGATATGGTTGAATTATGAGCCTTTGCCTCTATATTCTTCGAAGCAAAGAACTCCAGTATCTCTTTGTTTGTTTTTTCTAATTCTTTTGCCAGTTCACTTACTTTCATTTACTACCTCCGTTAGCCTCATCCAACACCTTTATCTTCGCCATGATGCTTTTTGCAAGTCCCGGGTCGGTTACGGCCGCCGATGAGCGCTCCTCCTTGCCAAGAGCATGTCCCAGTTCATCCTTGGTCCCGTAAAAAACTATGGGAACCTGATAGTAGGTACACGAATCATTAAAGCTTTTTCTGGTATTGTCCGAAGCATCTGTTGCTACTACGACGAGTGACGCCCTGCCTTCCTTTATCACCTTATCAACGGAGAATCCACCTGAGACCAGATTTCTCCCCGCGGCGCTAAGACCCAGCAGTGACATTACAGGATCATTCTTCGTCTTCACCTGCTTCGACGGTCTCGTCTGCATAGCCTTCGCCGTCTTTGCTGTCTCCCTCATATCCGTCGTCATAATCACCTTCGTATTCGTCGTCATATTCACCTTCGTACTCGCCGTCATATTCCTCGTCGTAATCGTCATCGACATAGTCCTCATAACGGAATCCGGGTGAATCGGCCGCCTGGGTCTCTGATTTGATATCGATCTTGTAGCCGGTCAACTTGGCAGCAAGTCTCGCATTCTGTCCTTCCTTACCTATAGCCAGCGACAGCTGGTAGTCGGGAACAACGACTTTGGCGGATTTCTCATCGGGATCGGCAAATACTGCAACGATCTTGGCCGGAGAAAGTGCATTCTGGATGAGAACACCGGGGTTCTCGTCCCAGTTGATGATATCTATCTTCTCACCGCGGAGCTCATCCACGATGGAATTAACTCTGGTTCCGTTAACACCTACACAGGCGCCGACAGGATCAACATTGGGATTGGTCGAATACACGGCCATCTTGGTACGTGAACCGGCTTCTCTGGCGATAGCCTTGATCTCTACTGTTCCGTCCTTGATCTCGGCAACCTCTGACTCAAAGAGCTTTCTGACAAGTTCAGGATGAGTACGGCTGACCAGGATCCTCGGTCCCTTGGGGGTTCTCTTTACTTCAAGGATATAAACCTTAACACGCTCGGTAGGTCTGAAGTGCTCAGTCTTTACCATTTCAGATTCATTAAGAAGTCCGTCAGCCTTGCCCAGGTTGATACTGATGTTTCTGCCGACATATCTTTGAACTATACCGGTAACAACATCCTTATCCTTGGCAAAATATTGATCGTATATAACGTTTCTTTCTTCTTCACGGATCTTCTGAAGAATTACATTCTTGGCATTCTGTGTAGCTATTCGTCCGAATTCTTTGGACTTGATCTCAATATTTACGGTGCTTCCTACCCTGACACCCTTTTTTATCTCCTTGGCTTTTTCCTTGGGGATCATGGTTGTGGGATCATAATCTTCAACGTTCTCGTCTTCAACTACCTTTTTCTGTGCGTAGCACAAAAATTCTCCGGTCTCTCTGTCAACCTCAACCTTAACGTTTTCTTCATTACCGAAATGGTTTTTGCATGCAGTAAGAAGGGAAGCTTCGATCGCATCAAATAATGTGTCTCTGCTGATATCCTTTTCCTTTTCGAGCATATCAAGCGCTTCCATAAGTTCTGTGTTCATTTTAAAATCCTCCTAATCAATGATCAAAAATCCAAAGCAAGTCTGATAACCGCTATATTTTTCTTTTCAAATATCATTTCAACGGTCTTATCGTCTCCTGATGTGACCAAAACCGTGATGTTCTTATCGTCAAAACTCTTAAGTATCCCCGTAAATTCCTTATCCTTTGAATCGGGCGGGCTCTTGTAGAGTTTGATCTCAACTTCCTGTCCTATGCTGTAACTAAGGTGCCGATCCTTTTTAAGCGCCCTGCCAAGGCCCGGCGAACTGACCTCCAGTATATAGGCATCTTCAATAAAATCGTCTTTGTCGAGCGTATCGGACATCTTCCTTGAGACTGCTTCACAGTCATCTATGGTGACCCCGCCGTCTTTATCTATATAACACCGAAGATAATAGTCGGAGCCCTCCTTTACATATTCGACATCGTAGATCCTGATATCGGAGCCTGATGTGGCCTGCTCCAGCAGTTCCTCTGTTTTCTTCTCAATATCTTCTTTTTTTGACAACAGATCACCTTCTTAACTTGATTTTTTAACAAAGAAGTGGTGGCCCTTATGGCCACCACTTGATTTAACCTTAATCATATTAGCATCTTAATTCCGACATGTCAAGTTGATTGAAGTACAGCGCATGAGCACGCTCATATTCCTCGGTATAGGTATCTGTCATTTTAAGGGCCGAGATATATGAATGAGCATTGTTCGCTGTCTCAGGATATACACGTGTTATCGTGGCTTTGCCCACATTCGAGCATGTATCAGACACATCAGTGATATTGGCCAGAAGATCCGAAAACAGAATTCCCGCCCTGACCGTACAGTTGCCTTCACGAAGTCTCTCCAGGTGATTATCATGCAGTCGGCTCGTCAGCGAACTCATGACATCGCACAGCGGTTCTATATGACGTGCAGCATCAATATCCCTCTTGGAAAAAGAACTGTTCGCCAGATCCAGGATATTATTAAGAAGGAGTCTGGTCAGGTTGATCTCCTTGCGGGCATTGCTGGTAAAGGAAATACCTTCGTCATACATGGCCTTGGCGCTTCTGGCCATATAGACAGCCGAATCACCCAGATGCTCGAATTCTGAAACTATCTTATGATACTGCGTGAGTATCAGTATGAAATTATTCTCACTGACATGAGGCGACAGCTCGACCAGGTAATTATCAACGCGGTCCGTCAGCATATCTATGTTCTCCTCTTCCTCGAGGATCTCATTATATGTGTCTTCATCATATTTTTCGATGAGGTCATATGCCTTGTTAATACTTTCGCTTGAAGCATTGAACATAGCCATGAGGGCAGCGTAGCAGCTTCGAAGGGCTATGGCGGGTGTACTGAAGAATACAGGGTTTAAAGCAGTGACCTTGTCTACATACTTGTTTTCCTTCTGAGGCTCTTCCTTGACAATCCTGTAGCTGGTTCTCTTAAACAGTTTGACCGCAGGAAGGAGGAGCAGCGCACATCCGAGGTTGAACACGGTATTGGTATTTGCTATTCCGCCCGAACGGAAAGGCATATCCCATATACCGTCCAGCAGACCGAATGATCTGGCCAGTATCACACCTATGATCACCACAGCGGATTTGCTGAGGTTATAGAGAATGTTGACTATACCTACACGTCTGGCATCCTGTTTGGCCCCTATGGAACAGACAATGGCCGTAGTAACACAGTCACCCAGATACACGCCGACTATGACGCTGTATAAAGATCTGAAGGGAATATTCCCAGCCATCGAAAAAGCCTGCAGGATACCGATGGTAGCTGATGAACTCTGAAGTACAAAAGCTATTCCGGCTCCGGTCATATATCCCAGGATAGGGTTGTCGCCCAGATTGGTAAATAATCTGTCTACGATACCGGTGGAAGCAAACTCTGAGACAGCCGCGGTCATATTAAGGAGTCCCGAAAACAGAATACCGAATCCGATAGCGATATTACCGATATTGTCGGACCTTCGGAACTTAAAGAACATCACCATACTGACGCCTATGATAAGTGCCAGAGGAGCCAGAGTGACCGGCTGAAACAATCTCAGAAATGAAGTACCCTCTGCGTTTACATCAAGGAGCCTTATGATCTGACCCGTAACGGTAGTACCTACGTTAGCTCCGATTATGATCCCAAGAGACTGATCAAGTGATATTATCCCTGCAGCAACGAGTCCCGAGGTAATAACTATCGTTGCAGTTGATGACTGTATGATAGCGGTAACTGCTATACCCAGAAGGAATGCTTTAAAATAGCTGTCCGTGACCTTTTCAAGAACATTCTTAAGTGCTCCGGAAGAACCTTCCTTAAGGGAATTACCCATCAGGCGCATTCCGTAAAGGAACATTGCCAGACCGCCCATAAGTGAGATTATGTTAAAAATGACCACTGCCTAAACTCCGATCCATATTGTTATATTCTTTATCGCAAAGCAGAATGGTTCATGCCATGCCGAGAGATTGTCTGCCAAGTACGTATGCCCCTAGAATACCCTGTTTATCATCCAGTGACTGACAGACGATATAACTGTCAGTATCTTCGGTATATCTGTTTTTGATATATCCGTTGTTCCGCTTTTTAAAAGCCTCCCTGATAAGAGGGAACAGCTGCTTTTGATGCATGACACCTCCCCCAAGGATTATCATCTTGGGAGAAAGAACAGCCGTATAGTTAAATATCGCCTTGGCTATATAATCAGCCTCCAGGGCCCATACTTCATCGTTGCCGGCAAGTTCCTGCCCCTTCCGGCCCCAGCGTTTTTCTATCGCAGGTCCGCTCGCCAGGCCTTCAAAACAACTCTTGTGGTATGGACAGATACATTCGAAGGGATCTTTGGCGGATTTGGTTAACATAATGTGTCCACCTTCGGGATGCATTCCGCCATGAAGGAGTTTTCCTTCATTTATAACGCCTATGCCAATTCCGGTTCCTATAGTTATGTAAACTAGGCTGTCTACATTTTTCCCAATTCCAAATGTGTATTCCCCAAGTGCCGACCCGTTAACATCGGTATCAAATCCTATTGGAACACCGAGAGCCTTTTTAAAGGTCCCGACTATATCATAATTTCTCCATGCGATCTTCGGGGTCGAAGTGATAAACCCGTAGTGATCCGAATCCCTGTCGAGATCTATCGGACCGAAGCATCCGATCCCCAGCGCGTCTATACCTTCGGTTTTATAAAAATCGATAAGAACAGGCATCGTTTCATCAGGTGTCAGTGTGGGAAAGCTGCTTTCCCTGATAAGGCCGGCATTTTCATCATATACGGCGCAGACCATCTTGGTCCCGCCGGCTTCAAGTGCTCCTATCTTCATTTACAGTTCTATCCCTTCTAGCGGCAGCTTAACCTTGTCATCAACTCTGATCTCCTTGCCCAGCTGTACTTCCATGATCTTAAGTTCCGTGATAGCCTTGACCGTGTGCTTTGTTCCGCGCGGCATCCTTACGACATCGCCCGGTGCAACATTCATCTTGGTCCCGTCTATCACTACTATTCCTGATCCCTCTATGACCGTCCACACCTCATCACGCCGGTTATGATAATGGTAGTTCATCTGATGTCCGGCAGTCAGGGTTACCCTGATAGTCAGACTCTCATCCTGCACATCAAGGACCCTGAAACTTCCCCAGGATTTTTCCGCAAACATAACCTGCTGATCTATCTGATCCACGAACGGCTTAATATAGCTGGACTGCTCTTTGTCAGAGACCAGTATACCCTCTGCAGAGGCAGCAACCACGATGTCTTTAAGGCCCATGCACAATATAGGCATATCGAGTTCATTGATCACATGGGTGTTGACACATCTGTCATTAAGTCTGGCCTCTCCGATCGAAGGCTCATCCATGGCTTCAGTCAGTGTGTTCCATGTTCCAAGGTCCTTCCATTTTCCGGAAAAACGCATGACTCCTATGTTGTCTTCCTTTTCAACAATGGCATAGTCAAAACTTATTTTTTCAAGTGTGTCATATTTTTGGCGAAGATCATAAAAGTCAGTAAAATCTATGAGCTCGTGAGCCTTATCAAGTACATACTTCAGTTTGAACGCAAACACTCCTCCGTTCCAGAGTGCACCCTCTGATATATACTGTGCCGCAGTCTCTTTGTCAGGTTTTTCCTTAAAAGTTCTGACACGGCTGACCAAAGAGTCATCAACCGGTATGATATATCCGTATTTTTCCGAAGGATAAGTAGGTTCCATTCCAAGAAGGGCCAGATTGACATCTCCGTCAGCAGCCATATCGGATAAAGTCCTTAACGCATGAAAATAATCATCCTCTACATACGGATCTACAGGACATACCACAACCGGTTCGTTAACATCCACGTTCTCATAATCCTTAAGATATGCCGCTGCGAGAGCTATGGCCGGGAAAGTATCCCTTCTGCACGGTTCAACGCAGATACCCACGTTGATTCCCACCTGATTGTTTATCGCCGAGACTTGAGCCTTAGAAGTACCTATTGTTACGGATGCATCGGGATCGACCTTTTTGATCTGACGGTACATCCTCTGCACCATGGACTCATAATCTCCGGTTTCGGTTTTGAACAGTTTGATGAACTGCTTGGAACGAACATCGTTCGACAGCGGCCACAGTCTCTTGCCGGAGCCGCCTGACAATAAAATGATATGCAAAGCTTTTCCTCCAAAATAAATGAATGTATCTTCGGATAGTCATCCCTCGATAATAAGGAATCTGCCGTCCCCGACTTCGAAAACCTCATCTGCTTCGAGTATCGAATCTTCATCCAGGCCGTCAAGGTCTATGCCTTCCTCTTCAAAGTATTCAATGACCTCTTTGACGGAATTGACCACGACCGCAAAGTTCTCTTCCAGAAAATCCCTGGCGTCTTCCATGTTGTCGCACACATTTCCTTCAGGAAAAAGTGCACTCTGGTTCTCCAAAAAACACTTTAAAACAGCTTCATCGAATTCAGGCATGAATGACCCCCTTTCATAATCCCTAAGATCAATATCTGAGCGGACTCGTCCAGTATTTCTGACCATACAGATCGGTAAAGCAGTATGTCATCAGCGTCGTTCCGTCTCCGACATCCGTATTGCTGATCATCATGGACTTCATATCCTTGTTGACCGTCAGAGTTTCTCCCAGATAATAACTGTCGCTGTATTCCTTGTCATACGTGTAATAATCGCATACAAAATCTATCTTATCGCCCTTTTGAAGTTCCGTAAGATTCTTGGCAATCGTCTCTGTCTCACCGTTAACATAGTCGTAGCATGCTCCGGCAATATATCCGTTCTCATTCTCTGAGCTGAACACTATGATGAGGTCACATCTGTCGCCGTTAAGGTAACACGGAACCCGTCCCGTGATCCTGTAGTCATTCTCATCCCCCTGTGTATCGAGATGATAGTAAGCAACAGGCTGCCCCTCTATGGAAACCCAGGTTTTATCTGTAGGAGCCAGCAGATTACCGTCCTCATCAAATTCAAAAACATTATCAAGGCCAAGATCTATATAGCCCTCTCCGTCGTCATAAAAAGCATTAAGCTCCAGATCCTTTACAAGAGCCCACTGTTCTTCACTCATCTTTATCATGGAATCGCCGTAATCATTGGACGTCCAGATGAGTGAATTGGGATCAAAATGCGTTGAAGCGATATATTCGGCTGCAGAATCCACATCAAGGCTCCTGCCGAGGAACCCGGTGTTTGAAGCGTCAAGTCCCGCTATCGAGCTAAAGTCACTTCCGAGGAAGCTGCCAAGTAACTGGCCAATCATATCCGCTGACCCAAGGGATGATGAAGAGGTGGCAGAGCCCATATCAAACAAAGAACCCATAGGTGATGCCGTGCCGCCTGAGGCAACCTGTCCGGCAACCTCCAACGAAGCAAAGTTCTGTATGCACTTGGCATATTCTTCATCCATTCCTATGGCAGCATATGTATTGACCATGCTGTCAACCCTGGATGCCTTTTTGTAAGGGAAATAGATCGACAATCCATAGGCATTGGTCATGGATGAACCCGTACGGTTATATTTTACGCAGCCAAGCAGGGCTTCCGATAACGCTTTGCCTTCTTCGGTTCCGACTCTCGTAGCAAAGTCAACCAGGTCTACCTGATCGATCTTTGATGACGTTGCAAATTCTCTCGTGTTGCCTCTGGCATCGGATACGACTGCATACTGCTTGTTCTTTATCATATCGGACGTGTCAGCTGAAAAAGCTGCCAGTTCTCTGGGAACAGTTGCCCGAAGCTCACAAAGATCAGTAATAGACAGCGTTGTCTTCTGTCCCTGGGCACTGCTCTGGCATGCGTCCGTGAAGGAATCTATAATGCTCTTGCCCAGCTCTATGGTCGGGATGGAAGTGTTATTGTTAAGATCGTTCAGCCATTTAGTGTAATACCAGCCGATACCGGGCTCTGTTTCTTCAGAGGCGATCATGTAATCGCTGTAATTGGATACGACCAATGCAGTCTCGACCGTAGCCATCAGACATGCGTCAAAGCCGACGAAATCAAACTGTACTCCCCCGGATTTAAGTGCTTTGTCTATTCCCGCCAGCGACATGGCACCCGACATGGCATTTTTCTCGTCATAGCCATAGCCGGTCGTCGATCCGCCGCCGTGATCCCACAGGATAAGGTCATATCTGTCTGCCGGGAATCTGGAAGCTGTCCATTTGATGAAATCAGACAGGTTGTTGGAATCAGTCATGACGCCCTTGCCTGCATTATCGTTAAGGCATGATAACTGCCCGTTTCTGATCTGATATATCTGATTGACCGAACTGCTGACTATGCTGTTCTGCCACTTTTTGCACCCGCCGGTATAAATGATGAGATTGATCTTGTCTCCGACATTTGCTGCGAGCATCTCCTGCATATCCTTCGATGCCATGGCATGTTTGCTCTCAAGGTCGGTACCGCACATATAGACCATGATCGTAACGGTATCCTGACCGTTACCTTTGATCACTGTCTTTTTGGGCGCTGCGTCTGATGATACGGATGTATCGAGCACACCTGTATTTTGTTTGCCGCTCCATGCAGCGGAGGAAGCTCCGGTATATGAACCTCCGCCAAGCAGACTTCCCAGCATTGAGGAAGTCAGTGACGAGCCGTTTCCGGTCAGGCCTGTAGATCCTGTCTGCGAGCCGAAACCCGAATCATCCGTATAAGTTTCCGATGTATATGCTTGCGAATCATCAAATAAAGAGCCTCCGCCCAGTAATGATGAAAGTCCGCCGCCTCCGCCAAGCAGGATGATTGCAGCCACTATTATGAACAAAAGAGGGCTCCTTCCCGGACCTCTTGATACATTTCCTCCGCCACCCGAGGGTGAACCGGAGTTACCGGAATAACCTGAAGATGACCCTACCGGTCCTGTTCCCAGTCCTTCTCCTCTTTTATGAACTCCGGTTCCTCCACCGGTTACGTTCTTTTTTCTACCTATAGGTCTGTCAGGCATCTTACTTTCCTCCCTGCGCGTGTTTCTTTCTTACATTTTCTTCAAATCTGTCTATAGCTACCATCATAGCCAGCAAAAATGCAGCATAAGTCGGGATCCTTGACAATGAATAAAGCACCGTATTGTTTTTGACAATACCTTTCATGCGCTTTTTATGGATCTTGCGGATCTTGTCCTGTCTGGAATCCCTGTATCTGTTTTTTTGCTTATCGCGCAATTTCTTTTCTTTTGTTTTGAGCTTATGCAGATTCATTTTAAAAACCCTGTCACTGTACTCATTATTTTCTTATTGCTCAATATTGATTCAATGATCGTACCTGCCTCGGTCTTTTCGCCCTTGAGCAGTGCAACCGCAGCCTTTTTTGTTTTGTCGTCAGCCTTGCGGTACAGTTCAATAACTTTCTTTTCGGCAGCTGTCAGCTTGTCCGCTGTATTTGAAGCAGTCATGGCTGAAGATGTCTTTTTAGCAGACGATGTCTTAGCCGAAGAAGTCTTTTTGGCAGATGATGTCTTAGATGAAGCTGTGGCCGTTGCTGCCTTGGCTGTAGATTTAATATCAGCATCAAGAAGAGATTTCTGTGTAACACCGGTAGCCTTGGCTATCGCCTTTAACTGATCCTGAGTGGGTTTTAATTCGTTCCGCTCTATCTTACCGATATCGGCTGCTGTAGTACCCTTAACCTTTTTAGCAAGTGCATCCTGTGTCAGCTTCGCAGCGGTCCTTGCTTCCTTAACAAGATCTCCAACGTATTTTTTTGCCATATCTCTCCCTCCATATTATGTAAACTAATTGTCATTCTCACATTTTGATCTATGAGGTTATGTAAACCAACGTTCTACTCTGTAACCTCATCAACCGCATCACAGTTGCCAACGGTTCCCTTTGCCCAGGGACTGCCTACATCGCATCTGCCGTGATGATGGATTTCTCTAGCTTCTCCGGGTGCGTTTTCTCCATCAAAACTGACCGAAAGGCGGCTCGTGCCTCCGGTCATCTTTTTATCTATCATATTAATGATCGCCTCTATCTCGTCTTTGTTTTCCATAAGGTTATATTATCGTTCTTTGGATAAGGAGCCTTCTTTCGCAACAGCATACTTTTTGATCACCAGGGGCCATATGACAAGGGCAAAAATGACCATTAAAAATTCCGAAATAAAATTGCCCCAGTTCTTTCCGAATATGACTATCATAGTTGCTCCCTGCAGATACTGTTTCCACGAGAAGATAATACCCAGTCCGATCCCTGTAAGAAGCGGGAGGTTCCTAGCTCCCACGGGAATCTCATAGTGAGTATAATGCCTGTCTATATAAGCTCCGACCAGGAATCCCAGAAAACCGCCGCATCCGCTGAATGTATCCTTCATCATCTTAACCGGATCCACCAGCAGAACACCATCAACATAATCCATCGGATATGGTTTGACCATGATATAGATCATCGCGAGAATGACAAATATTATCCCAACGATCGTCATTCTGTCCTGCAGCATCAGCAGGTACTGTATGTCAAATTCCATAATATATAGTCCTCTTCAAAGAGATTTTCAGTCGATTGCAGGCCCTTTAAAAGTAATCCGCCACTAAATCATTATATCAAAAAAAATGCCACAGGGGCATTTTTTCTGTTTGGTCATTATATAACGTGGCGGATGATTCAATCCCTCATATGAACGTCGAGCTGCGGGAACGGTATATCTATTCCGTTCTCATCTAAGGCAAGTTTGGTGCGTTCCAGAATACTGCCCCTGCCGGGATTATAATTTTCCAGCGGAAACTCACAGAACATGTTAAAGATTATGGCTCCGTCAGAGTATTCCTTTATCCTCACGGAAAAAGGCCTGTTCTTGGCACGAAGCGGTTCTTCTTCGACTACCTTTGTAAGAATCTCCTTAACTTTAACTATATCAGCAGAATATGATACACCGACCTGAAGGTTTGATACCTTGACATTTTTATCCGATTCCGGATGAAAATAGGTGTAATTCATAATGCTGGTGTTGGCCAGGTCACCGTTTGGAAGGATCACTATGCGGCCCTCGGAGGTCTTTAGCTTGGTATAAAAAACCTTGATCTCCATAACCACTCCCTCGTTCTTATGAACATCCTCGTATATATAGTCTCCGACCTTGAACGGTTTTTGAAGCAGTATCAGCACACCGCCCGCAAAATTAGAAAGGCTCCCCTGAAGAGCCAGGCCGGCCGTCACACCGGCAGAACCCAGAACAGCTGCCAAAGATGTGGCATTCACACCAAATCCCGAAAGGATCAGTGCGATCAGTACAATATAAAGCAGAACTTTAAGGAACGACTCTATAAAAGTGACCGCTCCCGGATCAGCTTTGGCCTTGGTCATCGATTTATGGACCAGCTTAATGAGCAGACCTATTAATTTGGCTCCCACAAAAAAGACGACCAGGCACAGTATGACTTTGATTCCGAACGCTGCTGCTTTGGGCGGGAATGTTGTGATCAGGTAATCTAACATATCAATATAAATCCTTTTTTACTTAAAATACTCCCAGCATAGCCATGAATGCAAGGACAAATGAGATAAGTACGGCCAGCGATACCAGAAAGAACGAAACCGAAAAACGTCCCTTGCCGCCTTCGCCTTTGGAAGGCTCTACCAGTTTGGCCGAACGCAGGGCCGTAACGATAGGCTTATAAAGAATAAGTGTTATTCCGGCATTGATACCGCCCTTTATAAGGTTAAAGGGAAGGAATACGGGGATCAGCATTCCGACAACTACGGAACGGTCCACCTTCATATAAAGAGGTGTGATGATATAGTTCCAAAGAAGCATGGATGCCGTCATGCAGATAACTCCCAGGATAAGACCGATCACGGCATTTTTCTTGGTACGTTTGTTATAGTACATTGCTGCTGCAGGCAGAGCAAAAGCACATGTTGAAATAACGTTCATCAAAAATCCGTAAGGGCCCGTAGAGCTGATCGTGATCATTTCGATGAATGAAACCAGTACAGAGATCAGGATGCTTGAAACAGGTCCGAACATAAAGCCTGCTATAACGATAAGCGCATCCTTGGGTTCATAGCTAAGGAAACCTGCAACGTTAGGAATGACCTTGGCAACTATGACCGATACGAATGCCAAAGCTGTAAACATCGCTATTACAGCGATATACTTAGGGGTGATCTTGTTGTTTTTCATTTTTCTTTTCTCCTTTTTGAAATTTCAAGAGAAAGAACCATGAAGCGTTTTGACATTATGCGAAAATTGCGATCCGCATAAAAAAGCCCCGAACACAAAGGTTCAGGGCACACTTACAGTGTATTCTTTCTTCTTCCATCCGGACTATACCGTCGGTACCGGATTCTCACCGGTTCAGCTTGCGCTCGCAGACTTACCGATCACTGCCCTGTGGGGTTGTATCGGATCACTGCCGGTAGGGAATTTCACCCTGCCCTGAAGATTACCATGAATAATTGTATCATTTATTCTTTGATTGTCAACGGAACACAATCAGATTATTATTTTTCAATCATTTTACTCTTTCAATTCATCAACAAGTATAGCATCTTCAACAGGAAAACTGGCTTCCGAAACGCTTTTGAATCCGAAATCTTTCCAAGCCTTCTCAAAGATATAATCTTCCATATTACTTAAATAAATATATGTATGACTATCTGCGGGGCTCTTCGGATTTACAGTCAATTCTATACGGTACTTATAAAATTGATCATCACATTTCCACGTCCCGTCACTCATTGAGTAATAGGTGCGATAATCACCTTTTACCTTTTCAGTTTTTACTGTTTTTTCAGAGCATCCGGTTGCAAACAAAACGACTAAAATGACTAAAATTTTAATACTTTTTCTCATATTAGTCTTTCGTAGCATCAGCCTTCCTTTTAGCCTTTATATTCTTGAGCACTTCACTTTTTTCGGACTTATTCAATGTTCTTCCAATCTGTTTTTCATATAAATCTATTTGGTAAATATCGAAAGCTTTACGGTCCATATAAATACTTAAAGCTATGTCCACCACAGAGGTTAATAAAAAAACAACAAACGACATTGTTAATGCGCCCAATATTGCCCCCAATGATAGTCCTAACCAACGCATAGAGCCAGCGCTAATACTCATTTTTGTTGCCTTCTCACACCCCTCATAATTTGCATGTTGAATAGATAATTTCATGTTCTTCCCACTTTCGACTGAAAAATAATTACCATAAGCCATTTATCATCTTTTCCATAGAACGAAAAATCTACTTTAAAAGCGTCAAAATTCATATAACAGCACCGGTTTCTTTTTTACTTCAACTAAAAGTGCCGTGCAGTTATCCTTGCTTCCGTTCTCAAGTGCCCTATCTATCAACCGGTTAACGGTTTCCTTAATGGATTCGTTCTCCAATAGAATCCTTTTTATCTCATCGTCGGAAAGTACATCGCAAACTCCATCACTGCAAATAAAAAACAGATCACCGTCTTCTATTATAATCTCATCGCTGTAGTATGGTTCGGGAACCACCTCATCTTCATACATCCCAAGAAACTGCGTCAGCTGGTGTCTGCGCTTATCAGTGACAGCCTGTTCAGGTGTCAGAACTCCCATATTGACAAGGCGTGTGGTTTCATCATGGTCCACGCTCAATCTTTTCAATTCCCCATTTCTGAGCAGATATGTTCTGCTATCTCCTACATTGCATGCCAATGCAACGCCATTGTCTATGTAAAGATTTGATAAAGTGCTTCTCCCTTTTTAAGATAGGCAATCAATATCAATGAAGATCCGCTTCCCTGACGATTCCTCCGAGGTTAACGGCTAGTCCACCTATGGCTCCGTATACACCACCGGTGTACAAAACATACCATTTACCGTCATATTCTATGAGGTCGGCAAACATGATCCAGTCTTCACCGTCAATTTCAAATTTAGCAGCACAGCTGTCAATATTACCACCGAAGACCTTCTCATTTGCCTCATAATTCCTTTTGACCATATCGGCATCAGCTATTTCAATATATTTGTCTGGATCCTTTATATCAACGAGTTTGATTTCCTTGATCCTTTCCGGCCCCCTGAGTTCATCTATTATATCATCCACTTCCATATCATCCAGCGATTGTGGTCTGATATCAAGGACAAATGAGTCTTCGGGCAGCGATACATACTGATACATATAGAAAAACGATCTCATCAGATCATTCTGCCTGATCCCCCTGTTGATCCTCCGGGAAGTTTCATCATCGCCCGTCATCACCACATTGTTTGGAATATATGCCTGGAGCCTCTCGAGGTACTTCTCGTAGTCGTAATTCTCTACGTAACTTTCAACTGCGCAGCACGAGTACATCTTATCGATGTCTTTTTCGGCAAAGGCTTTGGCAAAAGCCTGCATGGCAGATTTGGCAGTTTTAAAGCCCGGTCCTTCGATCGAAGCTGATCCGGCATATGTCCTGCTATAGATCGTTCCTCCGACAAACGCACCGGCAATGCAAAGCAAAACCAGCAAAAATAAGACCAGTCCCTTTGCAAACCGGTGTTTTCTCTTTTCCTTGTTTCTGCTCTTTTCATTATCGATCCCGCCGGCAGGTAATTGATCACCGTATCCTTCAAATGAAGTTCCGCATTCGGGACATTTTTTTGCATCATCCGGAGCCTTTGCTCCGCATTTACCACAGTACATTTTATCCTCCGAAATGATTGTTATATGCGTTAAGCATGGGACATTCGAGGAATAAATACTCTCTCATCCCTGTTTTCTCCCAGTTCCCTGGCTATCTTCGTTGCCCTCTCGCAGAAGATCAGCTGCGAATTGATGGTCTCTTCGGGAATATCATCCTTGTCGTTCCTGTCATCCCTGATCTGATCCTTTTTACGAAGATAACTTCCGTCCTTCTGAAGATCAAACGCCTTTACGTTATCATTAAGCTGCGTCTGCAGTATGAAATCCAGTTTCTTTCTTAAACTCTCATCTTCAACCGGGAACAGTATCTCTACTCTCCGCTCCAGATTCCTTGGCATCCAGTCAGCTGATGAACAGTAGTATTCAGGCGATCCGCCGTTTTCAAAGTAGAATATTCTGGCATGTTCCAGGAAATTTCCTACGATCGATCGTACCTTTATGTTTTCTCCTATATCCGGAGTACTGAGTTTGATCGCGCAGATGCCTCTTACTATAAGTTCAATATTGACCCCAGCCTGCGCTGCTTCATACAGTGCCTTTATGATATCGGCATCACAGATACTGTTCATCTTGCAGATCATATGGCCCTTCTCACCGCGCAGAGCATGCTGCTTCTCACGATCTATGAGGAAAAGGAACCTGTCCTTAAGCCAGAGCGGTGCAAGTGACAGTTTGTTCCAGTTCCTGGGTTCGGAGTAGCCGCTAAGCATATTGAAGACCGCCGTGGCATCCTCTCCTATCTCCTCATCAGCGGTAAGGAGTCCGATATCAGTATAAAGCTTGGCTGTGGAGTCATTATAGTTACCGGTTCCAAGGTGAACATAACGCCTGATACCGTCTTCTTCCTTTCTGACAACGAGTGTTATTTTACTATGTGTCTTAAGGCCGACCAGCCCGTAGATCACGTGACATCCTGCCTTTTCCAGGCGCTTTGCCCAGAGGATGTTGTTCTCCTCATCAAAGCGTGCCTTAAGTTCAACCAGAACCGTTACCTGCTTGCCGTTTTCTGCAGCCTCGGCCAGTGCTGCTATGATAGGTGAATTACCCGACACTCGGTACAGGGTCTGCTTGATAGCCAGAACCTGCGGATCGGATGCGGCCTGTGATACGAATCTGACTACAGGCTCGAATGTCTGGAACGGATGAAATAGGAGCATGTCACGTTCAGCGATCTTTTCAAAGATATCACAACCATCGGGCAGATAAGGATATTCCTGAGGTCTGGAATAAGAACGCTCCTTTAGATCATCAAATCCGTTAAGCCCGTACATCTTCATCAGAACAGTCAGATCAAGAGGTCCCTCTATCTTATATATTCCCCTTTCTGAAACATCGAGCTCTTCCCTGATGATATCAAGGAGTTTTTCATTCATACGGTGATCGACTTCAAGGCGCAGGGTCTCTCCCCAGGCTCGAAGTCTGACCTGCTTTTCTATCTCCTTTAATAGGTCATCTGCCTCGTCTTCATCAAACGAAAAGTCCGCACTTCTGGTTATCCTGAAGAAAGAAAACTCAACTATATCGTAATTTAAAAAGAGTTTTTCAATATTATAGGCGATTATATCCTCCAGGAACGTTATCCTGCGTGTGCCGTCCGCTTCGGGAGGCAGTTCGACAATTCTGTTCAATACTGAAGGAACCTGGACGGTGGCAAACTCAAGTTCACCGTCCCCGCCCTTTTTCCTGACCAGGGCTCCTATATTGAGGGATCTGTTCCTGATAAGCGGGAAGGGTCTGGATGAGTCAACCGCCATCGGTGTAAGGACCGGATATACCTCATTTTCAAAATATCTGTCAAGGTAGGTCCGGTCGTCATAATCCAGGTCATCAAAACGACCGTGGTCACCCGTGATCTTAAGACCGTTAGTTTCAAGAAGCGGAATGACATCATTATTGTAGGTATCATACTGGGTCTTAACCAGTCTGTGTACGGCTTTGGAGATAAGCTCACGTTGCTCGGACACCGTAAGTCCCGCTATATCCCTTTTACCATATCCGGCATTTTCCATGTCATTTAGTGAAGCCACCCTGACCATGATGAACTCATCCAGGTTCGAAGCCGTTATGCTTAGGAACTTCAGTCTCTCAAAAAGGGGCGTATCTTCATCCATAGCTTCATAAAGAACTCTCTGATTGAATTTTAACCAGCTCAATTCTCTGTTTTCGTAATATTCGGGTTTTGAATAGTCGATGTTTTTCATGTTGATTCTCCGAATCCGTCTGTTAGTATTTATAAATCCTGTCGATCGTGAGATGATCAGACATCCGTATTTTTAGTACGCCTTAGGAATCTTTGCGTCTGTCTGACCAGATTAACTGCCTTGTTATAGTAAAAGAATCCGTATACCAGCAGGTGATTTGCTCTTCCAAGCTTTTCCTTGGTGCTTTTGCCATAGAAGTGTCCGCCGATACGTATCTTTTCTCCCGATCTTATCAGATCGATTAAATCCTGCTGGGTCCGCACACTTTTCGGTAAGAGCGCATATCCCAGTCCGGCGGAATCCGCTCTGTGACCGTCTGACCCTCCGGTCATCGGTTTATCATATTTTTGAGCGATCATCCTCGCATATTGGTTGGTCCTGTCCTCTTCGCACGCATTATAACCTTCGATAAAATCGAATTTCTCTATTATATTCTGCTTTTTCTGAAGATCTTTAAACCAGAATCCCGTGGAATAAAAACTAAGGAACGGTTCTCCGCACATATGAGCCGGCCCTATGATACCGCCGTTTGAATGTACCAGCTCGATCAGTCGTCCCAGCGGGAGACCTCTGTGATACAAGCCTTTGGGAATCGGTCCGTCCGGCATCACTATGAGCATGTGTCCGGAACTTAACGTGTCATACTCGAGGCCTTTAAGTACGACGAAATCGCCTGAAGAGTCAATGCCGTAATCATTTAATGATTCGTGTCCCTTGTACGAGTTATGGTCGGTGACCATCATTCCGCCGAATCCCTTCTTTTTGAGGATATCAATATATTCCCTGATACTGACGGATGAATCCGGGGATCCCTCTGCAGTGTGCGCGTGCATATCAAATTTTATATATTCCACATTATGTAAACCTCAGTTTTTGATTTGAAGAAATAGCCTTGCCTGATTGTTATGTAAACTGTCAGAAAGACCTCTTCTGTATGATCACGGGCCGGAGATTAAACACTTCCTCGAAGAAATCAGCCCTGTTCCCAAAGAGTCCCTTCTCCAGGGCTATATCCTCATCTGTTGATACGGTTATCAGCAGCTGGTCATTTTTAACCTGAACATCCACGTCCTTGAATTTCATCTTGTGTGAACGGTCCAGTCCGTTGGCGATCCTCAGCATGGCAGTCAGTTTGGCTATGCGCATGTGATCCTCACGTTCTATGGCCTCGTGAGAAGACAGTTCCTCATAGTATTCAAACGGAAGCTGATTATATTTGACCGCATTGGCGATTATCATCCTCTCCTTATGCGATATTCCGATGATCTCCGTATACATGATTATTCCATACGAGCATTCTGCCAGATTCTGCATGGAAATATATTTCCCGCAATCATGGAGCATTGCGCACAGTCTAAGGAGCAGCCTGTCTCTGTGGCTTAATCCGTGTATCTCCTTAGTTGCGTCAAATATCGTACATGCGATCTTTTCAAGTGTTTCCGATCTCTTTCTCGAGCCGTTGTACCTTTTCGATATCTGCATCGCACTTGAGAAAATGTCATTTTCAAATACATGCTGGGATGTCAGTATGTTGTTATTCTCCGCATATTCGTAAGCGATACCGTCACAGAGAGTAACGCCCGGTGCCCATACAGCTTTCGCGCCCGTGGTTAACATAACTTCTTGAAGGATGATGAGTGAGATATAAAGAAGCGGAATATCATTCTCTGAAACGGACAGCCTTTTGGCAATTTCGGCCTTCCCCATTTCCCGGCTCATTTTCATGTATTTTTCAACCACATCCATGCCGAACACGCCATCCTTGACGCCTTCCAGTCTTCCCCTGACAAGGAGCCTTGAAATATAGTCATCCACTATGATGAGGTTTTCTATTTCTTTATCCTTAAGATAGAGTTTTTTGTACACGGACAACTGGGTCTGTGCCAGTTCGCGGATGAGTCCGTCATACTGTCTCATCGGAGCACCCATTTTATGCATCCTCTCCTGCATTCTGAGCACGCCAAGCCTCATATTCTGCGTTGAGATCAAAGTGTCCTTGTTAAATACGGACAACTGAACGCTTCCGCCGCCCACATCATATATGGCTGCGCTTTTTTCTATTATCTTTTCGAATTTTTCACCCTGAAAAGCTACTGATTTGTAATCGAGGAATCTCTGCTCGGAATTGCTGAGGATCTCCAGCTTGATACCTGTGATCTGCTCAATCTGACTGAGCAGGATATTGCGGTTAACGGCCTCTCTGATCGCTGAGGTGCCATATGCCCTGTATTCATCGACCTTGTAGGTCTTCATTATCTTACGGAATTCCTTCAGTGTGCTGAAAAGTTCCTCAAGTCTCTCCTGTGAGATCTTACCCGTAGTATATGAATCGGTCCCCATGTCTATGGAATGTGACACATGGTCGACCTGTCTCATTCCCCTGCGTGAAGAGACCTCATATATCTTCATTGAGATTTCAAAAGAACCCACATCGATTGCGGCGAATGTTTTAACAGCCATAATACGTCCCTTCCCTTTTTGTGTAACCCCTTATCAGGATATGCTGAGCAGATGATCGATGAACTGACTGGCAGTCCGGCCGGAAAAGCCGCCGTGAGACAGTTCCCACTTATTTGCCTCCGCCAGAAGCTCCTCTTCACTCATTGTTATGCCGTTTCGAGCAGCCAGAGCCTTGACGATATCCCCGAATTCCTTTTTATCGGGAGCACCAAAGTATATGGAAACGCCGAATCTGGCGGATAATGAGAGCTTTTCCTGAACCGTATCATTAACATGGATATCTTCGTCACGTTCTTCTTTATCGCTGAAGCGCTCACGCACCAGATGACGGCGATTTGACGTCGCATAAATGAGTACATTCCTGGGCTTTTTCTCAAGGCCTCCCTCAATTACAGCCTTCAGGTATTTATACTCTGTCTCAAACTCCTCGAAGCTAAGATCATCCATATATATGATGAATTTGTAATTTCTGTTCTTGATCTGTGATATGACATCATTAAGATATCTGAAATCATGCTTGTATATTTCAATGATCCTTAAGCCGCTTTCATAATACTCGTTGGCTACGGCCTTTATGGAACTGGATTTACCGGTTCCCGCATCACCGTACAACAGACAGTTGTTAGCTCTCCTGCCTTCAACGAATGCGTCGGTGTTTTCGATCAGCTTGGCTTTTTGAATATCATACCCAACAAGATCATCAAACCTGACATGAGCTATATTGAGTATCGGAACGATCGAAGCTTTGTCAGTATCCGGATCAGGTATGATACGAAATGCTTTATGTAAACCAAATTTACCGACACCATAATCCTTATAAAACATCGTCAGCGTGTTTTTCATCTCTTCGGGAGTATTATCTTTGGTAAAATCAGCTGCCAGATTACATATCCTCTCCCTGATCCTTGAGTTGTAGACCTTGGATTCGGA
>JAILAN010000066.1 GCA_024681595.1 Lachnospiraceae bacterium
AAGTCGCAGATATCAGAAGGAACTAAGGTCCAGAAGGTAACGGAAGGTAAGACAAAGTCGCAGATATCAGAGAATACAGTAATATTCAAGGCAGTAGATATTAAGGGTATTGTATCTGCCAGAGACAGCTACAGCTTAACAGGAACCAAGACTCTTTACAGCTTCACGGCTAATAAGATCAACGAAACTGTTACGATCACGTCGTTCTATGGTGAGAGATATATTCCGGGTGAGCCGCCTACAACTCCTCCGACAACACCTCCTCCGACAGATGATACACTCATCCTTACTCCTCCTCCTGTTGGTGCAGTACTCGGAGCTAACAGACCTGTTGAAGCAGAAGGTACTGTTCTCGGAGCACGCAGAAGCGGCAGCGTTCTTGGAGCAAGACGTGGTCCCGGCGCCGTTCTCGGTAAGAGAAGATCACCTAAGACTGCAGATGCAGCTATGGGTGGAATAGTAGCAGGAATGATGCTTTCAATGATGACAGCATTCGGTGGCGCTACAGTTCTCAAGAAGAAGCGCGAAGACGAAGTAGAAGAATAAATCGTCGAAAATCTAAATAGTTTTTAACAGACTTTGTTTTTCAAAAAGGGCCTGTCGGAGTGATCCGGCAGGTTTCTTTTTGCCTTTAAACATAGTCAAAGACTACGCGAAATGATAAGATATAATATGTTCAGAGAAACTACGAAGATTTCAGAATGAATTACTGAATTTGGGGAACGAAATGGAATCAGAGAAAAAGAAAAAAAAGAAAAGCAAGGGTTCATCGCGTATCGTGATGGCTGTGATCCTTTTTACGATATCGGCAGTAAGTCTGGGTTACGGGCTATATAACCTCAACATATACAGATCTGCGGACTCGCACAACTATCAGGTGTCACAGAATATCACCGTTGCACCTGTACCTGATGAAGTTGTTGAAGAGGAAGAGACTGCAACAGAAGCAGAGGAATTTGTTGAAATAACATATCCGTACCTTAATATCGACCATTATAACCTTCAGAAGATAAATGCGGATTACGTCGGAACGATATATTTTCCGCTGCTTGATATATGCTATCCCATCGCACACAGCCATGACGGTGAGGAATACCTGAAGATAATGTTTGACGGCACATCAAATGCCAGCGGTTCCATATTTATGTCCGAGCAGTGCCGGGGAGATTTTTCTTCCAGAAATACTATCATATACGGACACAACATGCGTAACGGTTCCATGTTCGGTACCCTGAAGCGCCTGAGGAATGAAGAGGGACTCTGTGACCAGGATCCCTATATCTATATTTACACTCCGGGGGATGTTCGAAAATACCGGATATTTGCCTACTATCCCGCATATCAGCCTGACGTCTGCTATGATGAGATATCGAGCTTTGACCTGTATGATCAGTATCTGGATATGGTATTTGACAGAAGTGAGTACGAATTCAGCGAAGATCTCAGGAATACGATGTTCGAAGGCTACCCCGGAATTCTGACACTGTCTACCTGCGGAAGGAGTAACGGAGCGAGCTTTAATGCGGTAAATGCAGTTTTCGTCGGGATAGGAAATACTCCGATCGAAGTTTTGGAAGAGCAATAGAACGAAGCAAATATGAAGTTAATATGGAGATCACCACATGAAATGGCTAAGATTCAGAATAAAAACAACTGTTGATGCCGAGGATATAGTAATAAGCACGCTGTATGATATAGGCCTCGAGGGTGCTCAGATAGAGGATAATGTTCCCCTTACCGCACTTGAAAAGGAGCAGATGTTCGTGGATATTCCGCCCGTTACAGGTGAAGATGACGGGACGGCATATCTGAGTTTTTTTGTTGAGGAACTTGATAAAAAGGATGAGATCCTGTCCGACATACAAAGGGAACTTGAAGAACTCCGCGAGTTTAATATCGATATAGGTGAAGGATCAGTCACTGTTACCGAGACGGAGGATATCGACTGGATCAACAACTGGAAAAAGTATTTTCACCAGTTCACGGTGGATGATGTGCTGGTCATTCCTTCATGGGAGGAAGTCAAAGACGAGGACAAGGGCAAATTCATTCTGCACATAGACCCCGGAACGGCATTCGGTACAGGAGCACATGAAACGACACAGCTTTGTATCCGGGAACTTCGCAAATATATCACTCCTGAAACAGAATTGCTCGATGTTGGGACAGGAAGCGGTATACTGGCTATCCTGTCTATAATGTTCGGAGCTAAAAACGCCGTGGGAACAGACCTTGATCCATGTGCCGTTGATGCCGTCAGAGACAATATGCAGCAGAACAACGTACCCGGAGATAAGTTCAGGATGATGATAGGTAACATCATTTCAGATCAGAGCGTCCGAGATGAAGTCGGTTATGATAAATACGATGTTGTAGTTGCCAATATTCTGGCAGATGTTCTGGTTCCGTTGACTCCTGTTGTTAAGGATCATATCAAAAAGGGCGGTATCTTTATCACGTCAGGTATCATAGACGGCAAGGAGGGTATCGTTAAGGAAGCGATGGAAAGATCGGGATTCAGGGTACTTAATATCAATTCACAGGGTGAATGGAGATCGGTAACGGCCGTCAGGGAATAAATGTATCAGTTTTTTGTTAACAGCGATCAAATTAATACAGATGATAAAAAGGTCGTAATAAGGGGCACGGATGTCAATCATATTAAAAACGTGCTACGGATGAGGCCGGGCGAAGAAGTCAGTGTTTCAAACGGCGAAGACGGCAGGGAATACAGATGTGCCATCGAATCGATAAACGATGATGAAGTCATACTGGAGCTTCGGTTTATCAAGGAGGACTCCAATGAACTTCCGGCTAAGATATATCTGTTCCAGGGACTTCCCAAGGCAGACAAGATGGAGACCATCATCCAGAAAAACGTGGAGCTTGGAGTATTTGAACTTATCCCGGTCAGCATGAAGCGATGTGTGGTAAAGCTCGATCAGAAAAAGGCCGCTTCCAAAAAGGAACGCTGGCAGGAAATCTCCAGAGCCGCCGCCAAACAGTCAAAGCGTGGTATAATACCTGAGGTCAGAATTCCGATGACCTATAAAGAAGCACTTGAATATGCCGGGGAAAACTGTGATATAAAGCTTCTTCCCTATGAGATGGCAGAGGATTTTAATAAGACCAAGGAACTCCTGTCAGAAATAGGTAGAGGATCTAAGGTCGCAGTATTTATAGGGCCTGAGGGAGGATTTGACGATTCGGAGATAAATGATGCAATATCAGCCGGATTCGATACGATCACTCTGGGCAAGAGGATATTAAGGACCGAAACGGCAGGAATGTACGTGATGTCGGTGCTGTCATATCTGCTCGAAGGATGATCAATAATAAAGCGGGAACGAATAAAACCCCATCACGAAATAGACAATGGATAGGAATGATCGATCTAAAATGAGAGAAATATATCTTGATAACAGCGCAACTACTGCGGTGCTCCCAAAGATAGCCGAATTAATGACCGCGATCTATACCCGGGACTACGGCAATCCCAGCAGTATGCACCACAAGGGCGTTGAAGCAGAAAATTACATAAAGGAAGCCAGGGCCCTGATAGCAAAAACCATGAAGGTAAAGGATCAGGAGATACTCTTTACTTCGTGCGGAACGGAATCCGATAACATGGCTATATTCGGCGCAGCTCATGCTCTTCGAAGAAAAGGCGATCATATCATAACTACCGCAGTTGAGCATCCGGCAGTACTAAGGTGCATGGAAGCCCTCGAAAAGGAAGGCTACAGGATAACCTATCTGGGCACGGATAAAAACGGCGTTATATCCCTTGATGAACTGAAAAAAGCCATAACAGACAAGACCATCCTGGTTTCGATCATGCA
>JAILAN010000092.1 GCA_024681595.1 Lachnospiraceae bacterium
CCCTTCTCGATTGCCAGTATCTTAAGCGCATTCTGAAGTTCTCTCTTTTTTCTGTTTCCTTTCTCCATATCGTCCTCCGTTCCAAAACCGAGTGTATGCTCTGTTTATTATATTCATTCTTTTCTATTTGTCAATAAAAAACGGATAACCACGTCGAAACGAAGCTATCCGATATAATAACTGACTTGGGGCAAGGTTCATTATTCAATGCAATCCCTTTATTTATGCGGTTTCATTGAGATTTAAGACTTTATATGGAGATACATGAAATCGGGCTTCATATAACGATTCCAAATATAAGTAAGGCTGAGATAACGGATCATAACCATTTTTTCTTTTTAAAGAACAAAAGGCTGCCAACGGCGATAAGGAGACTGACCGCTATAACAACGGGATACCCCCATCTCCATTCCAGTTCCGGCATATATCTGAAGTTCATCCCGTACCATCCGACTATCAGCGTCAGAGGCATAAAGATGGTGGTAACGACAGTCAGTACTGTCATTATCCTGTTCTGTTTGATATCGATATGTGCCTTGTAAAGGTCACGAAGCTGCATGGTGTAATCCCTCAGTGATGTGGAATTGTCATGAAGACGTGCCATCCGGTTTAAGAACAATCTGTAGTAACGCAGGTTTTCCTGTTTGAAGAAATTGTTCTCATTCTCCTCAAGCTCCTGTCCCAGATCCATGAGCTGCTCATAATGAATGCGCAGATCCCTGATATCATTTCTGATCTCATTAAGCCTGCTTGATGGAAATTTCTCGTCACCCTCCATTATCAGTTTCTCGATAGTATCCAGTTCTGATTCATATTTTTCCATCAGTCTGAGGTCATCCTTGACTATCTGATCCAGAAAATCGTATATGAACCTCTCAAGGCTCGGAAGCTTCCATCTTTTTGAATTTCGGATCCCGTCTATGATCTCGCGCGCCTTGCCGCTGTCATCGATAAAAACTATCCCCTTTTCATCAAGGGCAAAGGCAAACTTATAATCCTCTTTGGAAAAATCGTCTCTGTTCGGAATAGAAAAAGAACCGGTCAGTGAATCATAGTTCACTTCAGCCTTTGTTGTGTATATCTCCGAAATGTTCTGATCCATATCGATCCCCATTTCAAAGCTGTCACGGCTCCGGTTCCACTCATCAAAAGATACGATCGCTACATACTGTCTGTCCGTATGTCCAAGTTCTTCTTTTGATACTTCCTGTAAAGATTCACATATCGTATAAAACATCTAATCTCCTATCCTGTCAGCTATGATCAGATAGACGTGCCCTATCAGGATGAGGAAAATAAAAAGCGCTATTATCCACCAGACACACCCCATGAACGGCAGTTCACCCGTAAAGCCGACTGCTCCGGCAGGACTCCCCCAGTTAAGGAAAAAATATGGGTAATTACGTCCCGTTGAAAACTTCCATCCTCTGACATAAGCAATTCCCGCATATGCTGCATAAAGCAGAGGAGGAATTATGACATAAATGACATTTTTCCTTTTGATGCCCGCACCGGAACAGACTACAAAGAAATCGGCTATCGATGCAACCGGAACGATCACATGTGTGAGCACGTTATGAACACTCCATGCATGAGTCCCCAGCGTGGGTGCCAGGACAGCTACGAAAACAACCCCGGTCAGGGTAATGGACACTGTCCCGACAAATTTAACTATATAAAGAATATCATTTACAGCCTTTTTGCGCATCAACAATATCAGTTCTGCGGCACATATGATCGCTATAGCGATGTTAGACTGGGTCGTAAAATACATGAACGTCCTCGTTCCGCTCATAAAGGCACTCCTGCCTGCCAGAGCGCTCAGTATGATCCCGACTGTCGCAGAAATGACCACAATCGTTTTTAATATATAACTGGCATTTTTCCTGATACCGGAAATCTGTTTCATATCTATGCTCCCATTTCTACTTTCATCAACTGTTCGACGAGCTCTCTTTTTTCATATAAAACGCATCCGCCTTCGTGATCATCCGTCAGAATGTCTCCTCTTTGCAGAGCCATGAATAATGGAGAATGCATGGCTTCTCGAAGCGAAGTTCCTTTGATATTTACGTCCGAATACGGTGAAAACGGACAAGGCTCGGCTCCTCCGTGTGAATTGATATGGAAAAATCCCCTGCCGGCAGCAACGCATCCTCCGGAACTTTTCTCATCACCCGGAAATGAAATATAAACCATCTGAGGTCTGTCATGCCGAAGTTTGGATATCCTGTCTGTAAGGAACTTTCTTTCTATATCGCCCGGAGCAAGATGAGCACCATCGTCCGTGACTGGTACGAATTCCACGAATATCACAGCCTTGCAGCCTCTCATAGACAGCTCATCCAAAAACTCATCCGAAACAACCTCATGTACATTTTCAGTCGTAACAGTAACGGATGCTCCAAATATCAATCCCCGTTTATTGAGCTCATCCATGTTGCCTATGAGGCGATCATATATTCCGATACCTCTTCGGCCGTCCGTGATCTCCTTTTTCCCCTCTATACTCATGATAGGAATGAGATTCCGGTGTTTATCAAGGAGGTCAAAGTACTTTTCGTCCATAAAAGTACCATTGGTAAAGATCGGAAACAGGATATCTTTCTTTTGACCTGCAGCTTCGATGACTCCCCTTCTGAGCATGGGTTCTCCACCCGCGAGCAGGATAAAGCTGATACCAAGTTCCTGTGCTTCATCAAAAACTCTGAGCCACTCTTCATCAGTCAGCTGTGATACGGGCTCAGAGTCTACGGTAGCATGATTGCATCTGGAATAGCAGCCTGCGCAATGAAGATTGCATTTGCTGGTAATACTGGCTATCAGAAAAGGCGGTATATGCTCCCCGTCTCTCTCAGCTCTTTTGCGCTTGGCCGAAGCAGCTGCGCTGGCCTTTGCAAACCCCAGCATGAAAGCACTCTCTCTGGGATTCTTAAGTGTCGCTTTAACGGCATCGGATACGACGCGTTCCACGCCCCGTGTCATATATTCCTGTATGTCGAATTCCTTATTCATGTATATCAGCCCTCCAAAAACAGGTACAGGAGTCTGTACAGTTCCTCGGCATCCTTTTTACTAAGGCCTGACCCCTCGGACGAGAGTTTTAGAGGGATATCCTTGCATTTTTCTTTAAGCGCATTTCCCTCGGGAGTGATGCTGATAACGGTAACACGCTCATCTTCCTTAGACCTCTCTCTGGTAACATATCCTGCCTTTTCCAGTCTCTTAAGGAGCGGAGTGAGTGTTCCGGCATCCAGATGAAGTATGCTGCCCAACTGTCCGACATTGACGCTTTCCTGTTCCCAAAGGACCATGAGGACCACATACTGGGTGTAGGTAAGTCCCAGAGGGCTGAGGTACGGCGTATACCTTCCCACGATCTTTCTGCTGCATGCATACATCGGAAAACATAGCTGATTCTTTAATAAAAGCTGTTCATATTCCTGTGCCATATAAAAAACCTCTTTTCTCTTTTGTCATATTATATTGCGCGCAATGTATAATGTCAACAGAAACTATTTCAAAATATTGTATATGATAAATGAACCGGCCCATGCTATGGCGCACTGCCATACGACCGTATATAATGCCCATTTTCTTCCCAGTTCTCTCCTGATCGAAGCTATGGCAGCCACACACGGAGTATACAGGAGACTGAACACCAGTATTGATGCTGCCGTAGCATGAGATACCGCCATGGCAACTCCGCCCTCACTTGCAAAGAGCAGTTCAAGCATCGAAACCACACTCTCCTTGGCCATGAAACCCGAGATCAATGATGTGCATATTCTCCAGTCCCCCAATCCTGCAGGACGCATCATGGGAACCAGGATCCCTGCGATCATAGCAAGGATACTCTGCTCGGAATCAGTTACGAAATTAAGTCCGGGATCAAAGCTTTTTAAAAACCAGACTATGATCGTAGCAAGAAGAATTACGGAAAAAGCCCTGTGGAGGAAATCCTTGGCCTTTTCCCACAACAGCTGGAAAACATTTTTGGCACTGGGCATTCTGTAGTTTGGAAGTTCCATTACAAAAGGAACCGCCTTGCCTTTAAAAAGAGTCTTTTTATATATCAGCGACATCAGTATCGCCGTGATTATACCCAGAAAGTATAATCCCGTGATTATAAGCGCTCCTCTTCCCGGGAACAGGGTGCTGACAAAAAAGGCGTAGATCGGTATCTTGGCTGAGCAGCTCATGAACGGAGTCAGCAATATGGTCATCTTTCTGTCTCTGTCACTGGGAAGAGTACGTGTAGCCATTACTGCCGGAACGGTACATCCGAATCCTATCAGCATCGGAACGATACTTCGTCCGGAAAGGCCGATCCTTCTTAAGAGTTTGTCCATAAAGAATGCTACTCTTGCTATATATCCGCTGTCTTCGAGTATGGATAAAAAGAAAAAGAGTGTAACTATAACGGGCATAAAGCTAAGGACACTGCCCACACCCTCAAACAGTCCGTCAAGTATAAGTCCCTTTAATGCAATGCTGACGTTTAAACTGGTAAGGCCCTGTTCAGTCAGGTCCTTGAGCATTCCTATCAGCATATCAAGCACATTCTGTAAAAAAGCTCCTATTACGTTAAACGTCAGGAAGAATACTGTGGCCATGATTATAATGAACATGGGGATAGCCGTATATTTCCCGGAAAGTAACCGGTCGATCCTCTGGCTCCTTATGTGTTCCCGACTCTGTGCAGGACGTGTCAGAGACTGATCACATACCTTTTCGATATATTGAAAACGCATGTCCGCTATGGATGCACATCGATCAAGGCCTCTTTCCTTTTCCATCTGCAGCACTATATGCTCCAGCATCTCTTTTTCATTATCATCGAGATTCAGCCTGTCGAGGATCAGCTTATCTCCCTCAATAACCTTGCTCGCGGCAAAGCGGAGCGGGATCATCGCATCTGATGCATGATCCTCTATAAGGTGCATCACGGCGTGCAGACATCTGTGTACCGCGCCGCCAAAATCATGTTCATCACAGAAATCCTGTCTGGAGGGTTTTTCCTGATAATGAGCAACATGGACTGCATGTCTGAGCAGTTCATCCACACCTTCGTTTTTGGCTGCACTGATCGGAACAACAGGAACGCCCAGGAGATATTCCATTTCATTAATATCAACAGCCCCCCTGTTGGCTATCAGCTCATCCATCATATTAAGGGCGACAACCATCGGTATGTCCAGCTCCAGCAACTGCATCGTCAGATACAGATTGCGTTCCATATTGGTTGAATCCACGATATTGATTATGGCTTTGGGTTTCTCATCAAGAACAAAGTTCCTCGAGACTATTTCCTCGGAACTATAAGGAGACATAGAGTATATTCCCGGCAGATCCGTGACCAGCGTGTTCGGCTGGTTACGCATCGGACCGTCCTTGCGGTCTACCGTTACCCCGGGAAAGTTTCCTACATGCTGATTAGAGCCGGTCAACTGGTTGAACAGGGTCGTCTTGCCACTGTTCTGATTGCCGACCAGTGCGAAGGTCAGCGTGGTCCCCTCGGGCAGAGGATTTTCATCTTTTTTGGAATGAAAACGGCCCTCTTCACCAAATCCGGGGTGTTCTTTTCTGGCGTTCTTTTTGGCAACGTCCTTAACCGATGAAGCTTCGACAGGTTCGATTGTTATCTTTTCTGCATCCGAGAGCCTTAATGTCAGTTCGTATCCGCGGATGCGAAGTTCCATCGGATCACCCATGGGCGCGAATCTGACTACGCTCACTTCCGCACCCGGTATGACACCCATGTCAAGAAAATGCTGTCTTAATGAGCCCTCACCGCCCACGTTCCTGACTATGGCGCTTTTACCTATCTTAAGATCACGGAGAGTCATAATCCCGTCATTCTCCTTATTGGCAATATCGTTTATGATTCTGTTCCCTTACCGGATCCCGGTACATTTGTAGTCCTGTTTTTCAACGGCATCCTTTAATATATCATCATTTACATCTTTATCCATAGTTACGACAGCCGTACCTTTTTCATGACTGACAACGGCCTGGCTCACACCGTCTATAGCCTCCAGCGTTTTTTTGACTCTGTTTTCGCAATGCTCGCACATCATTCCTTCAATAGTCATTGTTTTTGTCATTTTATTATCCTCCGTTTTCCTAATAGTCAGATCATCAATGTCTATGGAGACAGTTTTTCTTAAGGGACGGTCACCTGAATTCTCATATAACTTAACAAGATTAAGCCGCAAGGCATTTGAAACCACAAAAAAGCTTGACAGACTCATGGCAGCTGCCCCGAACATCGGATTAAGGCTCCAGCCGAACAGCCCGGTAAATGCGCCCGCGGCAAGCGGTATCCCGATGATATTGTATATAAATGCCCAGAAAAGGTTCTGGTGTATATTTCTAAGAGTTGCTCTGCCGAGCCTTAAGCATGCAGGGACTGCCCGCAGTCCGTCAGTCACAAGGACTATATCTGCAGCATCTATAGCGATGTCGCTTCCTGCTCCGATCGCAATTCCCGCATCCGCCTGCACAAGAGCGGGAGCATCGTTTATGCCGTCTCCGACCATCACAGTCCTGCCGAACTCACCCAGTTTCTTAACAACTGCAGCTTTATCTGAGGGCATAACATCCGAGATCACGTTTTTGATTCCGGCTTTCTTTGCTATCGCACCTGCGGTGGTTTTATTGTCTCCGGTCAGCATCACAACAAAAGCGCCCAGCCGGGTAAGCTCCTCCACGGCCTTTTTGGCATCCGGCTTTATTGAATCCGATACAGCTATTATACCTGTCAGATATGATTCATCTCCATCATATTCCGCAAACAGGAGCGGAGTCTTGCCTGCTGATGACAGAGCATCCAATCTGCTCTCAACCGACTGTCCGAACGGTCTTATACCCGTAAGAGAGCCAATGAATCTCCGGCTGCCTCCATAAATCTTTTTCCCTTCGATCATTCCCGTCAGCCCACTGCCCGTGACTGTCTGAAAATCCGTCACTTCGCATGGTGTTATATTTTTACCGGCAGCATATTCCGTTACTGCTCCGGATAAGGGATGCTCACTCATATTTTCAAGCGAGTATGCCATTGACAAAAAGGCCTCTTCGGACATGCCTGATGTAACTATCACGTCCGTGACCACAGGCTTACCTGTAGTGACCGTTCCCGTCTTGTCAAGAACAACTATATCGGTTCTGCCGGATAGTTCAAGTGAGGTAGCATTTTTAAACAGTATGCCGTTTCGTGCCCCCACACCGCTTCCGACCATGATTGCAACCGGTGTAGCCAGTCCCAGTGCACAGGGGCAGCTGATAACAAGGACCGAGACTGCTCTTGACAGGGCAAACCCCAAAGAGCTGCCTGTCATAAACCATATCACAAAAGTAACTGATGCAATCACAATAACGACGGGTACAAATATCCCCGATACCTTATCAGCGATCCTGGCAATAGGAGCCTTTGTTACAGCAGAGTTCTCAACCAGACGTATTATCGATGACAAAGTGGTATCCTTACCCACTTTGTCAGCCCGGCATCTTAAAAACCCCGTGGTGTTTATCGTTGCCGCATAAACAGAGCTGCCCTCCTGCTTCTCAACAGGAACACTCTCCCCTGTCAGCATGGATTCATCAACGGCACTCATTCCCTCCGTGACGGTTCCGTCAAGCGGAATGCTCTCGCCAGGCCGTACGATAAAAATATCCCCGACAGATGCTTTTTCAACCGGTATCCTGACTTCCTGTCCGTCAAGGATTATCGTCGCTTCCTTGGGAGTAAGGGACATCAGGCCTTTCAGGGCATCTGCCGTTTTGCCCTTCGAGCGGGTCTCAAGCATCTTGCCCACAGTAATGAGAGCAAGTATCATTGCAGCCGATTCAAAATACAGATCATGCATATAATCCATAACCAAAGCCATGTCACCTTCTTTGGATGCACCGATCATCAGAATCATTCTCCATATACTGTATGCAAAAGAAGCAGATGATCCCAGCGCCACCAGCGTATCCATATTGGGGGCACCTCGAACAACACCTTTAAAGCCATTAATAAAAAATCTGCGATTTATTACCATTACGATCACGCAGAGTACCATCTGCGTGAGCCCCATTGCCACATGATCATTCGCTATTACAGGGGGCAGAGGCAGTCCCAGCATGGAATGCCCCATCGAAACATACATAAGGATCAGTACAAAAAAAACAGAAACAACAAGTCTCTTTTTAAGCCTTGATGTTTCAATATCAAAAATGTCACCCTGCCCGTCCGGGTCTTCAGAGGATGAGCCGGATCCTGTTTTATCATCAGGATCCTTTATGGTGGCATCATACCCCGCCTTTCTCACTGCTTCGATGATACACTCATCCGCCGCATTTCCCTCTACGGACATTGAATTTGTAAGTAGACTGACTGCGCATGAGTCGACTCCGTCAAGATTACCGACGGCCTTTTCGACTCTGGCCTGACAGGCCGCACAGCTCATTCCAGTAACCAGATATTGTCTCATGATCTTTTATCCGGGATAAGCCCCGTTAAGTACCCTTTCATAATCATATCCCCTGTCGGGTTTAAATTCTCTTACACTGATCTCAAAATAGATCACACCGTTTTTCTTTATTTTTACTGAGTATCTGACAGACTGATCACTGTCGTTCTCATCATGTCTTAATATACCGCTCTTAACAGCAGGATTCGCTGAAGACCTTATGATCTCAACCGTCTCCTTCGAGGGATTTGCACATTCGCCCAGGTCATGCCAGACCTTAAGCGGGTTACATGTATCCTCATCGACGGTCTTTTCAATGAGGGTATATTCATCAGCTGTGACCGGAAGAATAATACTAAGATCCATGTCCTGTCTTTGGGCATTCCAGAGTATGCCTGCATATCCGTTATCGGTCCTTAAAATGACACTGTTGTCATCTTTGTGTGCACACTCACGTCCCTTATCCTTAAGATCCTTATAAAATGCAAAGGTCCAGAATGTGGGTTTGGGGATGCATCCCGCCGCAACCATTCCGAAGCCTCCATGGAACAGTGAAAAGGGAACACCCTGTTCTTCGAACACATCTCCGAAGGTCCAGTATGAATACTCCTCATTCATCTCTCCGAGTCTGGACAGCTGTCCTGCAATATATGCCGCATTAAGATTTGTATCGTGGATAACACCCTTTGGCGTATATGAAGTGCTGAACTCCGTGATATGCATTGGAACATCCTTGAATTCTTCAAACGAATCTATGATATCCCGGCTCTCCTGAAGATTGGATATCCTCTCATTGGAATCCTCAAGTAATGAATAGTCATAGTGCCCGACTCTTTCAGGTGATTCCACCGTATAATGATGTCTGGTTATATAGTCAGGTTTAATGGATTCTTTTTGGCAGAATTCAAGGAACGAGCGGATCCACACATCCTCCTTAACGCCGCATACGGCAGGACCCCCCACCTTAAATGCAGGATCAAATGCCTTGATGGCCGTATAGGTTTCCTTAAAGAGCTTGAAGTATTCATCCATATCCGCTTTGTACCAGAATCCCGGCAGGTTAGGCTCGTTCCAAACCTCTATCGGCCAGTTTCTGACTTCATCCCCGTACCTTTGAAGGAGATGCCCGAGCAGAGATACCACCATATCCGTCCACATGGAATAATCACGAGGCGGTGTGGTGTTGCCCTTCCAGTAAAAGATGGTCTGGGTTCCGCTTGACAGTTTATCAGGCATAAAGCCAAGCTCCAGATAAGGCCTGATGTTCAGTCTGATATAATCATCTATTATCCTGTCAATGTACGTATAGTTATATTCGACCCTGGTCTGTCCGTCCTCCTCATATTCCTGATAGATCGCAACATCATCCGAAAAAAGGCCGTGGCCTCTTATGTATTTAAATCCTATTCTTTTCTGGACGAATTCAAGCTCATCAAGATATTCCTTTGTAAGTGCCAGTCCCAGTCTCCCTGTCCCGACACAGAAATCAACGTTGTTAAAAAACGGAACCGTTTTGGCAGCATCGATCTTTATCTCTTTCATTATTCATCTCCCCTTTTCATTTGAGAATAACTGTCTACACCTTTTTTCAGTCTGCCCAGGCCTTCCATAAGAACGCTCCTGGGGCAGGCAATATTCATTCTAAGGAAGCGTTCTCCTCCCGCTCCGTAGATCCTGCCCTCGGACAGATATAAACCCGCCGAAGATTTAAGATGCTCCTGAAGATCATGTGAATCCTCACAGACTTCAGCGGTGTACAGCCAGAGCAGGTATGTGGCATCGGAATGAGTTACTTTGACCTGCGGGATATTCTCCGCCATATACTCAATAACCGCCCTCTTGTTTTCAAAGATGTATTTTCTAAGTTCCTCAAGCCATGCTTCTCCGTTTTCATACGCCGCTATCGCGGCATCTATGGCAAAAGCATTGGGTTCGGCCACCTCATCCGTATTAAGTCCTCTCCATACCCTGTGTCTTAACGACCTGTTGTATGCAAACACCGCAGCACTCTGCAATCCTGCGATGTTAAAGGTCTTGGTCGGTGCTATGCAGGTTACAGAGATATCGCGGCATATCTCGGAAACCGATGCAAAGGGCACATAGGTCCTGCCGGGATCAGTCAGGTCACAATGTATCTCATCCGATATGACCGTGACGTCATACCTTTTACACAGTTCACCTATCCTTGAAAGTTCATCCCTGCTCCATATCCTTCCTCCGGGATTCTGCGGATTGCACAGGATCATCAGCGAAGTCTGCGGATCAGACAGTTTATCTTCAAGATCATCAAAATCAGGCTCATATTTACCGTTTATGTATTTAAGGGGGCTCTCGAGAACACGTGCTCCGTTATTAATGATCGAATTAAAAAAGATATTATAGACGGGAGTCATTATGACCACATTCTCGTTTGGTGTAGTCAGTTTGCGCACTATACTCGAAATAGCAGGAATGACTCCTGTGCAAAAAATAAGATGCTCCGGATCGATCTTATATGAATATCTGAGCTCCCACCAGGATGAGATCGCTTTCTGCCATCTGTCGGGAACTATCGAATAGCCGAATATTCCGTTCGAAGCACGCTTAATGATCGCTTCCTTGATTTCAGGAGCGGTCTCAAAGTCCATATCTGCCACCCACATCGGCAGGCAGTTATCGGGAATATCCCATTCATCCCACTTAAGCGAATTGGTCCCTCGTCTATGTTTAACAGTGTCAAAATCGTACATGCATTACTCCGGTATCCATTCCGGCCGAGCCGAGTGTTTGTCAACAGAATCACATATTATTTCGGTCTTTGACGGATCTATCTTGTCCTTTTCGATGATGAGTTCCCCTATGGCCGGCGCTTTGATCCTGCCTGATGAAGGATTAAAGACGCTGTCTATTTTGGATGTGATGTCAGCATCCACATCCGAATACTCAAATGAAAGGGTGGTATTAAAAAGCTTGCAGTCTTTCATGATAAGCTTATCGATATAACACATACCCTGAAGGCTCTCTATCGTACAGTTTATCAAAGTCAGGTTCTTGGAATTCCATCCGAGGTATTCACCCGATATGAACGAGTCTGTCACAGTAACGTTCTCCGTATTCCAAAATGCATCCTTGGTCAGCAACCGGCTGTTGCTGATCCTTACGTTTTTACATCCGTCAAATGCATAATTGCCATACAGAGTCAGATTATCTATAACGAGATCTTCCGAGTTCATTCCAAAGTAATCCCCGTTGTTGACAACAGCTCCTTCGATCGTAACATTTTTGCAGTTCCATAGTGTCTCGGCTGCATTTGAAAACGACACAATTGAAAGGGCCAGCCTGTTGCATCGTCTGAAGTTCTTCGGGGCTTCGATCATAGAATCGCTGACGGAAATATCATCCGTGTACCAGACTCCGGCTCTGCCCATCTGTAGCCATGTACTGTTTTTAACCTCGATATTACGGGAATACCACAGCGGATATTTCCATTTAAACATGCAGTTAAACAGTTTTATGTCCGAACTCTCCTTAAGAGGAGATTCTCCGTCTTCAAATATCGAGTCTCTGATCTCAAGATCACGGGCCATAAAAAGTGCCCTTTCACCTGAGTAGTTCTGCTGAATTAAAGTCTGCATCATCATTACTCCTTAACCGTGAATACATATGACATCAGGTCTTTATATATCACAAAAACCATTATGCCCCAATTTCAGTCAAGTTTACAACACCCGATTTTTCATCGCTAACAAATACTTGTCGTCTTTCTTCTCATTATTCGACATAATGCTCACATTTTGCAATAACATATGAACACTTTTTCATACGTTCATTTTTATTTTATCATCATTTATCTGTCTGTCAATATATCGGTCGCCTGTTTTATACAGCAACAGGGACAGTCTTCATAGGACTGTCCCTGTAATCATTTGTTGTATTCAGGATCAGGAGAATTATCATCCCGTCCTTGTATCAATCTGTAAACAGTGCGGTAGAATAATATCTGTCTCCGCTGTCGGGAAGAAGAGCTACGATAACCTTGCCCTTGTTCTCGGGGCGCTTGGCCAGTTCGATCGCTCCGTACAGTGCCGCACCCGATGATATACCAACCGAGATGCCCTCCTTCTTGGCCAGGAGCTTGGCTGTGTCTATTGCCGCCTGATTTGAAGCCTTGAACACCTCATCATATACCTTTGTATTAAGTACATCGGGTACAAATCCGGCACCGATTCCCTGGATCTTGTGAGCACCCGCTCTGCCCTCTGAAAGGACCGGTGAATCCTCCGGTTCCAGCGCAACGACTTTAACGTTCGGATTCTTTTCCTTTAAGAACTCGCCGGTTCCCGTTACGGTTCCGCCCGTACCTACTCCTGCTATGAAGATGTCAACCTTACCGTCGGTATCATTCCAGATCTCGGGGCCCGTAGTCTCTTTGTGAATCTTGGGATTGGCGGGGTTAACAAACTGTCCCGGGATAAAGCTTCCGGTTATTTCCTTTGACAGCTCCTCTGCCTTGGCGATAGCGCCCTTCATGCCCTTTGCGCCCTCTGTAAGCACTATCTCTGCTCCGTATGCCTTGAGGATATTCCTTCTTTCCACGCTCATGGTCTCAGGCATTGTAAGTATAATGCGGTATCCCTTGGCTGCAGCTATTGAAGCAAGGCCTATACCTGTATTACCGGATGTGGGCTCTATGATCACCGAACCTTCCTTAAGGATCCCCTTTTCCTCCGCATCTTCTATCATGGCCTTGGCGATACGATCCTTAACGCTTCCGGCAGGATTGAAATACTCGAGTTTTACAAGAATCGTGGCCTCAAGCCCCAGATCCTTTTCGATATTGGTAACCTCTACGAGAGGTGTGTTTCCTATCAGTTCCAATGTTCCCTTATATATGTTTGACATGATATTGTCTCCTTTCAATGTATATGTGCTCTTATTTTATGGCAGCAAATCCTCTCTCCAGGTCATCAATGATATCATCGATATGCTCTGTACCGATTGACAGACGAATGGTGTTTTCCTTAATACCAATATCGAGAAGTTCATCCTGTTCAAGCTGTGAATGTGTTGTTGAAGCAGGGTGGATAACCAGGCTCTTAACATCTGCAACGTTTGCAAGGAGAGAGAATATCTTGAGGTTATCTATGAACTTCCATGCTTCATCTCTTCCACCCTTGATATCGAAGGTAAAGATCGATGCTCCTCCGTTAGGGAAATACTTCTGATATAAAGCATGATCGGGATGATCAGGTACTGAAGGATGATTGACCTTTTCAACGAGAGGATTGTTCAACAGATATTCTACCACTTTTTGGGTGTTCTCTGCATGTCTTTCTACACGAAGAGACAGTGTCTCAACACCCTGAAGGAGCAGGAATGCTGAAAAAGGTGCTATCGTGGCTCCTGTATCTCTTAACAGGATGGCTCTGATGAACGTAACGAATGCAGCAGGTCCGACAGCATCATAGAACGATACTCCGTGATAGCTGGGGTTGGGAGCAGCTATGTTGGGATATTTACCTGATGCTTTCCAGTCGAATTTGCCTGATTCTACGATTACTCCGCCCAATGTGGTTCCGTGCCCGCCGATGAACTTGGTTGCAGAATGAACAACGATATCAGCGCCGTGCTCGATAGGACGGATAAGGTAAGGTGTTCCGAAAGTGTTGTCGATAACAAGAGGAAGTCCGTGCTTGTGTGCTATCTTGGCTATCTCATCGATATCCGGAATATCACTGTTGGGATTGCCCAGTGTCTCCAAATAGATCGCTCTGGTATTATCCTTTATGGCGCTTTCTACTTCGCTTAAGTTGTGTGCATCGACAAATGTTGTTTCGATACCATACTGGGGAAGTGTATGCTCAAATAGATTATATGTTCCTCCGTAGATAGTCTTCTGCGCAACAATGTGCCCGCCGTTAGCTGCGAGAGCCTCTATTGTATATGTGATGGCAGCTGCTCCGGATGCGAGAGCCAGTGCTGCGCTTCCGCCCTCTAAAGCTGCAAGTCGCTTTTCGAGAACATCCTGTGTTGAGTTAGTAAGTCTTCCGTATATATTTCCTGCGTCTGCCAGTCCGAATCTGTCGGCTGCATGCTTACTGTTATGGAATACATATGCCGTGGTCTGATAAATGGGTACCGCACGCGCATCTGTTGCGGGGTCTGCCTGTTCCTGTCCTACATGTAACTGTAATGTTTCAAATCTTAAATCGCTCATTTTTTCTCTCCTTAAATTTTTATTGTTTTATGAATCTAAATCAGTTGTTGTCAGTTGCCAAAATCTGTATATCCTTATTACCGGATCTGTTTGTAATAAAAAACCCGGAAGATTTACTCCCGGGCATAAGGCTTAATGTGACTGCGCTGTCAGGTTATACTAGTGCATACATCGACAGACGGCATCACCGGCCATTATTACAGCCCGGGAGCATAGCATTCGACAACAGCGCATTGAATCTGTGTATTTTCTGGTCGTCGTATAACTATACATGTCTGTCTCCTTTCCTTCAAAAATGATCTTATCGATCTTACAGTTGTTACTGTAACATCATTAGCCTACTATGTCAATAGGTTTTTTGTATTTTTCTTTTCTTTTTTATAAAAATGCCTATATTACGTATAAATCCCAGTCCCCAGATGAGCTTTTGCGACACTGTTCGGCAAAATCACTGAGCTTCAAAGTGTCCGTGTATCTGCTAAGATCGGAATTGATCTTTTCCCAGAAAAGTGAGTTGATAACAGAGCGAAGTCCGTCTCCCTGTTCTTCATCCTTATCAAGTCCTGCCAGGATATTATTATCCAGGGCATTTAAAACATCAGACAGTGTGATGTCCTCCGGAGAAACAGCCAGGACATATCCTCCTCTTATCCCCTTTTGTGCCGTAATAAATCCTGCCTGCCGCAAAAGCAGAAGAATATGCTCCAGATATTTGTGAGAGATCTTCTGTCTCTGAGCGATGTCGGGCGCAGATACACTCCTTCCGCCGTCAGAATGTATGACTATATCTGTCAAGGCCACAAGGCCATACTCTACTCTGGTTGATACCTTCACGATGATCCTTTCCTTTCTGATCGGTTTTATTCAATATATCAGTAGTTACCTACTATGTCAATAGGCATTTAGGGAATCTTTGGTCGGCGTTAAAAAGCACGGCTTACGGCCGTGCTTTTGATGCTTTATTGATTTATTCGGGATCGCGTTACCAATATTGCCGACAGCAATGAGAGTATAAAGAATGCAGCCGTATCCCTACCACTTTTCACTGTCTTTGAGCTCCCGGTACAATACCCCGTAATTCTCGTATCGTATACGGCTGATCAATCCGTGATCAACAGCATCCTTGATACCGCAGACAGGTTCACTAAGATGTGAACAGCCTCCGAATCTGCAGTTTTTTTCATATGCGGAAAACTCGGGATAGTACTCCCAGAGTTCTTCTTTCTTAAGTCCTGTAAGGTATAGTGATGTAAAGCCCGGCGTATCCATGATGAACGTATCATCCGCGAGTGCAAACAGTTCGGCATGTCTGGTGGTATGCCTGCCTCGTTCGATCTTCCTGGAGATCTCTCCCGTTTCCATGTTTGCCTCTGGATAAAGGGCATTTACTATAGTCGATTTGCCTACACCCGAGGGACCTGCCACGACCGTGGTCTTGCCCTTTAACACTTCCCTGATATCACCGATCCCGTCTTCAACTCTGGCACTTACAAACAGCACCCGGCATCCGCATCCTTCATAGGCATTTTTAAGTTCCGCTATTTCATCGTCGGTTGCGATATCGGACTTATTAAAGCAGACTACCGTAGGAATATTCTGCTGTCTCATTGAGATCAGAAATCTATCGAGAAGATTATAGTTCGGATCAGGCTTAGTGATCGCAAAAATGATCATCGCCTGATCGATGTTTGCCGATGCGGGACGTATCAGCGCATTCCTTCGTTCCAGTATCTCCTCTATATTTCCGGTCATCTGGTCTTCATCGATTATCTCTACCCTTACGTTATCACCAACCAGAGGTTTGATGTTCTTATTGCGAAAAACACCCTTGGCCTTGCATTCAACAAGACCAAGGGTTGTGTATACATAGTAAAATCCTGCGATTCCTTTGATTATCTTTCCTGTCATTTACTCCGCCACAAAAGTAACCGAACGCTTAATCTCTTTGGACTCGGATTCACCTTCTACTGTCGTAGTGGTACCGTCTTCATTCGTAACTACCGAGCTCTCACCCTGATTTATATACTGGAACAGGATCGTTCCGCTCTCAGACTTGATACCGGTAATGTTCTGTTCAGCTATGGGGAACGAAGAAGTCTGCGTACTTAGAAGTACCGTTCCATCATCAGCCGTCATGGTGATAGTCACCATTGTTCCAAGCTTAAAGTTAGGATCCTCTGAAGCGGTAGGAGCCATGATGGTATCAGTGAACTTGTAGGTGGACTGAATAGGTCCTATGCTGATAGAAATATCTACCTTCGATCCAGCGTCAAGGTATGTGCCGGGAGCATAGCTCTGTGAACATACCAGTCCCTCATATGCAGGGTCTTCATAATTAACTTCCATTACACTGCCGAGCTCCAGTCCGTTCTCGGCAAGCAGTGCCATGGCTGTTTCCTCATCCTGTGACAGCAGGTTTGGAACCGATACCTTGCTGGTCTCGGGACCCTTGCTGATATAAAGAGATATCGATGTTCCCGCAGGCGCTTTGGCTCCTCCTTCGGGAGACTGCTTGTAGATAGATCCTGCAGCTATATACTGATCATAACCCTCAGTCTTGCTGATGGTAAATCCCTTGTTTACCAGTGTTGAAACCGCTTCGGCCTCTGTCATGCCGACAGTGTCGGGTACTTCTACTCCCGTTTCACCGGCACTGACTGTAAGAACAACATTTGAGCCCTCTTCAACGGATGATCCGCTCTCAACACTCGAACGCATGACGGTTCCTTCGGCATATTCCGAACTCTCCTCGTATTCTATCTCCGGAGTAAGTCCCAGATCTATAAGTTCTTTTTTGACATCATCGGCGCTCCGGCCAACCACATCGATCATGGTCACAAAGCCCTTGGTCGTTTCCTCGGTCTTTGTATCATTATCATCCGAAGGATCAAAGACCCCTAAAGTCTTGGCTATAAGGAATATTACGATAAGACCGATAAGAACTGCCGCAACTACAGCCAGTATCGTAGTTATCTTTTCCATCTTGGGATCGGAATCCGAATCTTCGGCATACTGATCATCATATCCGTCATCATAATTCTCGTAATAACGGTTCTGTCTGGGATTCTTCTGTCTTCTTTGTCCCTGTCCCTGGCGTGCAGCATTTTCTTTTCTGGCAACTTCGCGAAGAACCTCCCGCTCCGTCCTTAAAGAAACGGAATCTTCCAGAGACTCTCTTCTTTGCGACTGACGCTTGATCCTCGATACATCTGCATCATCGACCGTCTTTGTGGCACCTGCCTCATCCGGATCATCAATATGAACGAAATCATCATCGGGATTCATAAGAGCATACTTAAGATCCTTGATAAGCTCCGACATGGACTGATATCTTCTGTCGGGAGATTTCTGAGTACACTTGAGCACGATCTGTTCCACACTGTACGGTATCTCCGATACGAACTCGCGTGGTGAAGGCATGTCTTCCTGAATATGTTTAATGGCTATAGCCACCGTGGTCTCACCGTTAAATGGAACACGTCCCGTGAGCATCTCAAAGAATGTGATACCCAGAGAATAAATGTCTGATTTTTCATCCGAATATCCGCCTCTGGCCTGTTCCGGTGATGTGTAGTGAACCGACCCCATCACATTGGATGTAATGGTATTTGATGTAGCAGCCTTGGCTATGCCGAAATCAGTGACCTTGACCTTGCCATCCTTTGAAATGATTATATTCTGAGGCTTGATATCTCTGTGTATGATATGGTTATTGTGAGCCGCCTCGATGCCCATGCTGACCTGGATAGCGATACTGATCGCTTCCTTGACTGAGAGCCGTGCCTTTTTCTCGATATACTTTTTAAGCGTGATGCCCTCTACGAGTTCCATCACGATAAAATGCACACCATCCTCCTGTCCGACGTCATAAACGTTGACAATGTTAGGATGCATCAGTCCTGCTGCCGCCTGCGCTTCAACCCGGAATTTAGAGACAAAATTCGCGTTCTCCGAAAATTCCTGCTTGAGTACTTTGACCGCAACGAATCTGTTTAATTTATGGTCCTTTGCTTTGTAAACATCGGACATGCCACCGGTGCCGATCTTTTCGAGGATCTCATATCGGTCACTAATCAACATTCCAATTCTAATCATATAATCACCAAAACCTATGCGTAATCGTCAATAAGAACAACAGCTATGTTGTCCTTGCCTCCGTTCTCATTGGCGGCGTTAATAAGCTCTGTAGCAGCATCTTCAAGTGTTGAGTTCTTTTTAACTATGTTGAAAATATCCTCATCCGAGAGCATGTTCGTCAGCCCGTCAGAGCACAGCAGTACTATATCGCCCTCCCGAAGGTCTTCAGTAAAGAAATCCACCTCTATGGAATCTCTGGCACCGACCGCTCTCGTAATGATGTTCTTGTCAGGATGATCCTTGGCAGCCTCGGGAGCTATTCCACCCTTTCTGACCATCTCCGCAACCAGAGAATGATCCCTGGTTATCTGTCTTATCGTATCGCTGATAAGATAAAGACGGCTGTCACCGACGTTGGCTATCTGAAGCTGATGCTCGTCGATCGTAGCGATGACTATGGTCGTTCCCATGCCGTACATATGAATGTCTTCCTTGGCGCGGGCTCTCACGAGTTCATTGGCAACCCTGATCGCTTTGCCGATGATCCTGAAAGGCTTCTTCTCAATGCTGCCCTTTATCTCACGCACAACCGTTTCAACGGTATACTTGGATGCATAGTCTCCGGCATTGTGTCCACCCATACCGTCGGCCACAATGTACAGATTCTTAAGCGCACCGATTTTATCGTCACTTGAGAAGACATAATCCTGATTCAGTTGTCTTTTTCTGCCGATATCGGTTATCGAAAAAGATTTCAAGCGTAATGCTCCTTTATTCAGGCACTCAATTAGCGCCTTCGGACTTATGCTTTCTGCGTAATTGTCCGCAAGCGCCATCTATATCTGACCCTAATTCTCTTCTAATAGTAACATTTATCCCATTTTTTTCAAGTTTATTTTTGAAAGCGGCGATCCTGCCTGCGGATGATCTTTTATATGACCGCTCCTTAACCGGATTGACCGGAATGAGATTTATATGTGCTCCAACGCTTTTGGCCAGAGAGGATAACAGATCCGCATCCTCATCCGAATCATTGGAACCATCTACCAGCGCATACTCAAAACTTATCCTGCGTCCGGTTTTATCAAAGTATGCTCTGCAGCAATCCATCAGTTCCTTAATGGAATATGCATCGGCCACCGGCATCAGTTCCTTTCTCTTAACATCGGTAGCAGCATGTAGCGAAAGCGCAAGGGTGATCTTAAGATCTTCTTCAGCAAGACGAAGTATATTGGGAACGATACCGCAGGTAGAAACGGTTATATTTCTCTGAGATATATTAAGACCCTTATCGTTACTCAGCATTCTTATGAATCTGACGAGATTATCGTAGTTATCGAGCGGCTCGCCTATGCCCATGACTACCACATTGGAAACACGAAGACCCGTATCAAGAGTTATCGCATAGATCTGATCGAGCATTTCAGCCGCAGTCAGCGATCTTACGAGTCCGTCTATAGTCGATGCACAGAATCTGCATCCCATGCGGCATCCTACCTGGCTTGAGATGCACACGCTGTTGCCGTGCCTGTATTTCATAAAAACGGATTCAACATGATTACCGTCAGGAAGAGTGAACAGGTATTTCTTTGTTCCGTCGATCTTTGAAGTCTGGACAGTTTCTATAGCCAGAGTTGTCAAAGAGCACTCGCTTTTTAACCTGTCTTTCAGCGCACCGGGAATATTCGTCATGCTGTCAAAATCTCTGGACAGATGAACGTGCATCCATTCATAGAGCTGTCTGGCCCTGAATGCGCTTTCGTTGATACTTTTGATGTATTCTGTTAATTCTTCCAAGGATAATGATTTTATGTCAACCATATTATGTTAACTTTTGTTTTCCCTGTTCTGCTGCCTCAGATCATTTAATTAAAACAGCGATATAGAATCCGTCCGTTTTATCGATCCCCGGAATGAACTGATGCTCTTTTTGAAGCTTAAGAGAGTGTTTACGTACGGCATAGGCCGCATTCTCCTCGTTCTCTCCCGGGTTTAAAGTACATGTGCTGTATACGAGCTTACCGCCTTTTTTGACATAGCGTACAGCATTATCAATTATCTTTTTCTGATATTCACTTAATGAAGAGAGATCTTCTTTTTGGGTCTTGTGTCTGATATCGGATTTACGCCCCATGACTCCCAATCCGGAACAGGGAACATCAGCAAGGACCACATCAAATCTATCCTCAAATTCACTGTTATAAACCGTGGCATCCGAAACCATCGTCTTTATGTAATGCCCGGGTGTATTCTCCACGCATCTTCTGATGTTATCTTCAATAAGAGCCCTCTTGCGTTCCGTAATGTCGCATGCGATGACATTACCTCCCATATCGTATACATGAAGAGATTTCATTCCGGGAGCTGCACAAAGATCCAGAACGTCCTGGCCCTCTTTGATATCTGCCATCAGCGCAACATGCATGCCGGCTGCATCCTGAATCACAAATGCTCCGTCATCATATCCGTTAACATTCCTCGGCGATACATGCTCCTTAAGATAATACGCATCAGGCAGTATTCCCGTAGGAATAAATGAACTCATATCTTCGATTTTTTTACGAACCCTCACCGTTACGGGATGGACCCTGTCAATATCTTCCAGTATTTTACAGGCCTTATCTTCACCATAGCTTTCGATCAGATGCTCCCTTATCCAGTCGGGAACCCCGCCTTTATCCGTAGTGATATCATCCTTATTCCTGCATATGTTTCGAAGCACACCGTTTACGACCCCCGAAAGCCCCGTCAGGCCTTTTGATTTAGCGAGCTTCACCGCCTCGTTGCATACGGCGCTGTCAGGTATCTTATCAAGGAACAGTATCTGGTAAACACTCATGCGAAGCAGATTCCGTATCACGGGCTTTTGCTTATCAATACCGTTTTTAAGATACCTGTTCAGGACTTCATCAATTACCAGGAGCTTTTCAGTAGTCCCTTCGGTAACCTTCTTAATGAAAGCCTTTTTCTCAGGTGGCAGATAATCGTACTTAGAAAGGACATCGCCAATCACTATATGTGACAGTGAGCCTTTTTCATTTATTTCGATCAGGCAGTCAAGGACTGCCTGCCTTTCATTGACTGACATTAAAGAACCAGTCCCTCCTTAATCTTAAAACCGCGGAGGAACTGCTCCGTGCTCATCCTCTTTTTGCCTTCGAGCTGAACCTCGGTAATATCGATACATCCCCCGCCGGTCTGGATCGTTATCTTATCGGGTGTGATCTTTGTAACGGTTCCCGGTACGGCATCCGTATCATCGCCTGAGATCTTCGCTCCCCATATCTTGAGCATTTTGCCGTCTATATAGGTATAGGCTGATGGCCATGAGTTAAGGCCTCTGACATATCTTTCAATGTGTGCGGCGTCCTTCGACCAGTCAATATGCCCCATTTCCTTGGTGATCTTGGAGGCGTATGTAGCCTTGTCCTCATCCTGTCTGACTCTCTTAGCGGTACCCTGTTCGATCATGGGAAGGAGTTCGACAATGAGCTCTCCTCCGAGGATCATCAGCTTATCAAATAAAGAGCTGCCCGTATCGGTATCCTCTATGGGTATTGCCCTTGACAGGAGCACATCCCCGGTATCAAGACCTTTTTCCATCTGCTGTATGCTGACTCCGGTTTCACTGTCCCCGTTTAATATGGACCATTGTATGGGAGCGGCTCCTCTTAAATGAGGAAGGAGTGAGGCATGAATATTGACACAGCCATACTTTGGCATGTTAAGTATCTCCTCCGAGAGTATTTGCCCGAAAGCCGCCACTACGAAAATATCCGCTTCATACTTTTTAAGCTCGGCCACAGCTTCGGGGTCTTTGATCTTTACCGGAGAAAAGACGGGAAGTCCGTGTTTTAACGCGCATTCCTTAACCGGACAAAAGGCAAGTTCTCTGCCCCTGCCTTTTGCTCTGTCAGGCTGAGTCACTACACATGTGATCTCGTGTCCTGCCTTGATCAGTTGTTCCAAGCTGCACACCGCAAAGTCAGGTGTGCCCATAAATACTATCTTCATAGGATCATTCCTTGCTCTGTTCCTGTTCTTCCAACAGTTTGGCCAGTTCCTCATTGGTAAGGAGCGGTCCTTCCACCTTTTCCACGTAAAGAACTCCGTTTAAATGATCGTTCTCGTGAAGTATCGCCCTTGCAAGGAAGCCCTCTGCCTCCATAGTGAACTCGTTCATGTTGATATCATATGCCCTGACCTTAACATGATTAGGTCTCGTTACCAGTCCCGATTTGCCTTCTACGGACAGACATCCCTCATATCCTGTCTGTTCACCGTCTGTTTCAAGTATCTCGGGGTTTATGAACAGATACGGTTCCTCACCCGTAACATCCACTACGAATATCCGCTTCAGTATCCCCACCTGAGGGGCTGCCAGTCCGACACCTTCAGCTTCATACATGGTATCGAACATGTCCGATATCAGATCCCGTATCCTGTCGTTTACTTCCTTTACTTCTTTACAGGGCTTGTTAAGCACGCTGTCTCCTATCTGTCTTATGTTTCTGGTGGCCATGTTTCTGCTCCTTTTATAATACGTCAAATATTACATTTTCATTTTTAAGCGGCGCCGTCCTTAAGAATTCTTCCATCTCAAAGCGGGCCTTTTCAACACTCTTTTTGTCTTTTCCCTTGATATATATACCGTATCTGTAATGATCGTTTATCTTAAACACACCGTCAGGCGCGGGCCCTATTACCGATGTTTTGTCAACTGCCCTCTTTTTTAAGGCGGTAGCCAGCCCCAAAGCCCGCCTCGGGTCATCGGATGATACCAGCACATGTACCATATTGCCCACCGGAGGATAAGAACAGATATCCCTGTACATGATCTCTTCTTTATAAAACGCCTCGTAATCCTGTCCCGAGGCATATACTATGCTGTAATGGTCGGGCTTGTATGTCTGTATTATCGCTTCACCCGGTATGCTGCCCCTTCCTGCACGACCTATTGCCTGCACTAGCAGCTGGAATGTTCTCTCTCCTGTCTTGAAATCCGATTCGTTTAATGACAGATCGGCAAGGATCGCTCCGACCAGTGTGACATTCGAAAAATCATGTCCCTTGACTATCATCTGCGTCCCGACGAGTATATCTGCATCGCCGTTTGCAAACGCCCCGAGTATCTTTTCATAACTGTCCTTCTGCCTGGTGGTATCCGCATCCATGCGAAGTATCCTGGCATCGGGAAAAAGCTTTCCCAGGCATTCTTCCACCTGTTGGGTTCCGACCCTCAGTGCCCTGATGTGGCCTGATCCACATTCGGGACATGTTTTGATCTCCGGAGTTTCATATCCGCAGTAATGACATCTTAACATATTATCATTATGCCTTGAAAGAGATACATCGCAATGAGGGCATTTGATCACGTGTCCGCACATCCTGCAGTTTAAAAATCCCGAGTATCCCCGACGGTTTAAAAAAAGCATTGTCTGCTCTTTTTTGTTTAGTCTGTCCCTTATCTTGTCCTGAAGCAGACGGCTTAACATCAGCTTATTGCCGTCCCTGAGTTCCTTTCTCATATCCACGATAACGGTATCGGGGAGCTTTCCGCCAGTCAGTCTTTTAGTCAGTTTAAACAGTTTATAGTATCCCTGCTGTGCCAGATAATATGCTTCCATCGAAGGCGTAGCCGACCCCAGGACCAGCGTGGCATTTCGCAGTTCGCACAGTTTCTCGGCTACATCCCTGGCGTGATATCTGGGATTCTGCTCTGAAATATAGGTGTTTTCATGCTCCTCGTCGATTATCACCAGACCCAGATCCTTAAACGGGACAAAGAGAGCTGAACGCGGTCCTATTATGACATCTATGTCACCATTTTTGGCCCTTTGACACTGATCATATCTCTCTCCGGCAGTCAGCGTGGAATTAATGACCGATACCCTGTCTCCGAATCTTTTGTAAAACCTCATAAGAGTCTGATATGTCAGCGCGATCTCAGGGATTAGCATGATACACTGTCTTCCGGCTCTAATGGTATTCTCAATAAGATCAAGATATACCTCCGTTTTGCCGGAGCCAGTGATCCCGTGAATAAGGTATCTGCCGGGATTATTGTTTATGTGATCACAGATCTTAAGCTGTTCATCCGACAGGCTGACCCTGACTTCGGATCTGTCCTCCAGTGTTACCGGATTCCTGTAGATACTGACACTTTCTGTTTTAAGAACGCCGTCTTTTTGAAGAGAACCTATAGTCTGTCCTGAAACATTAAGCTTTCCCGTGACGAGTTCATACGGCAGTATTTCTTCGGTAATAAGTTCATATAGAAGTCTGGCTTTGGCACTGTGCTTCTTCCTGATACTCTCATGATAAAGTGATCTTATCTCATCCGGTTCAAGGAGCCTTACTATCTTTTTCTTTTCAAGACTCTTAACCGTTTTTTTGATGGGAAGAACTGTTTTTAATGCCGCTATCATGGTAGAACCGTATGTATCCCTGATCCATGCGGCGAGCCTGACATAATCGGCCTCTATCGTGTTTATATCTTCGCACCGCGACACGATAGATTTAAGCCTGGATTCATCGAAATCACATTTATCGCTTATGGCCGTAACATAACCCGTCCTCATGGAATTGCCTTTACCGAACGGTATGTTCACGCAATCCCCTGTTCCTATGATCCCTTCCAGGCGATCCGGTATTATATATTGAAATGATCTGTCTACTTTTTCGTGTGATATATCTATTATCACGTCAGCGTATTTCATGCTATTCGTTTTCGAGCTTTCTGATGATCTCCCTGACTATGATGCGCTCATCCATGGGATATTTAACGCCCTTGATCTCCTGGTAATCCTCGTGTCCCTTGCCCGCAAGTACAATCATATCATTCCTTTTGCCATTCTCAATGACGTACCTGATGGCTTCAATACGGTTTATGATCTCGACGTATTTGCCGCCTGTGGGGATAAGCCCCTCTTTGATATCGTTTATGATAGCCTGCGGATCCTCATCCCTGGGATTATCTGATGTGATGACGGCAAGGTCAGCGTATCTGCCGGCGACTTCTCCCATTCCGAATCTTCGGTCCCTCGAACGGTTTCCACCGCATCCGAAAAGAACGATAAGCCTTCCGGGTCTGTACTCTCTTAAGGACTTAAGGAGACTTTCAAGACTCATGGCATTATGAGCATAATCGATCATCAGCGTAAAGGGATACGGAGTTTTGATTATTTCGGTCCTGCCCTTAACATGAGCCTTTGACAGCGCATCTGCTATCACCCCGTCAGATATTCCGAAATAATGGCATATAGAGGCAGCACACAGCGCATTATAGGCTCCGAACATTCCTGGAGTAGGAATTAAAATATGCGCATTGACATCCCCGTGAGCGTCAAATTCAAGTCCCGGCTGTCCCGGTGTCCTTACCAGTTCAACGTTATCGGCCCACAGATCAGCATCCTTGTTGAATCCGTATGTGTATATATCGCATGTATGACCCTTGATGACCTTGAGAAGATGCGGGTCATCGGCATTTACTATACCGTATCTGCACTGCTTGAATAGCCTGCCCTTGCACTCGATGTATTCCTCAAATGATTCATGCTCGTTGGGCCCGATATGATCGGGCTCCAGATTCGTAAAAATTCCCAGCTCAAAAGTAAAGCCCTGAGTCCTGTATAGCTTTAATCCCTGGGATGCGACCTCCATGACTACGGTGGTTATCCCGGCATCGAGCATTTTCTTAAAATAACCCTGAAGTACAAAGGATTCGGGTGTCGTATTTATCGACGGAATGTGTTCATCACCTATTATCGTCTCAATGGAACCGATAAGCCCCGTCTTTATGCCCGCTTCCTCCAGGGCACTCTTAACGAGGTATGAAGTCGTGGTCTTGCCCTTTGTGCCTGTGATGCCGATGATCTTCATGGAATCGGCGGGATGGCCGTAGAACGCTGCAGAGATAAAAGCCATGGCATATCGGGTATCATCGACCCTGATAAGCGTTACATCGTTTTGCCTGGCCATATCCATGGCGTCTTCGGACAATTCCTTTTGGATGACCAGAACGGAAGCCCCGTCATGTATCACCTTGTCTGCCACGGTATGAGCATCGAATTTAAAGCCTTCAATACAGATAAAAAGGCAGTCCTTTGTGACCTTTCTTGAGTCTATGACCACCTCGGATACATTGCCGGCCGGTGAGCCAAGGACAATGGAATAATCGATCCTGTCAAGCAGGTACTCTATGCTGAACATAATGCTTTTTCCTTTCTGAAGGGATAATGATAGTATAACTTTTTTATTCTTTTTTCACAATGAAAACACATTTTGGACACAATTAGATCGTAAGATAAAACCATAGATAGTTTGAAACAAAACTCACTATCTCCCCCCTCATAAGCAGAAAAGCGCCGGTCTTTGCCGACGCTTTTCCTGTATGAAGACTATACATATAATTCATCACTTAATGTCAGGGATGATTCAAATTCCTCGGCTTTTTCCCTGGATATAACACCGTTTTCAAGTGAGCATGCATTGGCGGCGGATATAGCCACGCAACGCTTAACGGTATCTTCGGGACTCAGTCCCTCGAGTATCGATATGACAAATGCGGCCACGGCACTGTCTCCGGAGCCGACGGAATTGACCGCATGTATGGACGGAGCCTGAACATAATACACTTCGCTCCTGCCGTTATTGTCCCTGGCATAAAGGATCCCTTTATTTCCCATTGATACCATGACATTGGAAACTCCCCACTCAACTATCTGCATGGCGGATTCGGCTACTTCCTGCATGCCGTGTATCCTTCTGCCCATCAATGACTCCAGTTCCCTCATATTGGGTTTCATCATAAAAGGTCTGGCATACATTCCCTTTTTTAGGTTATCTCCGGATGTATCGAGCATAACCTTTTTACCCTTGGCGTTGGCAGTCTCTATCATCCGGACATAGGCATCCGGGCCTACTCCCTGAGGCGCAGAACCTGAAATAACAACTATACTGCAGTCCTCGATCTCCCTTTCATATGTATCAAAAAAAGATTCAAGCTCTTCATCGCTTATCATAGGTCCGGGCTCTAAAAACTCGGTGATATATCCGTCTTCGGTGATAAGATTCACGGATGTTCTGGTATCTCCGGACACTTTGGTAAATGAAGGGATCGCCCCCATATTCCTTACTGCATCCTTTATCATTTCTCCGCTGTAGCCACCGATAAAGCCCAATGTCTTAACATCAACATCATACTGTCTTAGCACCTTGGCAACGTTTATCCCCTTGCCACCCTCTATATTGGTGGCCGAATCCATTCTGTTAACGGCCCCCATTATCACGCGTGATGCTGTCAGTGTTTTGTCAACTGCGGGATTCAGCGTTATTGTTGCAACCATTTGATCTCCTTCCGTTACGGATCACCTGTACTCATCCATCACTATCTGGATGCTCCTGTTATTTCCGTATTCATTGATCTGAGGATAATAAACTATATCGAGCATGACCCGGCCCGGCTCAACCTGGCGTTTACTAAGCAGATCCGGTATCGTACTGTCATATTTATCGGCAAGGAATCCTTCCAGTTCATCAAGATCCCCAAAATATATCATGTCGTAGTTTCTTCCGGTCTCATCCTTGATCCTGAACTTCCCTACATTTTTATTTTTACCCAATTTATCATAGGAAATCAAGGATATATTTGCTGTAGCAAATACGGGTTTGGGATTACCGGCCCCAAAGGGTTCCAAAACGCCGAGTCCCTCGATGAGTTCCTCTGAAATATAAGATAACGGCATCGGCACATCTATATGTATCTTCGCTGTCAGATCATCATCTGTCAGGATACAGTCCTCATTTAAGCGCCTTCGCATCTCATACAGTTTATCAACGCTCTGAAGCGTGATGCCGGCAGCCATTCTGTGGCCACCGAATCGTACAAACAGATCCTTGACCCTGGTCAGAGCGCCGTACATATCGTAGCTTTCAATGGATCTGCCGGATCCCTTGACTCCCTCTTCACTCTTAGTGACAACAAAGACCGGCCTGTTATATCTTTCTCTTAGCCTGCCTGCTATGATACCTGCCAGGGATTCATGGGTGTTCTCCATATAAACGACCATAACCCTGTCATTTTTGATATTCGAATTCTCTATTGCTTCAACAGCTTGCCTGGCACCTTCTTCGGTCATGAGTTTGCGTGAGGCATTAAGCTCCTTTAATTCTCTTGCTATCATGGCGGCATCTTCATATTTATCCTTTGTAAACAGTTCAAGTGCCCTCTTGGCACTGTCAAGTCTCCCTGTTGAATTGATACACGGCCCAAGGATAAATCCGGCATGATATGTTCCGATCTTTTTGCCTGTAAGTTCGTTAACTCCAAGGAGCGCCTTCAGACCCTGATTTGCGGTGTTTTGCATGGCATCAAGACCGTATTTTACTATTATGCGGTTCTCATCCTTAAGCTCCATGATGTCGCATACCGTAGCCAGTGCTGCAAACGGCAGCATTTCATCAAGTGCCTCCTTTTGTGATACTACGGAATCATCCAGCAGGCTCTGCATGAGTTTGTATGCAACGACCGCTCCGCATATGGCTTTAAACGGGTATGGACAATCATCCCTCTTGGGATCGACCACTGCGCATGCCTCGGGAAGTATGTATACCCTTTTATCATCGACGATGTCATAGGGCACCTCGTGATGATCTGTGATAACAACTTCTATTCCAAGGCTCGTGGCAAGGTCAATCTGAGCCTTTGCGGCTATTCCGTTATCGCAGGTTATAATGAGCCCTGTGTTATCTTCCCCGGCTCTTTTGACCATATTATCGTTTATGCCGTATCCGTCCCTGATACGGTCCGGAATGTCCGTATCGACCTGCGCTCCGAGAGCAGAAAGTCCCCTGTACAGAATAAAGGTCGCACATATCCCATCTACGTCAAAGTCACCCATGACTCTGATCCTAACGCCCTCGTCTATTGCTTTTTTGATAACAGCAACAGCCTTGTCCATGTCCTTTAATAAAGCAGGATCATGAAGATCCCGAAGAGTCCCGTTAAGGAAAATATCGATATCCCCATCGGTTACAACATCTCTGTTTCTGATGATACGCGCTATGACCTTATCAATATTGTATTTTGCAGCTATTGCATCAAAATCAGCTCTTTTTGATGCGACCATCCATTTTTTCATCATCAGTAGATTCCAGCCCGGTAACGTTATCCGGCGAACGAGAAAAAAACCGGCCTGATGAACCTATAAATCATCAGGCCGTAAATTATCTTAAGTATGTAATCGGCTTACTCAGCCTTTTTACCGACTTTGCGAAGCACCATGTAGAAAGCGGATGCCAGGCAGATCGATGAATATGTACCGCAGAGGATACCTGCCATCAGAGGAAGTGCAAATTCCTTGATAGATGAAACTCCCAGCACATAAAGCGCTGCTACCATGATAAACGTTGTCAAAGATGTGAAGACCGATCTTGAGAGGGTCTGTGTTATCGATCTGTTAACAGCCTCTTCCAGCGAATCCTTCGGTCCCATAATTGATTTGTTCTCACGGATACGGTCGAATATAACGATCGTTGCGTTGATCGAGTATCCGACTATCGTCAGCATACATGCTATGAATGTGCTTCCGACAGAGACTCTGACTATCGCATAAAACGCCAAAACTACCAGAACGTCATGGATAAGCGCCAGAACCGAAGAACATCCGAATCTGACATCCTTGAATCTGAACCAGATGTAAAGAAGCATACATGCAGAAGCAACTACCACAGCTATAATGGCATCACGCTTCATCTCTCCCGATACCGTAGAGCTGATGGTCTCGGAGCTCTTTATCGTAGCACCGAACTGCGCTGCCAGATCATCCTTAAGCTTGGCAGCTTCATCATTGGTCAGTGATCTTGATTTAAAGATAACATCATTGGTACCGTCAATCTTCTGTGGTATCACGCTTCCATCCTTGGTTACATTCTCAATGATCGGAACGACCGTCGAATCTATTTCAGCCAGAGACATATCCTTGGTGAACGTAACCTCGGTTGAAGTACCTCCGACGAAGTCCAGACTGTAGTTAAGTATATTGGCGCCCCTTGAAGCATTTATGCCCATGAATACAAATCCTGACAGGATCGCAACAATGGATATTATAAAGAACAGCTTTTTATGTGCCAGGAAATCAACAACCTTCGGCTCTCTCTGAACGCCGTAGAGCTTTTCGGATCTGCAGCCCAGAGCAAAGAATGATTTCATTATCCACTTGGCGATGAACAGTGCCGTGAACATCGAAAGGATAATACCGAGTGCCAGAGTAGCTGCAAAGCCTTTGATAGAACCTGTTCCCAAAACTCCCAGAACAGCTGCAGCTATCAGGGTCGTTATATTACCGTCAAGGATAGCCGAAAGGGCCTTTTTATAACCGACATCTATAGCGGATTCAACGGTCTTGCCTTTACCGATCTCTTCCTTGATCCTGGCAAATACGATAACATTGGCATCGACCGCCATACCTATTGAAAGAATGATACCGGCAATACCGGGAAGTGTCAGTGTTATCTGGAATGCATCGAGCAATATTATAATGAGTTCGCAGTATAGAGCAAGTGCAAGGCTCGCTGCGAGTCCTGATATCCTGTAAACAAGCAGCATGAATACTACGATCACTACAAAACCGATAAGTGCTGCCTTAAGTGATGTCGATATAGCTTCGGTACCGAGCTGGGCTCCGACCACCTTGGAATGTAACTGCTCTAACTGAAGCTTTAATCCACCGATCCTGATCGTCGATGCGAGCTTGTTTGCTTCATCATATGTAAAGCTACCCGTTATCTGTGCCTGTCCGTCATTTATAACTGCCTTGACATTCGGAGCTGAAACGATCTGTCCGTCATAGTAGATCGCTATGCTCTCACCGGATGCAAAAGCCTTGGCCGTAGCATCAGCAAACTTCTGAGTACCCTCATCAGTCATGGACAGGGAAACTATGAACTCATTGTTCTTGGTCATCTGATCCTGTATTGAACCGGCCTCTGCAGACTTAACATCTGTTCCGGTAAGTACCGTATCACCGTCTGCTATACAGGTATCTATATCCTTAAGAAGGATATATGCCAGCTGGCCGTCGGCATCGAGTCCGTATGTATAGTTCTGATTGCCGGATGCATCTGTCTGTCTGATAAAATACAATGAACCGGGCTTGCCCAGATCGGCAAGGATCGTTTCCGCATCGGAAACTCCGGGGATCTCTATGTTGATCCTGTCTATACCTTCCTGATAGACCAGAGATTCTGTACTGTAGTTCTGAACTCTCTGCTGCAGTTTGTATATGGTATCTGCCATATCCTCATTGCTGGGAGTGCCCTCTCCTACTACCTGATATGTAATGGAAACACCGCCTTCAAGATCCAGACCCAAAGGGATGTCTCTGGCTGCTCCGCCGTTCTGTCCGGTAAAACCGGTAGTTGCGGTAATGCCAAAAACCACTAATACAGCCACCAGAATGATCAGGCTGATAATGGAAGTACTCTTTTTCATTATGATTCACCTCAAAATACAGATATATTTATTAGTCGAAAGCCTGACCAGACAAGTGAAAAGTCACATTTAGGTCTGTTGCTTTTGACAGCGTATCTTTATGATACAGCGAATAGCATTATAGCACACATGAATGCAGAATTAAAGGGATTTATTCAAAAGTCTCGCCCATAAAGATTTAATTGCTCCGAAATGCTTTTTGTTAGTGTTGCATCATAAAAGACGTTTATTCATTGCTTCATATATAAATGCTTTACCGGGTATTGTCCTAAAAGCTTTATCTATACGATGATTAAAAAGCCCTGCAAGGCAGATGTCCGAAATAGCTATAAGCCGTGCCAGATCCTCCTGCGACAACCAGTCTATATGAAGAATACCTGCTCCCTCATTGATCTTCTCTGACAGATCTCCCTTCAGATGTCCTACGATCACACAGGTGTAAAACCTGTCATCCAGTATCTCATTCATCGCATCAAAGACTATATCCCTTGTTAATATTTCTTTACATTATATTGAAAATATCTTATACTACTATCATAGAAGCGAGTTTGTTACCGTAAGGCTATAGCTTAAGCGGGGTACCCGCTTCTTTTTCTTTTTTAACATTAACCAGATCATAAATATATAACCTGTCATCCGAAGCATGCCGAACGAGCATTTCGATTCTGAAGATATTCTATCTTAACAGTTCTCCACAACTATCGTAAACCGGCAAAGCAAATCTGGTAGTAAACCTGTACCACCCAAATTTAGCATCTTTTCCATGCTTTAGCTTATAATTCTCCTGCCAGCGTTTATTCCCTGCATATTGAATTAAAAGTGGTAATTCGGTTACAGCATTTGCCTTGGCTTTTGCTAATGTTCCTTTTAATCTGCTGGTATCTGTAGATCCCTTGATTTCAGACGGCGCATCAGATCCAATATAAATAACATCAGCACTATCTAATACCTCATAGTTCATGTTAATGTAATCCCTAAGATACATTTCCACGTCATCCCAGTTGATATTCTGACGACCAACAAATCGTATATCATTAATGATTACAATTCCTCTGCCTAGTTCGTCAAAAACAACATTGCTATCGCATTCTTGCATATAATCATGCCTCCTTCATATTTCGTTATGTCCATCACTGAATTTGGCATATGCAAGAACTGCTCTGCCTTTCCTGAATGGAATAGATACTGTAAAAGAGTATGTTACAGTATTGAAAGAATAGCATACACACGAGCAGAATGCAAGAATCCATCCTGATGTAAAGTATGATGTTTTCAAAATGACTATCGGGCGTTCATAGAGTCAGAGAAATACCGCTAGAAATGTAAAGTTCTGGAACAATCTGAGAGATTGCTTCTATATTGTTACTCATGTCTGGACTATCGCGACCACAAAGATATATTGTCGTTTATGAAGGTAAAAAAAACAAACAGAAAAAGAGAAATGTAAAAAAAACCGTACCCAATGATACAGTTCTTTTTTTATTTCTAATTAATTGTTTGTCTATATAGATGCATCTTTGTCTTCTTCGGGGGGCAGTGTCATGATGACCTTCTGGATGCGGTTCTGGCTGACTCCGGCAACCTTTAATGATATGCCGTCCTCCAGGGTTACCGTGGTTCCGTCTTCGGGAAGCGTATCTTCAAGCTGTTCGATTATGAGACCCCCTATCGAGTCATAATCCTCCGAAGAAAGCGTAGTCCCCAGCTCATCGTTTATATCATCCAGCTTCTTGCTGCCTTCAATAAGATATGTGTTCTCCTCCATTTTCTGGATGAGATTTTCCTCATCGGCATCGTACTCATCCCGGATCTCTCCGACTATCTCCTCGAGCAGATCTTCAAGTGTTACCATCCCGACACATGAACCGTATTCGTTAAGAACAAAAGCCATGTTGTCGTGACCGGCTCTCATCTCCTGCAAAAGGTCTGATGTCATCTTGTGTTCAAGGGTAAAGAAAGGCTTCCTTAAGATCGATTCCACGTTGAAATCACCGGGATCATCTATCTCATGCAGAATGAAATCCTTGATATTGATAAGGCCGATGATATTGTCTTTTTCATCCTCATAGACAGGCAGCCTGGTATACATATGCTTCTTGAAAAGATCTGTTACTTCTTCAAATGTGGCATCCTTGGGGATCGTGACCATGTCGACTCTGGGGATCATAATGTCTTTTGCCTCGGCATCTCCGAAGTCGAACACGTTTATGATCATTTCCTTTTCCTCGGCCTCAATCTCACCGTCTTCATGTGAAACATCAACATAAGTGCGAAGCTCATTTTCGGTAATGGGTTTGGAAGCGTTGGGATCTACCCTTAAGATGAACATTATCCCCTTAGCGATAAGGTCGATAATAAAGATCACCGGAGTCATAACGATCATCAGCAGATTGATGATGCCGGAGATAGCAAGTGAAAACTTCTCCGCATTAGCTGCAGAAAGGTTCTTGGGTACTATCTCGGCAAATATGAGTACCACTACAGTCAGAACGAGCGTTGCCACACCGACAGGCACACTTATCCTGAGCGCAAATGTGGTGGCTAATGCAGAAGAAGACAGGTTCACTATATTATTTCCGACAAGGACCGTACTTAACATCTTGCCGTATTTTTCAAGTACCTTAAGGGTTCTTTGGGCTCTTTTGTTGCCATCATCAGCAAGCGTCTTTAATGAGACTCTGTTGACCGTGGTGAGCGCGGTCTCGGAAGCCGAGAAAAATGCGCTCAAAAAAACCAGAACTATTATGAATATCAGCTGGGTTATACTATCTGGGTCCAAATAATTTAATCTTCCTTTCTATCATGTCATCTATACTGTTTATATAAAGATCTATATCCTTAACATTGTCTGTCCGTTCTATCCTTCCGTCACCAAATACTCTCTTTGTAACGGTTCCTGCCCCAAGTGCGACGATAGATTCAACCTCTTCCATAATAAGGATATTGTATATTCCTTCCTTACCTTCCCTGGCATATCCGACGTTTTCAAAATTTCCGGACATGTTCTTCTGCCTGTAGAGATAATATGGCTTCATACCCATATCATATGCTCCGTCGGAAGCGATCTTCATAGTCTCGTCTGTATTGTTTAATGTGCTGATACCATTCGTCTGTATCCATTCAGCCATTTTGGATGCTCTTTTGATCGCCAGTGAGTGAACAGTCAGCGAATCGGGAGACAGCTTTACTATCTCCTCTATAGTATGAGAAACTTCAGACGGTCCCTCATCGGGAAGACCCAGGATGATATCCATGTTTATGTTATCAAAGCCTTCATCCCTGGCCATTTTAAAGACATCCTTTATCATCTCCACAGAATGGAGCCGTCCGATATCATCGAGCGTTTTCTGGTTCATGGACTGTGGATTGACGGATATTCTCGTCACGTTATGCTTTTTTAATGCTCTTAATTTGTCGGCAGTAATGCTGTCGGGGCGTCCGGCCTCAACAGTAAGTTCCCGTATGTTCCTTAAGTCAAATGTACTCTCAAGTTTTGAAAGAAGTCTGTCAAGTTCATCTGCCTCAAGCGCAGTCGGGGTGCCGCCTCCTATATATACGCTGTTAAGGTGTTTTCCTTCACACAGCTTTGAAACCTCATCCATTTCCCGAAACAGAGCGTTCAGGTAGCCGGGGACTTTGTCCCTGCATGTTGCTATAGGATACGAAGTAAACGAGCAGTACAAGCATCTGGTCGGACAAAAAGGAATGCCTATATAAAGGCTGTAGCTGTCTTTATTGTCAATGCTCTTTAATATCCTGTGTTCCCTTTTTGCTATGTCAATGCACAGATCGAGTTTTTCATCGCTCAGCATGTACACTTCCTTCATGTACTCACGGATCTCTTCATCCGAAGTATCATCAAGAAACTGCATGGGGATCTTGGTGGGTCTTATACCGGTAAGAGTTCCCCAGGGAAGTGTTTTGCCTGTCAGTCCGAATAGTCCTGTATAGATCAGTCTCTTGAGAAGATTCTTTATGACAGTTCTGTCATAATCCGATGATATCTCCACCTTATGTCCGAATGTCTTATCCCCCATAATGGTCAGGAGGATCTCTTCTTCACCGAATGAAATGCTGATATCAGGATAGCCTTCCGATGAACTTTTATCCTTTTCATCATCCGGTCCGAGAACACTGACATCACATTCCGGAAAAAACGCCTTTACCAGGGAATGAATGTCATAATCAAAACCGGTATTATCGACAGTAACTACGATAGTATCCATATATCACAAGAAGGGATTGTATTCCTTTTCATATTCTATGCTGGTAGGAGAACCATGTCCGGGATAGACCTTTGTGTCCTTCGGAAGCACCATCAGTTTATCCTTGATGCTGCGTACGAGAGTACTCATCGATCCGGTAGGCAGATCAGTTCTTCCGACAGATTCGCAAAAAAGTGTATCTCCCGAGATCAGAAATCCCGCTTCTTCAATATAAAAGCAGCATCCTCCCTCTGTGTGTCCGGGAGTTTTTAACATCTTTATCTTCATACCGCAAAGATCGATCACTTCATCATCTTTAAGATAATGATCCGCCTTTATCTTGCATGATCTTCCGCACTGAGCGGAGCAGTTTTTACGATCATCAAGGAGCAGATCCTTTTCATCCTCGGATGCATAAACCTTTGCATCGGTCTTTTCCTTAATCCCCTCTATTCCCCAGATATGGTCAAAATGACCGTGCGTAAGCAGTATAGCCTTAATCTCCAGGCCGTTCTCACTTAGCTTATCATAAAGGTATCCGCCCTTGTCTGCAGGATCTATGATCACCGCATCAGGGTTTCCTTCTCTGTATAAAAAGTATGTATTTGTCTGGCACATACCCAGTGTGATCTTCCCGATCTTGATTTCTCCCATATGAATAATCCCCTGTAACTCTTTAACTACCTAGAAGAGTGACGCGGAAGATACATTTCTTCCAGCGATCTACTTATTTATCCGGTAGTTCTTCCTACCTCAATAACCCCGTCGATACCCATCAGTTTGTCCATCATTCTTTGCAGTTCATGGACATTCTGAACCTGGAAAGACATCAAAAATGACGCGATCCCGGACTTCGAAACACGGGTGTTAAGAGAGATGATATCAATATCTCTTTCGGAAAATGCTTTAGTTATGTCAACCAACAATCCGGTCCTGTTCGTTGCTATTATCTGTATCTCCGCTATGTATTTTTCATCTGTCTGTTCTTCGGGTGAAAGTTCCCATTCGGCCTCTATTATCCTGCTGCGTTCGGTCTCGGGAAGCGCGAGCATATTAACACAGTCCGTTCTGTGAATGGATATTCCTCTGCCTCTAGTTACAAACCCGATGATCTCATCTCCCGGTATGGGAGCACAGCATTTGGAGAACCGAACAGCCAGATCATGGATACCCTTGACCACGATCCCCGACCTTGATTTCATATGTGCATTTACGCGGTCGGCATTGTCAGTAACCTCCTTCATGATATCATCTTCGGAGATCGTCTTGGGATGATCACGGTCGTAGAATTCCAGCATCTTGTTAATGATCTGTCCTTCCTTTAAACCGCCGTGTCCGACAGCCGCCAGGACTGCTTCCCATGTCTGGAATCCGTATTTTTTCTGCATCTCCTCACGATAGGGGGCTATCTCGTTAATGTCTATCGCGCGGGACTTGCAATAACTTTGCAGCATGTCGCGTCCCCTGACGATGTTCTCTTCCTTGTATTCGTTTTTGAACCACTGGTTGATCTTGTTTCGGGCCTGCGAGGATTTGACCATATTAAGCCAGTCGCGGGAGGGTCCCTTGGAATTCTGGCTGGTCATTATCTCTATACGGTCACCGTTTTTGATCTCGTAATCGATGGTCACCAGTTTGCCGTTTACGCGGGCTCCGATCATCTTGTTTCCGACAGCGGAATGGATGCTGTATGCAAAATCTATCGGAGTCGAGCCGGCGGGCAGATTCTTGACTTCTCCTGTGGGCGTAAAGCAGTAAACACTGTCGGCAAAAAGATCGAGGTCAGATTTGAGCAGATCCAGGAACTCCTTGTTATCCGCCATATCCTGCTGCCATTCAAGTATCTGGCGAAGCCAGGCGAGCTTTTCTTCCTCGGCATCCGAGGCCACCTTGCCGTCAGATGCAGTCTTATACTTCCAGTGAGCGGCTATACCGAATTCAGCCGCCTTGTGCATCTCATATGTACGGATCTGTATCTCGAACGGCTGACCCGAGCTTCCTATAAGGGTGGTATGCAGTGACTGATACATATTGGGTTTGGGCATGGCGATATAGTCCTTGAACCTGCCCGGTATAGGCTTATATATCTCATGTATCACACCAAGTGCCGCGTAGCAGTCCTTGACAGAATCAACGATGATCCTGACAGCGAACAGATCATATATCTGATCGATGGTCTTGTTCTGATTGACCATCTTTTTATAAATACTGTAAAAATGCTTGACCCTGCCGTCGATGTGAGCCTTGATGCCGGCTCTGTTGATGTGCTCGGAAACATCATCGACTATGGCCTGAATGTATTTTTCTCTCTCGGATTTTCTCTGAGCTATCTTTTCCGCGAGGTCATAATATGCCTCGGGCTCAAGGTATTTAAATGACTGATCGTCCAATTCTACCTTCAGTTTTGAAATGCCGAGTCTTGATGCTATGGGTGAGTATATCTCCAGCGTCTCTCTAGCTATCCTCTGCTGTGCTTCGATCTTCTGGTATTTGAGCGTACGCATGTTATGGAGTCTGTCGGCCAGTTTGATGAGGATAACTCTGATGTCCTTGGCCATTGCTAGGAACATCTTGCGCAGGTTCTCAGCCTGCATTTCAACTCTGTCGGGTGTCTTGCTGCCATCGTCTCCGGTAAACTGGAGCTTTTGCAATTTGGTCACACCGTCAACCAGCAATGCGACATCATCTCCGAACTGTTCCTTCAGTTCCTCAGCGGTGTAGATCGTATCTTCCACCACATCATGGAGCAGTCCTGCCGCTATGGTCTCCTGATCCATTTCAAGATCGGCCAGTATTATGGCCACACACAGCGGATGGATTATATATGGTTCTCCGGATTTTCTCTTCTGGTCAAGATGAGCCCTGTAGGCTACCTGATATGCTCTTTCTATAAGAGTAAGATCCTCAGAGGGGTGATATTTACGGACACGGGAAAGAAGGTCCCGGTACAGTTGTTCGGGACTCTGGAATTCTTCGATATTCTCGATCGTTCCATAGTCAAAGACTATCTCTTTCTTTTTATCCTGGGTATCCATATATCCTCTTTATATGATCAGGCTGTTTCCTTTTCGGGCATTTTGATCGCAAAGAACGTTATCACTCCGCAGACGATAAAGAGTCCGGCAAATATCATGGCATTTGAAACACTGATCCCGTCTGCAAATGATGAGATAAGTACCGCGATGAGATTGTTTATCAGGTGGCATATGATGCACGGAATGACTGACTTGTACTTATATCCGATATATCCCCAGAACAGTCCCATCGGTATAACATATACGCTCTGTATGAGATTCAGATGGAAAAGAGCGAACATAACTGCGGAGATTATCATACATCCGACGAGGCCGAATGACTTTTCCGCTCTTCGAAGTATCAGTCCGCGTACTGCTATCTCCTCAGCCATGGGAGCCACGATAATTCCTGCCAGAACACCTATAACGCCACTAAGTGCGCCGCTTAAAACTGTATTTACATTACTCGCATATTCAGGCAAAAGAAGTGTCATGCCATATTGGAGAAGCACTGCAAGAGAATATGCACTCATAGTTCCGAATACTATAAGGAGTATTGCCTTAAGGTTCATGATCTTGGGAAGAACCGGAGTTACCCTGCCCTCATCCCTGGCAGGCTTGTAAAACTTAAAGAAATACCACAGTGCGCCTATAACGAGCATGATGAATGACGCGAAAAACTGTGTTATCGGAACGAGGGGTGAGTTGGCCATCTCGGCAAGTATCAGTTCCTGAGCCTTGGCAGGATCTCCGCCTGATGCAAGTATAGCCCTTTGCTGGAGCGGCATCGTTCCTATAACCGATACTATGGCACTGGCTACAGTCATCACGAGAAATACCAGTAACCCGAACAGGTATGCTCCGACTCCACCTGACTTTGGTGTTTCGTACGTATCCTTAGCGGTTTCTTCAGTCTGTGTTACAAATTCTTCACTCATTTTTGAGTACCCCTTTCAAATTACATAATATTTAATTTTATCACAAATATAGGGATTTGTGCAGAGATTGCACAGCTATTTGATCTTTTGGCCTTTAAGTTCGCGCTTGTCTGCATACATCATGTTATCCGCGCGCTCAAAAACCGCACCGACTGTCCGATCTTCGCCCTGCCTGAATTCCGACATTCCAGCAGCTATGACCGGGCCCCGGTTCCCTTTCATATTATCAAAAATGGTTTCATGAAGCCTGTTCATCAGCTTTTTTCTCTTGGAATAATCGTTTCCGCGAAGGAATACCACAAACTCATCTCCGCCAATGCGAAATACCGGACTGTGGGCAAAAACACTGCAAAGGATCTGTGAAGCAGCCTTAATGTATTCATCTCCTGCCTTATGACCTTCTGTGTCATTTACCTTCTTCAGGTCATTGATGTCACATACCGCTATTGCAAACGGCAGATAATCAAGTCCGTTATCTATATTGTTCTGTACTGCCTGTTCCAGTTCGGAATATGCGGTCTTATTCTTTGTTCCGGTCAGCTCATCACGTCTGGCGAGTTCTTTTTCGGTATTAAGAGCCTTCAGATGTTCTTTTTCTTTTCTGACTTCATCATCGATATTTTCGACGCCTATGATCAGGTGCTTAGAGTCACTTGATTTCCTGACAGACATTCTGGTATGTTGTGATCTGTCATCGATAATGAGACGATATTCGATGTTATACTCTTTGCGATCCTCAAGAGCAGAGATCAGATGATCGGAATTGACCATTTCAAGCACGCGTTCACGATCCTGCGGATGAATGATCGCCTGAAGGTTCTTTCTGGAATCGGCAAAAAAATCATCCCCCGAACGGTTGACTTCAAGCTGACCGTATATATTACGTGAAGTGTATCCGACATAATTGCCGTCCTTAGCATCAACGTAATAGATAACGTCATAGTTAAGTGCCAGACTCTCCGCAATCTGTCCGAACGTAACCTGTTTTTTCTGATCCTCCATTCTGGAGTTTTCGGCAGTTATCTCATCGGTTATATCTTTGTCACACAGAATAAAATGTCTGCCATCCTGTGCCAGCATGACATCAAATCTGAAAAACCTGACCTCTCCATTGACCATTATCCTGTACTTATATGAATATGAGCGTCTGCTTCGAAGACGCATCAGCATTTTTTCCTTATAGTAGAGACTCTGGGCAAAAGCTCTGTCGTCAGGGTGAGCGTATCTTCCCACATTTTCTCTGGTCTCTTTGTAGAAATCCTCACCGTATTTGGGCACCAGCATTGATCTGTACTTTTCACTGGCAGAAAATTCTCTGTAGGTTCCGCTCTCGATATTCACATAGTATATAGCCTCATAATCCCCTGCGAGTCCGTCTGCTATATTATTGTATATTTCCTTTTCCTTATTAGCCTCTTCAGATTTTTCCCTTTCCAGTACGGCCTGCATCTTAACATCCCGAAACTCCCGTTCTTTATCGGTTTTTTCATCTTCTTCAACAAAGACATGGATCAGACATGTGGCAATGAGAGTTCCTATGGCATAAAAGGGCAGCAGTTCCTTCATGAACTGAAGCGTGATAAAGCCGGCCATAACCGCGCCTGATACACCGACGGTCTGATAGTGCATACGATCCTTGCCGTCGGTGCGTTTGGCTATAAACAGCGAATAGACCGATATTGCTACAAACAATATAAACTGAAGTCCCAGATTAACGTATCTGGCCGGTCCAGGGATATAAACCTTATTCTCATCAAAATGGAAAACGACCGGATAGAACAGATTAACGATAAGGTTAAGGATGATATAGCCGAAGATCATCCATCCGGCTCCCAGAAAAGCTGTGCTCTTGGCTCCTTTTCTGTCGACATAAGCAACAACATAACGTGTCCATAAAAGCAGTGAAAGAGCCATTGAGGCGAAATTAATCACGGTATTTAAATAAGACAGAGGGATAATGCCTGCCTCATATATGAATCCCCACAGGATATCAGAGATATAATAGATCGTTATCCCATACAGATAATGCCTGTACCTGAGTGCGGGCAAGGCTCCGTTAAGCCGTACGCTTTTTTTCATCGCTTCGTGATTGATGATAAAGTGGAGAACCAGTGTCAACATCCCGAAACCAGAATAAACCATTTGATCCTTTCCTCCCGGCGAAGATAATCACCTAATTACAATACCGTTACCTTTATTTCATCAAACTCTCTGTTTCCTTCTTCGGAGTCTTTAATACTAACAATTTTATCATTTTTCCAACCATGCGCAATCCGGTATTTGTATTCAAAAGTCCTGCCGCACCCATGCAGGACTGAATATTTGCAAAAAGGGCTCCGGAATATCCGGAGCCCTGAATGATTTACTGATAATCTTTTTAGCGGTATCTTAGTACATTCCGCCCATTCCGCCGCCTGCAGGCATCGGAGGTGTGTCCTCTTTGATGTTTGCAACAACAGCCTCGGTCGTAAGCAGTGTAGATGCTACCGAAGTTGCATTCTGAAGTGCTGAACGTGTAACCTTGGCAGGATCAAGGATGCCGGCCTTAACCATGTCAACATACTCATCCTTGAGCGCATCATATCCAACTCCGACTTCAGACTCACGAACCTTGTTAACGATAACTGATCCGTCAAGACCAGCATTGGTAGCTATATAGTACAAAGGAGCCTCAAGAGCCTTGAGAACTATCTGTGCACCTGTCTTTTCATCACCCTCGAGTGAATCGGCGAGCTTTGAAACCTCTTTGGCTGCATGTATGTATGCGGAACCTCCTCCGCAAACGATACCTTCCTCAACTGCTGCCTTAGTAGCGGCCAGAGCATCTTCAAGACGAAGCTTTGCTTCCTTCATTTCGGTCTCTGTAGCAGCACCTACTCTGATAACGGCTACGCCGCCTGAGAGTTTTGCAAGTCTCTCCTGCAGTTTCTCTTTATCAAAATCAGATGTTGTGGTCTCGATCTGTGACTTGATCTGAGCGACACGTCCGCTTATCGCATTCTTGTCACCTTCACCGTCAACGATGATCGTATTTTCCTTCTGTACCTTAACTGACTTGGCTCTTCCGAGCTGGTCGATAGTAGTATCCTTAAGTTCAAGTCCGAGGTCTGAACTGATAACCGTACCGCCTGTCAGGATAGCGATATCTTCAAGCATAGCCTTACGTCTGTCACCGTAACCGGGAGCCTTGACTGCAACTACATTGAAGGTTCCGCGAAGCTTGTTGACAATGAGTGTCGTAAGTGCTTCACCCTCAACATCTTCAGCTATTATAAGGAGCTTTGATCCTGACTGAACTATCTGCTCAAGTAAAGGAAGTATATCCTGAATATTGCTTATCTTCTTGTCTGTGATGAGGATGTAGGGATTATCAAGAACGGCTTCCATCTTTTCCATATCAGTAGCCATGTAAGCTGATATGTATCCTCTGTCAAACTGCATACCTTCAACGAGGTCAAGCTCTGTGAGCATTGTCTTGGACTCTTCTATAGTGATAACACCATCCTTTGATACCTTATCCATGGCATCTGCAACGAGCTGACCAACCTCGTCATCGCCTGCTGAAATAGCAGCAACTCTGGCGATATGATCCTTGCCGTTAACTGGAGCCGAAAGCTTCTTGATGTTCTCAACCGCACATTCAGTAGCCTTCTTCATACCTTTACGAAGGATTATGGGATTGGCACCTGCTGCCAGGTTTCTGATTCCGTTACTGATCATTGCCTGAGCAAGTACAGTAGCAGTAGTCGTACCGTCACCGGCTACATCGTTTGTCTTGGTCGCAACTTCCTTAACGAGCTGTGCACCCATGTTCTCAAATGCATCCTCAAGTTCGATCTCTTTGGCGATCGTAACACCGTCGTTGGTGATAAGGGGAGCACCGTAACTCTTATCGAGTACTACGTTTCTTCCTTTGGGCCCTAATGTAACCCTTACTGTATTGGCGAGCTTGTTAACGCCGTTTTCCAATGCTTCACGGGCATCAGCACCGTATTTAAGATCTTTAGCCATTTATCTCATCTCCTTTATTACTGAACAACTGCCAGCACATCGCTCTGGCGTACTATAATATACTCTTCGCCGTCAAGTTTGACTTCGGTTCCGGCATACTTGGAATAGATAACCTGATCACCGACCTTAACCTGCATTGCTACTTCTTTGCCATCTACCATTCCGCCGGGTCCTACGGCAACTACTTCTGCCTGCTGGGGCTTTTCCTGGCTCTGACTGGTAAGGATGATACCTGATTTTGTCGTCTCTTCTGCTTCAAGCTGCTTTAAAACAACTCTGTCGCCTAAAGGTGCTAACTTCATTATTTCTGCCTCCTTTTATATATGGCTCCGCTTCGGAAGCCTAAATCCTTTTCATCTGTTAGCACTCTTGATCTTTGAGTGCTAACCTCACAAAGGGTATATTAGCACTATGCCCTTTCCTTTGCAATACACTTTATATTTTTTTAATAATTATCTTATTTACGGGTTCTTTTGGTCTGTTTTCTGATCCCGGATATCATATCTTTTATTCGTTTTTTTGCTGTAATATATGTCTGTCTGTCAGTGTTCTGACATGCAAAAGCCGCCTGCTGGACCGAATCAAATAATTCTTTGTCAGCATCCGGCAGCAAGACACTGACTGCATCATGAACTTCATTCACTGTAGGGTTATCTTCGCGGATCGATCCGGTCTCCGTTAATTTATTAACCATATCTTTATAATGTACCAGCAGCGCATCATCATAGTCGCCCAGGCGCAGGTAACGCATGATCATGATCTGTTTTTTCACCGGATCCGGCGCAAGTATCATTAAAAGCGTTATCCCGATAAGACCCAGCATGACCGCCATCGGCACCATCAGATAATCCATCCCGCCCAGCAGTTTGGAAATCTTTCCGGAATTTTTAACAGTACCGGGGGACAGATCCGATGTACCTGAATTATCTTCACCGGCATATCCTCTCTCCGTCACAGCAAACAGCCTTGCAAAAAAATCGGCAAATCCTATATAGCCAATATCTTCATCCTGCGAAGGAGGTGTCAGTTCATATGGTATCCACCCGCACCCGTCAACATATATTTCAACCCAGGCATGTGCATTTGCATCCGGTATCTCCACATCCGACACGGCTACAGCCTCTCCACTGCCGAAATTATCTGCGATTATCCAGTCATCGGCATTAACTCTCTCTATACCGCTCTCAGTGATATCAGACGGATTGATAACATAGCCTTCGACGTATCTGGTCGGTATACCTGCCGCCCGCAGTATCAGAGCTCCCGATGCCGCGAAGTGGACACAGAACCCTCTTTTCTGTTCAGACAGGAAGTACTCCAGCGCATCCCTGTTCATGGGGCTGGCTCCGGGCAGCATGCTGTACTGAAAGGACTCTTTAAAGTAACGCCTTAACAATGAAGCACTGTCAACCGCGGAATGATCCTTTGATACAGCATCCGAAATCCGGTCATCCGGATCAATGATCCCGGCATCGCGGGCGGTTTCATGTAATAACCCGGCCAGATCTTCGGGTATGTCCAGATAATTGTCATATACGTATCTTTCGTATTCATCCGTTATTTCAGAATTTGGTAAAATGTCGTCCCCATGGGTATACGGAGTATAGATCATCTCATATGAGGTTGGGTTTTCGCCTTCATCGGTGTGTGAGTCAGCCCATTGTCGCAAAGAAGAGCCATCCCTTATCACCATTTCTGACAGTCCCATCATTTTATCCGAAGATACGGATAAGCCATCAGAGATCCCCCGTGCGGTCTCATTTCTCCCGCTCCCGGAATACACGCTGTAATACGGTCTGTAGTCAAACGTATTGTCCGCATCTTTATTAAGAATGAACATTTTGATAAACGCACCGTTCCCGGTATCCATATACTCTGCTCCGACCGGCATATAGGTATCCTCATGAACACAGTCAAAGCTCCCTGTCCCGTCAGGTCGTATGTTGCCGAACCTGTTATCCCTGTAATATACCCCGGTATAGGCTTTAAGATATATGGGATTCATATTCTTCCGGCTGTAAGTATATGTCGGGACGAATCTGACCACCAGGTCGGTCTCATAATCCGGCGCTACTGAACTGATACCTCCCAGCCTTCCCTGAGACAGGCCGCCCTTGGCCTCATATCTGTTAAACAGAGAACTGATACCTCCCTGTGCAAGCATCCTTACATACGCGTCAGTTCTATCCTTTATACCGTTTGAAACATACTTCGTTGAAAACCTGTCCATAAATACGGCATTCATAACGAGCATAAAAACTACTGCTCCCACAGCAGAAAGCAGCGACAGCTGCAGCATGCCCGTTCCGCTTGATATATATTCATATCTGTCTTTTTTGAGAGTCTTTTTGCGCAGATACTGCTGCCCCTTTTTGTATCTGTACGGAAGCTTAAAGCTACCGGAACTTCCGAGCACCGTCACCGTGATATACACGGTTATCAGCATGATAAGATACGGAAGCGGTGGGATTATATCGATATAAAAAGCAATCTGAAGAGGCAGGAATGTTACTAAAAAGGTAGTAAAGATATCCATATATGCCGAGATCGATATATTGAGCAGTATGGCAAACCCCGCACCCGTAAACAGCATCGCGGCCGGAACGGTAACTGTCCTGTCTGCTATGTATTCGGTCGTCTCACGAGTGGATGGAAGGATAAAGAAATCTCCGTACGCCGAATAGACCTGATTAAGGAATGCCTGAAAGCCCGAATTGATATATGCATATGCGGTAACATACAGCACCAGGAACGCCAGAAACAGCAGAACGTATCCTGCATAAAACGTGAACCTGTTGTAGTAGATAAAAGCGATGGTCACGGATATCAGAAAAAGCATCACTCCTATCCTTAAAGGATCATATGGCAGGTCAAAGGATGAGCACAGTCCGCCTATAACTCCGTAAGCAGATAAAAATACCAGCAGTCCCCTGATGAGCGTCAGGAACACCTTACCCTTTGCCGCATCGCAAGTCGGCTCCCCTATTGAAAAGCCGTAGGCATCAAGTTCTTCTTTTATTAATTTAGCGGTTCTCCTGTCGGTAAAATAACTCATTATCACACCACCGTGATGTCTTTGCCGTGAACACATATCAAGGAGCCCTGCATACCTGCCCGGCTCTTTACCCTGTCCGCCTTATATGCTTCGTTATATACGGGCAGTTCAAATATCCTGTACATTATCTCCTCGAGATCTCCTGCATCTGTAAGGGACAGTATGATGTCTTCATCCATATCCGGATTCATCAGAATGCACTTTGCTATCTGCCCCATATCAAGCATGATACGTCCCAGCTCATAAAAGGTTTCAAGCGTATCCTGCAATCCCAAGGTATCAAGTTCAGGATAAAGAGTATAATGAAACTCTTTGCCCTTTTCATATTCCTTGACGAGGATATCGTCTTTGAAAGCTGAAAGTTTCCAGTGGATATCCTTTATCCTGTCACCGTTTCTGTAATCACGAAACTGCCTTATATCTGAGGAAGTGACTCCTTCACGGGTCCAGAGCATCTCCTCATCCTCAGAAAGGCTTTTACCCAAAGCCGGCAGGTCGATCTTCGTCTCTTTGGGAAAGATCGGTATACTGAGCCTCTTATCAAAGCTGACTGAGGCGGTATAAAAATGCAGCATATCAGTCATACTGATATCTTCGCATCTTAATATGAACATTCCTGCCTTTGATATCTCAACGGGTATCCTGATCGATTTATCACATCTGCCCTCCATGGCAAAGGTCAGCTCATTAACGCTTTCACACGGGTAATACATGTTTTCAAATCCATATGTGAGCTGACAGTTAAGCAACGGAAAAACAAGCGGATTGCGGACCCTTAGAACGATCATCACCGTACACGGGAGCTCATACCTTGTCATTTCGGATGATATTTCAAAAGACACATGTTTGAGGGAATACTTCAGAATAAAAAGCGACAATGGAATTATAGCGATAAGGAGTATTAAAAGGACCGACAAAAGAGGCTGCCTGTAGAATACGGCAGCCAGCAACAGCAGTATAACGCCAATAGCATAGGCGATCATATACGGAATGTTTTTTATAGCAGTTCTAT
>JAILAN010000120.1 GCA_024681595.1 Lachnospiraceae bacterium
CAGATACTTATCTGCCAGATGAGACATATACTGCCACGCGCTGGCCGGTTTGTTGGGGCACTGATCACAATTTCCAAGTCGTTGAGGGCTGCAATACAGGCCGTCCTGGCATCCGAAAGAGGGAGTATTATCATAACTGACCACGTGTGGTGTAAAAGTAACCGCAGTCAGTGAATGATATCCTGTTTTCCCAAACGGCATTACGGAAAAGAACGGGCCATCCATCACGGTTATTCCCGTATCCTTAAGTTCATCGGAAGGTTTGCAAAGGATTATCTCGCAAAGTTCGTACTTCAGATCGAAATGCTCACCAGGTTGAAGTTTCAGTCTGTCGATTATCTGGTTAACTCCGGCATACGTTGCATTAAGAACAAATGAGGATCGAAATACCCTTCCATCATCCAGCTCGATGGAATATCTATCCGAATCCTGTTCGATACCCTTGATGATAACTCCGTACTTTATGGAAACATTGTTCCTGTTTCCGAGTTTGTCGAGATAATAATCTCTCAGGATTCCGGCATCATATGTATACTCCTGCGTCAGGAATGCGCCATCGCACATCCCCTGTTTGAAATATCTCTCGGGAGAGATCTCCTCACACCTGATATTGGCAAATGAGCAAAAATCCCTAAACTGCTGCGCACTGGTCCATGAGAATTTTTCCGACGTGGCATATACCTGATCAAACTTATCATGAATGCAGAATGAAAAATCATCGCAGAATCGTTTGAAATATGCAGCTGATTTAAGAGCGGTAGTAAGACTTCGGGGATAATGATATCCCATATGAACACGCGCTTGGTTAATGTATGTTGCTCTCATGAACGGCTTTGGGTCAGTTTCGAGAATCAGCACACTCTGTCCCATCTCAGCGCAGTAGAGTGCAGCATACATTCCGTAAAGCCCCGCACCTATAATTACCTTGTCATATAGTTCTGATTTAATGTTGTTATCTGTCACCGCAAAGTCCCTATTCCAATTCAAGCCTCATGGCCTGACTGATTGCATCTCCGTTAGCCAGAGCCTGTTCATAGGCTGCATTTATATCCTCTGCCCTGTCAAACGTGACAAGGAGCCAGTTCTCGTCATCCAGGGCGACCCTGCCGTTACCATATTTAACAGCATATCCTTCATAGACATCCCCGGGATAACTCTTTTTATCTATCAGCAAAAATACCTCTCCATCAGGATAAGTCGTAACATAGTCTATCCTGTTGCTCCAGCCCATCATTTCAAAGGAATCCTGATACATGATCGGGCGTACAGCCACATGATTGGCGGTAAACTCCGTGATCGGATTGGCGATCCAGAATCCTGCATACCCCTGCGTATAGCCGTTTTCTTCAAGGTAGTGGGCCATAGTCAGATATTTTGCTTTTCCGACGCGTGGATCCTTTAATTCTCCCCTGATCGTTCCAAAGGATGCTGCAACGATGCAGACTGATATCAGTATCGCAATCACTCTTTTAAGGTTCGGAACCTTGATATCTTCTACGTCCCATTCGATCTCAAAAAGCATGATGCCAAAGCACATGAACGGTGTCCAGAACCTGGGTTCGTTCATCTCATCCATAAGTCCGAATATAATGGCGCAGGCAAAAAGCCCCGACACAAATGTTATGAGGATAAATTCCTGTGTCAGGCTGAGCTTTTGCCGGTTGATAAAGAGTCTGACTACCACAAATACCAGTATCACTGCAATCAATATTCCAGCAGCGGAGCACAGACCTTCGATCGAAAAAAGCTTCCTGTATCCGGAGTATCCGAAAAGACCCAGATACTTTGATATGCTGTCAAAAATCGCATTAAGCGAAAAGGACGATGCCCAGACCATATTGGTATTCTTCTGGAAGCTGTACTTTTTCATGAGGACCAGAAGATTATATGCATATCCGATCAGATTGCATATCGTAGCAAAGACGATCCACAAAAGGAGAACTGCCGTCTTCTTTTCACGGGCTATCATTTCCTTCCATGATGTTATATCTTTGTGGGCAAAAAAGCGTCTGATGATGACTATCACTATACCAAGGCATAAGGGCATAAAGAGCATCATTGTCTCACGAACTCCGTTAACACCGCCGGCAAAGGACAAGAAGGCAAGTGCCACGATAGCAATAATGCGCGATACCGGTCTTTTTTGAGTATGTCTTATAGCGGGAATATCCGCTGCAGAACTACCGTTTTCTGGACCAGCAGCCCAGAGATCAAATGAATTCGCCACATACAGAATCAGCCCGATTATATAGAAAGTGAAAAAATCATAAACAAGATACTGTCCTCCGTACAATCCGAGCGACAGTCTCCAAAGGCCCATCGGCCACATTAGAGCTCCTGCACTCCAGACGGCAGGACGGCGAAGTCCTGTCTGCTTCATCATAAAGAAATAGCCGATAAGGTTTATGGCATATATGAGAAGCATTCCGACCACACGTACTGTATGCCAGTTGTCCGGCCAGATAAGGAGCAGGGGTCTGAAGATTATCTGCATGAAAAAAACATGTATCTCGGTAGCCTGATACCAGTTGTCACTAAGCAGCAGATCATGCTCTTTGTTAAGCAGATCGGCCAGTATCATCTCGCCTGCCATATCACCGTCCACGAGAGCGCGGCCCGGTCCCACATGATATATGAACATCAGCAGAATGCCGGCTCCCAGCCATATCCAGGGCAGTATATCCCAGATCTTAATATTTTTAATAAATGTTTTTTTGTCTGTCATAGTTTTCTCCGGATCGTCATCCGCAATCAGTTCTTAATTTTTTAACCAGCCAGATTATCTGGTTTCTTCGGCCTGTCCGGTTGAATCCTTGTCAACCAGGCACAGCAGATAGATCGGAGTGCAGAGGAACACTCCGAATACGTATCTGAAAGAAAAAGCAAGCGGTGCTGCGATCATCAAAGTTCCCCATAATGCTAGGGCCGGAACCACAGGAAGAGCATTGCGTCCTTTTTTCTGTGCAAGCAGAGAAAATACCGCGTAGATCGCTATCCATGCAAAGATTGCCGCACTCAGATAGTGCTTAGGGTCAACGAGATCCTGGAAGCAGAATCCGGTATAATACGTGAAATAATCCCCCTGAAATACTCCGGTCCACGGAACCGATGTCGGGCAGATATAGGCCGATGATGAGGATTTTGTTATATCCCAGTATCCCATCGTGTTAAGGAGCCATGCCTTGACGGCCTTGACCGGGTTTTTAAGGCAAAGTCCGATATATGTCTTCATGAATCTGCCGACATTATCGACAAAAAAGCCTCTGTCAAAAGCGGGATCAAACTTGATGTAGTCGACCACGATCGGATCGTATGCTTCGTACCAGTTCTCATAGGGCATGACCGAATAAAGGAATTCTCTCTCTTCGTCATTCACCTTACCATCGGTACACAGTATAAAAGCAGTCTGCTGTATAGGTACCGACAGGCTCTCTATAGCTGTATCCACATTATAATCAAGAGCATCAAATACAGGATGCTGAATGATGAGACTGACTGCTACAACCACAGCAGAAGTTATCCCGATCTTTTTAAGCACTGATCTGTTTTTTAAATACACGAGCACAAGTACAAGGCTCGTAAATATCATGATATATATGCCGTTATTCCTAAAGAAAATAACACAGACAGAAAGGATGATATATCTGGCCAGATAACTGACACCAATGTCATTATCCCGGGTTATCTTTTCATTCAGGCAGAATAGAAACCATGAATACAGGAAGATGATGATCCCGAATACCGTATCCTTCCAAAGCGAAACCCCATAAAACGGATAAAGCGGAAATATCGCAAAGACAGCTATCATTATCACTGCAAATATCACCTTTAATCCGCGCCTGAAAAGCCATGATATAAATGAAGAAAAAAGAACTGCAAGCGCCAGACACTGAACTACCGTGAACATATAAAGAGCACCGTAATCACCCGGCTCAAAGCTTCCGCCCGCAATGGCAAACATCAGCTTCCAAAGCAATGTATAACCCACGGGCTCATGTGAAGTCATATCCGATATTCCAAGTGCGATCTCCATGGAACCTACCGTGTCGTTGTATATCCCTCCCGGCCAGTATGACATCACATAAGGGACATAGCATATAGATATCAGCAGGAGGGGAATGACAAAGGATAATACTCCTTTTCCTGAGCGCTCGTCTTTAAAGAACCATTCCTTTTTGAGCTTGGGAACAAAACTGACAAGCAGAAAAACAGCTGCCGCGATCAGGATCCAGAGAAGCATGTCCGTGATACTAAGGTCCGTGAAATATACATTCAGAACGGTTCCCTTATCACCGGATTCGTCAAACACATGACGACCGAACACGATCATCAAGGCAAAAAGGGCTGAAAAG
>JAILAN010000144.1 GCA_024681595.1 Lachnospiraceae bacterium
GGATCAAAGCTCCGTCCCTATACAAACACTATAAGGGCAAAGAGGACATCCTGAATGCGCTGATCGATTCTGCTGAAGCACGGTATGAGGAACTGTTTGGGTCTGAAAATCATATTGGTAAGATTCCTGAGAACCGGGAGGAATTTATTGAATATTCCGATGCGACGAAGTCGCTAATCCGGCAAAACGGAAATCATCAGTCCGATCTTCGGAAATCAAGCACTATGCGGCGGAGCCGCCTGTCTGGTGTGGCGTGAGCCACCAGTCCAGACAAACGTGATCCACCACTTATTGATTTGGTACCTTGACAATTACATACGGTCAGTTTCCGGGAGACCATATACCTCCCTCATGGATAGATCCTTGGAGGGATCCATCGGAACGATATCGATGACATATCCATCGTGGACAATCCGATCCAAGATCGCATCTGCAAGAGGAGAAGCATCTCCGCCGAGCTGTTCGTACCAGCCCTCCTTAGTGTACTGCGAACAGAAGATGGTAGATGATCTTTTTCTTCTGTGATGGAGCAGCTCAAAGATATCCTGTTGCTCATCTGGTGTAGGCTTCATAAGAAGCCATTCATCAAGGATGAGAAGAATGGGGCTGGTATATTTGGACATCACCTTGCGGTATGTGCCATTAACCTTTGCCGTCTTAAGATCTATGAGCAGATCAGGAAGCCGCACATACTTGGTACTATAGTAGTGTTTGCATGCCTCCATTCCGAATGCGCAGGCCATGTAACTTTTGCCACTACCGGTGGCACCGGTGATAAAGATGTTTCGGTAATCGGCAATGTACTCGCAGCTTGCAAGTCGTTTGATCAGATCCTTGTTTAGCTTGCGTCCGGATGTATAGTTTATATCCATAACACTTGCAGAGGGCTGGTCAAACTGGGCATTCTTTATGAGACGTTTCAGCCTGTTATTCTTCCGGCTAGTATACTCATTATCAACAAGCATGCCGAAACGATCTTCGAAGGAAACCTCCTTCATGGATGGATCGGATTCCTGGATCCGGAAAGCATCCGCCATTGATGTAAGCTTCATTTCAATGAGTTTATCTATGGTTGCCTGATGGGTCATGTTCATTTCCTCCTATAGTATCCGGCACCTCTGGTGATGCCATTTGCATTACTTTTCGTGGATTCAGTATTATCGTCTGTGCTATCGGATTCAGAATTCTTAGATGCTATGAGAATGTTGCTCACACTTTTATAGCTTGGACTCTGAGTGTATGAAAGAGCTGTTTTACAGGCTTCTTCAAGCTTTGCAGGCGAATGCTTATCCGCCATCTTCAAAAGCCCCATACAGGCCCGATATGACTGCTGTTCCACCCGTTTTGATCGGAGGATTGAATCTATGACTTTGACTGTGCTTTCACCTATCCCTTCTGCCCATTTGCGGAACCGGTCGCCGTTCCACTCCAGATAATCCTGGTGTTCCTTCGGCATATGCTCCGTAACGGTGCTGTATTGACCTTTGCGACCGTATAAACGCCTGTGAGAGGCAACACGGTTCTGATTATAGAAAACTTCGATGATAGTACCTGTCACCCGTACATCGACCTTCTTGCCGATGTATTCGTGCGGAATTGAGTATAGCATTCCGTTTACAGATATGTGATAATTAAACTGAACGGTGGCTTGTTTCCATTCCGCCAGTTCATATCGGGTAGCGGGTAATGGTGCCAGTAGTGGCAGTTCTTCGTCGTGGAAGAGTTCGTACCGGCTACCCTCTTTTTTTTGAAATGGGCGATGGTTGAACTCATCTAACTTTATTTGGATCTCGGCGTTAAGCTCTGCGATCGTAAAAAACTGCTCATTACGTAGTGCAGCAACAATCCAGGTGGATATGTTCCCAACGCTACCTTCGGCATTTGGTTTGTCTTTCGGCTTTCTAACGCGTGCCGGGATTATGGCTGTCCCATAATGCTCCGCAAGTTCGTGATAGATGGTGTTGATCCGTTGATCATTCCACCCCTTGTTATGAATAATTGCTGTCTTACAATTGTCTGGGACGAGGATCTTTGCAACGCCACCAAAGTATTCATACATATGGACATGAGCATCGATCCATGACTGTTGTTTTTCGTCAGCAAACGCCTCAACATAAGCATACTGGCTGTATGTCATGACTCCGACGAAGATATATGCCTCCGTGATCTCGCCGGTATACGGATCAACGAGCTTGGCGGTATCGCCAGCCCAGTCCACCTCAACCTGTTCTCCTGGTTTCCGATTGATATGCATGGTGGCACGGCGTTTATTTTCGTCCTGCTGAATGTAATAGCAGAACTGAGAATACATCAGAGGTTCTTCGCCGGTTTGTCGGCAATCCTCCATGTACTCCGTCCATAATAGTTTTTTGGAAACACCGTTTTTCAGGAGTTCCTTGCGAATGTAGGCATAATCCGGCATTCGCTTTGTGGATGATACCTCGTTCTCTTTTGAGAACATGAGCTTTTTCAGCATCCCGTCAGTCATTGATTCATCGAGTGGCCATGAAAGATTCAATTCTCTGGCACACTTTTGAACTTTGACGACAGTCTTTTGTGCAACACCACAACTTGCCATGATGTTGCGCTGTGAGAATCCTAGAGCAGTAAGCCTAATGATTTCTCTGTACTTGGTCATAACCGTGACCTCCTTATAATGAATTTACACCCATAGGCGCATGGTTCCATTATAAGGATTTATAAAAAAACGATTTCCTATTTATCGGAAAAGCGATTTCTTGATACTGGAGCTATGATTTCCATATCTCCGGAATAGTGATTTCCAATGCCCGGACAAGTGATGTATTTCACCCCGGATTATTCAGAAAAGAAGCAATTTCCGCAAAAATATGAACCTTATTTGTTGAAAACATTTTTTTACAAGGGGGTATTTTTATGAAAAGATTTACCGCATTCCTCAGTGTTCTTCTGATGCTGTGTCTGGTATCTTGTGCCATGGCGGAAACAAAAGGAACAGTAAAGGCGAGGTAATCATAGGCCGCAATATGGACCTTGATATC
>JAILAN010000176.1 GCA_024681595.1 Lachnospiraceae bacterium
AGACCCGTAAGGACACCCTGTCCGTTAAGGTCTCTTAATCCTCTTTTAACCCCGTACTCACTGTAGAGCGAGTCCTTGATATCTCCGCTCTTACGGCAAAGTTCCGATTGTGCCTGTACATAATCATCGATTCTTTTCATAATAGTCTGCTTCCCCTTATAACTGGATTATTACCTTCTCATAGTCCGGCAGGCTCGTCTCGGCGTACCATTTACCCGGCAATCATGTATGCCTTAGTCCGTCGGCCCCAAAACGATGGTTATTACGCAAAATTATACTATAAACGGGCAATATAATCAAATAAACCGGCTGATTTTGCATATGTACGCCCGTACCGGATCGCATACGTGCGGCATTTGTTGCAGCTATTTTACGTACGCAATGCTCCTTGGCGGCATGGCAAATCCGGCATCATCATATGTGATCGTGCTCCCGTCAACAGTCAGCTGATCGACTATGGATGCAGTATCATTACACAAATGCTCGTTGATAAGGGTGATATCCGACTGTGTTATGTCAACCGAATCCCTTTTTGAATTATTAATCAGGACAGCGATCTTTTCATTGTTATGTGCTTTAATGATCACGGCTTTATTGTCCTTGGTAGCCTCATCGACGATTGTGATATGGCCTCTTGCAATCTCAGGATAAGTATTGCGGATCCTCATGACATGCCTGTAATAATTCAGGATTGAATCATCATCTGATATCTGATCCGCAACCGATCCGAAGTCGCTCGTTATACCTTTATCGGCATCAGCAGGACCTTTGCAGATCCCGTTATCGTCTCCCCAGGGCATCGGCAGACGCTTATTCTCATCTTTTGTCCCCTGCGATTTCATGCCGATCTCTTCCCCGTAATACACAAATACGCTTCCTGACATGGTTCCCAGCAGGCCTCCCGCAAACTTTATCGCTTTCTCATCGCCGTTTAACGTATTGGACACACGTCCCATATCGTGGTTTGTCAAAAAAGCCGCATCGATATAATCGGGATATACCGCTCCGAAGTCATCCTCGTACTTTTTCATCGAAGATACAAGGCGCGATGCTTTGACATTACCCCTTGCAGCACCTATGAGCACTCCCTCGGATCCTGCAGCATCGAAATTAAACAGGCTGTCCGTTTTGGAATCATAGTATGATGCTATCGTAGATTCACCTGCCCACACTTCAGACACCATATAAAAATCAGGGTTGTACTTTTGGGCGCATTCGTAGGCCCTTTTCATTACTGAGGTGTTGAATCCCGTATCGCCTTCCTTGAAGTGCATCGTGGCATCCATGCGGAATCCGTCCACTCCCTTTTCAACCCAGAACGGTATTATGCTTTCAAATTCGCTCCACAGTTCCTCTGAGGCATAGTTTAGGTCCGGCATCTCTGACCAGAATTCGCCCTCATAGTAAAAAGGTGTTCCGTCAACTTCATAGTATGTTTCCTTTTCCTTCTCACGGGAAAAATGATAATATCCAACGTACGGGCATTCCACAACAAGTTCTTCCAGGCTGCGGGTGTCCGAAGGATCAAGCCCCTTAAGGTAATCACATGCCTTTACAAACCATTCGTGTTTTGACGATGTGTGGTTCATCACAAAATCGATTATGACATTTATGTCATGTTCATGAGCATCCGCGATCAGTTTTTCAAAATCCTCCATCGTTCCATACTCCGGATCGATCGCCATATAATCTGTAACATCATACTTATGATAGGTGGGTGAAGACATTACAGGCATGAGCCATATCCCGTTACAACCAAGATCTTTGATATATCCGAGTTTTTCATCAACTCCCTTAAGATCTCCTATTCCGTCACCGTCACTGTCGCAGAATGAATAAACGAACACCTCATAGTAGTTCCTGTATTTGTCATCAATGACATTAAGCGCAGATACGGGCTTCGCCTCGGCAGACTGATCTGGTGTGTCTGCTGAATCTGTGATATCCTGTGCTATTGCTGTGCCTGAGCCGATTTGAGAATCTGTTCCAGTGGCTGACGTAAGGCCGTTATCATTCCTCGAACATCCGGCAAGCAGTATCGTCAGAGCCATCAGTACGCATATTATCTTAGTTTTTCGTATTCCGGACATATTTTTCCTTTGCTGTAAATCAAAATTTTTGCTTACTCTGTAATTATATCAGAAACGTGTGCAGCTAAGCGCAATATATAAATATATAAAGGCGGCTCGCGCCGGAACGCAAGCCGCCTACTTTTTGTTTTCTTTATCTTCAGTGACCGGATGTTATGACATCAGCCTTTGACAGCACCGCCGGTAACACCTTCGACATAGTATCTTTGCAGACACATGAACAATATGGTGACCGGAATGGCTATGAGTATTCCGCCTGCACAGAATCTCGTGAAATATCCCTGGTAGTCATTGGTCCATACCCATCTCGTCATGGCGACTGCCACGTTATAGCTCGTATCATGTCCGAAAGCGATATATGATGCAAATACATAATCACACCATGGTGCCATGAACGCAACAAGTGCCGTATAGATTATGATAGGCTTACTCATCGGGATGATCATGGTAAGGAATATCCTTGCTCTTGATGCTCCGTCTATTCTGGCCGCTTCGTCAAGTGCCTTCGGTATGGTATCAAAGAATCCTTTACAAACATAATATCCCATTCCGGAGCTCGCAACCGATACGAGGATCAATCCGGGAATGGCACCTGCCTGAGTGAGTCCGAACTGCTTTAACAGGAAATACAGACAGATCATTGTAAGGAATCCGGGGAACATTCCGAGGATCAGCCAGAATCTCATAAGAAAAGTTCTTCCCTTAAACCTCATCCTTGATAATGCGTAGCTGACACACAACACCATTATCGTCTGAAACAGAGAAATGAATACCGCCAGTATTATCGTGTTCTTATACCAGATAAGGAAATTAGTCTCTCCCGAGAACAGGAATCTATAGTTATCAAGAGAAAAATGCTTCGGGATTATATAGTCTACCATTCCGCCGTATTCAACCAAAGGATCATATGAGCGGAAGCTCTGCATGATAAGTCCGAAGAACGGGAACAGCCAGATGATGCTGATGATCACGAGTATTATATATGTTATGGCATTGCCTATATTCTTTTTCGTTTTCATTATTGGAAGCCCTCCTCATCTCTAACAGACGGCAGCATATTGTATACCACTAAGGATACTACAGCCGTGACAGCGAATACCATGATACCGATGACGGCAGCCATTCGGTAGTTGGTATTGTTGACCGTCATCTTGTAAAGCCATGTGACGAGCAGGTCTGTAGAACCGGCCTTTTCTACCAGTTTCATTGATTGCGGCTGCCCCTGAGTCAACAGATAAATAACATTAAAGTTATTAAGGTTACCCGTAAACTGTGTAAGAAGGAAAGGTCCGGTAACAAACAGCATGTAAGGCAGCGTGATCGACTTAAACATCTGCAGCCCGTTCGCACCGTCGATCCTGGCACTTTCATACAGGTCTTCGGGAATGTTCATCAACAGGCCGGTTGCGATGAGCATCATGTACGGAATACCTATCCAGATATTTATCACTATAATAGTGATCCTTGCCAGCATCGGATTGGTCCAGAAAGGTATTGCCTGTTTGATCCATCCCCACTTAAGAAGATATCCGTTGATAAGTCCGTCATTTGCAAACATCTTCATGACGTAGAGCAATGATACGAACTGAGGAACAGCTATCGTAACAACCAGGATGGTCCGCCACAGTTTCTTGAATTTTATGCCCTTTTTGTTAATGAGCATCGCAACTGCAAGTCCGAGAAAATAATCTATGAATGTTGCAAAGAAAGCCCAGACCAGAGTCCAGCCGAGAACCTTAAAGAACGTTGTTCCAAAGCCTGACGAACCGAAAGTTACAAGGTTCTTAAAATTCTCAAATCCGACCCATGTGAAAAGATTTGTCGGTGCCTGGTGATTTTTATCGTAGTTAGTGAATGCAACACAGATCATGAACACGATCGGCAGCACCGTGAACACGAATACACCGATGACCGGAATTGCCAGCAAAGTCTTATCAAAGTTGCTGTCAAAAAGCGATAAAAGGACTTTTTTATTTGAAGGAAGCTTCTTGCCTTCCTTAAGAATCTCCTCCTCGGCACGGTTTTCTTCAATGTTCACATACCACAGGACGATAAAAAAGATGATCACGAAAATACTTAAGAGTCCAAAAAGCAGTATCAGGAAACTGTTGTCCCCGTATACCGTCTTTCTCGACACCTTTTTGGTAACCTCGGTACCCAGAGTGGTGAACTTCGGAAGATACTTTTTGCCGACCTTCAGAATATATGCAATGAACCCAACCTCGCAGAGCATGAGTGCGATTCCCTTGAGCCATTGTCCGCGAAGCAGCTCACCGAATCCCAGAATAATGTACGAGATCCTGGTCTTCCAGTCACCTTCTTTGAATGTAACCCCTATGGTCCTAAATACATTTCCTACGGCATTTCCCCTTTTTGCCGCAGGATCAGTCTTGCCTTTTCCCATACTACACCTCCTTGCTGTCAAGACAGCATGAATATTCTGAATATGTATTGTTTCAGTATATTCAGCCTGCCATCACAGTAATAACCCCGTTTACTATTATAGCTTATCGCAGGCAAAAATAGAAAGGTATTAAAGAAGTCCGGCAAAGTGCCGGACTTCCCTTTACCTGTTAATTAAACATCACGTCATTTCCGATAAATGTATCTTACTGAGCGTAAGAGATGCATGTATCCTGGAAATCCTGAAGAGCCTTCATCAGATCATCATCACTTGAAGATGACTTATACTCACCTGATCTGACACTGTCACCGAGTGAAGTTGCAAGTGCCCAGTAATCACCGGGGTACTGTCCCTGAGGGATAGTAAATGCAAGCTGCTCAGCGAGTGCTGAAAGAGCTACGTCAGCCTTTACAGCGTCTGACTGCTGTGCATTAAGGTTCGAAGGACCCCAACCGACTTCATTGTATCTGGCAAGCTGAACTTCTTCGCTTGAAAGGTATGCTGCAAGAGCATCGCAAACCATGAGCTTAAGCTCATCATCCTGAGGCTTAACTCCGAGGAGCTTGAATCCGCCGAAACCGCTCATCTGGTAATCCTTACCGTCTGCACCCTTGAATGTAGGAAGCTTAGCACATGCATAGTTATCACCAAACAGATCCTGAGCTGCGCCTGAATCCCATGTTCCGTCTACGATAGCTGCACAGTTTGTAGCTTCACCTATAGCAGAACCGTTCTGGAATGCCTTTGACTCGTTAAGCTCGATCATCTTCTTGAAAGCAACAAGACCATTGTCAGAAGCATATGTTACGTTAGCCTTGGTAAAATTACCCTGATCATCTGTTTCATATGTAAGGTCACATCCTGTAGCAAAGAAGAATGCTGTCTGATACCAGCCTGAGTTGATCTCCATGTAGAAGCTCTTGCCTGCTGCTTCGCAATCTGCAAGGATGCCTTCAAGAGTAGAAGGATCTGAAACAACACTCTTATCATAATATAAGAAGTAACCGTTATCTGATGTTAAAGGATAAGCATAAAGTGTGCTTCCTACTGTAGCTGCGCCAACAGCACCTGCATCGTTCTGAGACTTAACTGCATCTACGTTCTCAGGAGCAACTTCTTCAAGAGCACCTGCTGTAACGAGACGAGCGATCTGGTCCTGTGCGAAAGCGTAAATATCTGCACCACCCTGTACGTCTGTGATCATGTTTCCTGCTGCATCACCTTCACCAACGGGCTCAACAGTAACCGTGTATCCGGCATACTGGGGATTTGCTGCCATAAAATCAGCAACCTTGGCATTGGTAAAATCAACAACGGCATCTGCAACCCAGATTTTGATCTCGCCTGTTCCGAAATCTTCAACTTCCTCAGTTGCATCAGCTACAGCATCTGCTACGTCTTCAACAACTTCTGCAACCTGAGCTGTATCAACGCCTGCATCTTCGGCTGCATCAACTGCTGCTGAAGCTGCCTGCTCTGCACTGCCACATGCTGCAAGGCCAAGAACCATTGCTGCAGAAAGCAGTACTGCTAAAACTTTCTTCTTCATAACTTTTTTCCTCCTTAAGTATTTCCCATTTTCTGGAAAACGTTTTCGTATCACTTAATACTATAATCAGCGCGATCATTTTTGTCAACAAATATTTTTCTTACCAGCTCTCAATGCGGTAAAAATGCAAATTCCCACAGCATGTGTCCTTGCAAAAAAAGCATCGGTTAAACCGATGCTTTCCTTATCAGATTAATATATGCTTTGACTTTTTCGTTATTGATGAAATCCTCGACCTGTCTCTGGTTCACTATGCGGGCTCCGATAAGAAGATGTCCGTCCTCGTCAACGGTTCGGATAACCTTGGCTTCAAACTGCGCCACCTCTTCATCATTTACTCCGGTGACCATAATGGTATCATTCACATTGATTGGATGTTTTACATCATCTATCTGAACCACGATTCCGATGCCTGTCTCACTGACATTTACTATTTCGCCGTTCATCTCAACGTTGTCTGCATAGATCAGGCATTGCAGATCGAGATTTACCCTTGAATAAATCCGTCTCTCACCCGAAAACAAAGCCTCAATATCCATTTTAATCCCCTTTTCGATCCTTAATCACAGCCTGCATTTTCGCAGATGTGTACTATGGTATTGTACCTTAATACGGGCAAAAATGTCAATTTGGCTTTGCTTATCGGGCGGCTTCCTACCGCAGACTATACAGACAGTTTATTGTCCATGATCCATGCCGTTACAAAATACATGAGCACGGTAGGGATTATATAGAACCCAGCGGTGATCAGGGCCATCTTCATATCATATATATCGTTGTCAAAAGGAAGCTTGTTGAATATATATCCTACAAGTAAGCTGATAGCGATGAATATGACGAGGCTGATCAGTCCGTTGAACTTCTTGCCGTTAAGGAACGTAGCTGACAGTACGACCGCAAAGAACGCCGTTACTACCGAGAACAGCCATGAAGTCATTACAGACAGAGCTGTCGAAAACAGGGTTGATGCTGAAAAATCGGCGATCTCGGAAAACATCAGTTTGATCACTTCAAAAAATTCCTCGATCTCTCCGAATTTCTGTGATACCAGCATTAAATCCAGAAATCCCAGAGCTGTAAAAAACATTCCTATGATAAAGATCGACAGTCCGCACTCTATGACCTTGGCTCCAAGGATCTTGTAGCTGTTGTTGGGAGTCATAAAGAGCATGTAGCTCTGTTTTGTATTAAGATCGTTTCTTAACAGAATGATGCTGTATATTCCGATAACGATTACGCCTACTGATGCTGTAGTAAACAGAAGTCCCGCACCGATTCCCAAGGGGGCATCAAATTCCCCGTATAGCCCTATGAGGAAGACAATCTCCAGAACCGCTGTAAGTACCAGAATAATGGCCTTTACGCCAAGTGTTTTACGAAATTCATATTTTAACAGATTAAGCATTAGTATTCACCTCCTGCATGACCGAAAATCTCTCTGTATTTATCTGCCAGGGATAATCCCTCGCTCTGTCTGAGTTCTTCAATATTGAAGATTCCTGCGAGTCTGGCATCCTTAATGAAGATAGCAGAATCAACGAATGATTCGAGTTCTTCAACCAGGTGGCTGGAGATAATGAGCATATTATCCTCTCTGGCATTCTCTATCATAGTCTTCATAACATCATCTCTGGCTATGAGGTCTATTCCGTTAAGGGGTTCATCCAGCAGATATACTTTAGCCTCTCTGGCCATGGTCACTGCTACCTTGAGCTTAGCCATCATACCTGATGAGAGTGTCTTGGTCTTTGTGGAACGGTCGAGCTCCATTCTGTTTAACATCATGTGATATTTGTCCATCGAAAAATCATCAAAGAAATCCTGATAATATTTTCCGACGCCCTCGATCGTCATCCAGTCATAAAAATATGGCTCGGTAGCCATATAGGCGATATCCTTGCGGCTCGGGATCCCGATAGGGGTTCCGTTATACATTACATAGCCGGACGTGGGCTTTATAAGACCTGTAACCATCTTCATCCAGGTCGTCTTGCCGCTTCCGTTAGGCCCTAAGAGTGCGTAGATATGTCCCGCTTCGAGCTTCATGGAGATATTGTCTACGGCAGTCTTGCCAATAAATTTCTTGGTAATTTCAATACTTTCCAACATAATATCTATCCCTTTCTCATAATAAACTGTCTGTAAGTCTGGATGCTACGTGTGTTCACGTAGCAGATCGATCGCTTCTTCTTTGGACATTCCGAGTTTGCTGATACTCATCAGAAAATCATCCAAAGCGTTCTGCGCCATCTCCTTTTTGAACTTCTCGATCATCGAAGTATCTTCGGTCACGTAAGTTCCCATTCCTCTTTTGGTAAAGCAGGCACCCTGCGCTTCAAGTTCCTGATATACCCTGGCGGAGGTATTCGGATTGATGGTATACTTAACGGCCAGGTCCCTTCCGGACGGGAGCTTTTCACCGCATTTAAGATTACCGGTCACTATATCCGCTTTGATGGCATTCACGACCTGCAGGTAAATAGGTATCTTTGAGTCGTACTGCATATCGTATCCTCCTTTTAGATTATTTGGTACATACCGACTCCGTCTGTATCACTGTACTATCTAGATAGTACACTAGTGTTATAATGCTGTCAAGTACTTTTTTGAAAATTATTTTATTTATTTTATTGAAGAGGCGCCGGGCAACATCTTTTTCTAACCAAACCTTTTGTAACGTGTGTTACGTGGAAGAAGCGCCGGCAACAACTTTTCCTAAGCAAACCTTTCGCAACGCGTGTTTGCGTGGAAAATGTTGTTGCCCGGCGTTTCCATACCAGACAATAAAAAAAGAGCTACCGTATAGATCTACGATAGCCCTTTATCAATTCAGAAATAATTAAAAAGCAATTCTTAAGCCTTAGCTTTTCTCTGCTTGGCGAATGTCTGGATACCTTCGATAACGAGGATAACAGCCAGAACTGTCATAGCCAGAGCAAATACGAGCTGGAAGTAATCTCCCCATACTGCTTCGCCGCCGCCGATAGCACCGAACTTCTTGATGATCGTCTGAACGAGAGATGTAAGTGTTGCGCAAAGCATGAATACCATAGGGATAAAGAACATCTTGTTGTTCTTGCCTACTTCGCCGAGCCATGCACATACAGCAAGGAGAGCGATTCCTGCAAGGAGCTGGTTAGCTGCTCCGAACAGAGCCCATATAGCAGAAAGCTTTAATCCGCCAAGGACACATCCTATAACAACCATGAATGTTGTTCCAAACAGAGGATGAGCCAATACCTTTCTGATACCTGAAGCATCCTTCCATGTAGCTTCATCTTCCTTAAGGAAGAGTTCAGAGAACATGAATCTTGAAAGACGTGTTCCTGTATCAAGAGAAGTAAGTGCAAATACCGAAACAGCCAGTGTGAGCAAAGCAGCTATAGTATTGTAGATGCCTGTTCCCTCTGCGCCGAACATGATAGCGATACCAGCACCGAATGCTGCAGAAGGAGAGCCAAAGCCGCCTTCTGTGTACTTGCCAAATACCATACCAACTGCGATCAAAGAAACGATACCGAGTGCAGATTCGATGAGCATTGAGCCGTATCCGATGGGCTTGGCATCTTTTTCGTTTCTTAACTGCTTAGATGTAGTTCCTGTAGAAATGAGTGAGTGGAATCCGGAACAAGCACCGCAGGCTACCGTGATGAACAGAGCCGGGAACATGTTTCCGATCTTGGTGCTCCATCCTGTAACCGCAGGGATCGTGAACTGAGCGCTGCCTGTAAATGCTGCAACCAGGATACCTACTACTGCGATAGCCATCATGGCATAAAGCAGGAAGCTTGAAAGATAATCTCTGGGCTGAAGCAGGATCCATACCGGAACCAGCGAAGCAATGACAATATATATACCGATGAATACGATCCATGCGGTACGTCCCATTACGAAACCGCACTTAAGACCTATGACAGTGATAATGATGATACCGATTATACCTACGATTGAAGCAGGAAGGGTCTTGATATTCATCTTGTTCGTAACATATCCGTAGATGACTGCTATAACGATAAAGAGCAGAGAGATCATTGCGGTAGTCTGATTGTTGGTAGGTGAACCTGTGAATCCGAATCCGCCCTCTTCGGTAAAGAAGGTACCTGCAACAACGTTGACAAATGATGCAATAACCAGGATCAGAACGAGAAGGCCGAATATAAGGAAGAGTTTCTTAGCCTTCTGTCCCATTGTGTCGTTGATGATCTCACCGAGCGACTTACCATCATGTCTGATGGATGCGAACAGTGAACCGAAATCCTGTAAGCCGCCGAAGAAAATACCTCCGATCACGCACCACAGAAATACGGGAAGCCATCCGAATACGGATGCCTGGATAGGTCCGTTGATGGGACCTGCACCTGCTATAGATGAGAAATGATGTCCCATAAGAACTGCGGGAGGTGCGGCTACATAGTCTACACCGTCCTCTTTCTCGATAGCGGGAGTTTTTCTTGAAGGGTCGATACCCCATTGCTTAGCAAGCCATGAACCATAGGTGATATAACCTACGATCAGCAATGCTATAGCAGCAAGAATGATTAACAGTGCTGTCATTTTGAAATCTCCTTTTCCTCTTTGAGTATATTGCCAACGAGCTTCATAAGGATCCTGGCCTGGCGGTTAAAATATGCCGTTCCCGTACTCAGCTCAACTGCAACCGTTCTGTAATTCGAATAGCCGTGAAGGGCCATCCTGTAGTTTTTGCTGTGCTTTGTCTTTTTAACGAATTCTATTGCATCTTCATCTATTCTGTCTGCGATCACGATAAGCACTGCATCGGTATTCTTGTGATCGGGCCCCGGAACGACGTGGGATATCCCCTCGCTCCAGGCTTTATCATCCAGATTTTTTATATCATCCAGCTTTAGTTCTTCTCTAAGGGCGAAATACACATATTCAGCACTGTGTATATCAGCCACCTTTGCGGCTTTTATAAGAAAATACTGCTCGCTTTTGGAGTCAAATCTCGCTTCGGCATCAAAGCCTTCTGTCACTTCGAATTTAGACGGCCTGTCAGATCCGTTGTCATGATCTTTTAAAGCCACATCATAATAGACCGAATATGAAGCAATGAAATTATCAAATACCCTGTCTTTGTCAAGAGGGCGATCCAATCTGACAAAGTCCCTTCCGGCAATGTATCCGGGATCTGCTTTTTTCTTTATCTCATCAAGGCTGATCATGCATCCGCCTCTGTTGTTGCTTTTTCATCGCTGATCTCGTCACCGGCATCCTCGTCGTTTGTGGGAGGGGCAGCGGTATCAAGCTCCGGGGCTGTCTGCTTTATCTCTTCCAGCAGCATTCTCGCGGCTTTTTTGCCGGGAAGTGTGATCTCCATGATCTCATTACCATTCACACTGATGACCAGGTATTCGACTTCGATGTCCCCATCTCCGCAGCATATATTGGCATGCAGGCGCCTCACCCTGCGGAATATCCTGTCGGCTTCGCTGTATGCAATGAAATATCTGCGCAATCCCTTTTTGATAAAAAGGTTGTTTTGCGACACGGTAACAGGGCCAATAGTATGTCCGTCACTGAATTCAGCGGACAGTGCAGATCCCTGTTCCTTATTTATTTTGCCGGAAGTCAATGAATAATAACTCATAAATCTATAATATTCTATCACTCCGGATCATATTTTACCATGATCAAAAAGTATTAATTATAGAAGAAAAAGCCACAGACCCTGCACTTAAGGTCTGTGGCCAATATTTCACGCTCATGCGATCACCTTTATTCCCAGAAGAGTTCATCAAGTGTCTTATCAAGAGCCTTGCATATCGATATGCACAGGTTGATCGTAGGGTTATAGTCACCCTTTTCTATCGCGCTAATAGTCTGGCGTGACACCTCACATTTCTTTGCAAGCTCATCCTGAGAAAGATCGAGCGCGGCGCGGGCGGATTTCATCTTAAGATTCTTCATATTCTCAATCCTCCTCCGTTTTTTCTGTTTTGCTCTTGATATACATCTGTACACCTATGATAAGGAATACGATCGCAACCAGAATGTTCGTAAACGGAGCCTGTAAAACACCGTCATGTACCAGTGTTCCTCTTGCGATCTGAAGGATGCCGATCAGCGCGTTAAAAATCCCTATGACTATGCAGACTATGGTAAATCTCTTGCTGTTGGTGTTCAGTCCTATATAGGCATCATGCTCAATAGAATAGCTTGCATGCACCAGAGCCGCTATGATAATGCATGTTACGTTAGCTGTAAAAGGATCCGAAAAGAATCTTACCTCCGCAAGCTGAAGGAGACACATTACGGTTTCAAGTCCGGCAAGCGTCCAGAAAGAGTACATGTATGCCCGTCCTCTCTGGAGCTCCTGCATTTCATCATATTTCGTCTTTATCTTATTGTCCCTGTTAGAAAATTTAAAAAGCACAACACATAATATAATTCCTACTACTATACCCATTACCAATCCCAATGATCTGTAATCCATTTTTA
>JAILAN010000177.1 GCA_024681595.1 Lachnospiraceae bacterium
GCATTCACCTCACATGCATCATACATCTTCCCATCCATTTTGTATTTGAACCCATATGGGATCATTCCATCTTTACCATACCATTTGCATAGTTTCCGGATACATCTGTCGATCGTGTCACTCTGCTCTGTCGGAATATCGCTCACGATATCAAACTCGACGGAAATGATGCTATCCTCTGATTCATTTTCCATGACACCGCGAAATGCCCTTTCAACAGCCACCGGGATTTTGCTCGAACCCCCGGCGGAAGCAGTGTATGAAACCGTTCCCGGTTCCCCGGAGCCGAAACCTTGTCTCCGGACCGGGTCCTCAAGCAGTTCGCGGCGTGTCTCCAGGAAGCCGATCATATATTCCAACGCTTCCGCTATATCTTCCTCTTTGTCAGGCCATACGGGCTCGTAGGGATCCTGCCCCGTAAGCAGCGGGAGTATATTTTCACGGTTGACTGCACCGAGTTCAAAACCGGGTTCCAGATGTTCACGATAGATCCAGTCTCTCACCCGTTCCTCATCAACCTCACCGTCATCACCGAGGAAAAACCTGCCGAGGCTGTCCTTGTCATACAGATGCGCGAGCGTTGAAGGCACTTCGTCACAGAGCCACACGACCCTGTCGCGAATTATGCTCTTATATCTGGCGGGATTCATTTCCCTGCAGGGAAGCAGGATAAAATTGCAACGCAGTTCTGCCAACTCCAGAAATCTGTTCAGAAGCTGCACCAGCCTGTGTTCAGGGTTCAGATACAGGTCCCTGTCTTCTGCAAGGATCTTAAGATCGTGATACGGATCGTAGTCGTTTCTGCTTCTCTTATAGAATCTGATCCCCAGATCAGCGTTTAAGCAGTCAGCTACCCACTTGATCGGAGTCCAGGCGCTCATCAGCGTGTCGGCTCGCAGATCACCGTCGAAATACATGCAGTCGAGATCGTTGGCTTTGCGCCATTCATCCTCAGACTCGTACTCGTCTCTGTTATCCATGCCTTTCATCCAGTACAGACAGAAATTCCTCAGATGATCGCTGCTGTATTCGTTTCCAAGATACTCTTTCATCATGTTTTTCATAAAAATATACCTCTCATAATACATGTGCCGTTAATGTTTACACCTGTATTATGCGAGACAAGATGTTTAAGATGTTGAGGATATACTTCTTTTTCTCACAGGGGTTGAAGTTATACACCCATAGGTGTAGTATACTTATACATCCACAGGTGTAGTCTGGCGTTCACGGATTATTATATGATACTTTATCACGGATCGGAAAAAGAGATTAAGAAACCATATTATCGCGGTAGCCGTCCCCATAATGACTACGGTTATGGGTTTTATTGTACTCAATATCCTGACCTGGCACGAGAATGGGCTGTAAGTGATGACCACGAAGGTTTCATCAATTGCTACAATTTTGATGATAGGGGATTATCTGTCCTTAACCTGAATACGTATCCCATTCTGACATGGTTATCTATTCTGCTCATCAACCGTACATTCGTTATAGAAACTCCTCTCGCTGCAGCTGCAAAGGAATACATTATCTCAGAGTTTGGAATCGATTATGAAAAGTACGATGTTATCAAGGGATACCGGGCTGACGACAGTTATTTCTCGTTCGCTCAGGACTTCATTAATAACACTATTTCTGTTGCCCAGCTCAATAATGCAATGCATCTGGGAGATCTCGGTGACCAGATAGTCCTAAAAAGTGAAAAAGCGTTCTCTAAGATCAGTTTTGATACAGCAGAACATGTTCCTTTCGAACCTTGGTTATCAAAGAAAAACGAACGTGATAAACGCGCAAGAGATGCTTATTTTGCGATCGATAAAGATTCCTATGTGCCCGGAGGGATTTATGTAGTCAATATCATAGATGAAGGAATAAAAACACATGATCCACGCATACGATAAAAGCTACCTTTCAAAAACCCAGCGCGCCATGGGCGATATGCTTCACTTTGCTGCATATGATCTCAAATGGGACATATCGAAATTCTACAACGCATTTATCTCAACCGGTCTGGCACACTCCGTCGAGACAGGCACACCCGCATATACTGTCGGCAAATCCGGTTATGAATTGGCGTTCGAGGTTTACTATCGCCTGACCGGTTCTGAATGTGAAGTATCTCCGGTCTATGTGTTCGAAAAATCCCCGGAATACTTTGCCGGCTGGTCTGTTGCGTATTATTCATGGTATACAAACACACCTTTTGAAAAGATCAACAGGGTCACCCCTATAACGTCTATCATAGATATGTATAACCCTTATCATGAAATGGATATTACTCATTTTGTTGAAGTCATTGACGCGCGAATATCAGCATATAACAACGAGGCTCAATTAAAACGTCTGCGTAAATATGCTCAACTGACGCAAAAGATGTTAGCTGAAAGATCAGGTGTATCTCAACGCATGATCGAGCAATATGAACAGGGAAGAAAAGAACTAAAACACGCATCAGCCGAAACCGCAGTCCGGCTGGCGAGTGTTCTTAACTGCTCAGTGAAGGATCTCCTTTAGGAATTCTCTATGTAATACTCTTCGCCCGTATCGAGGCATATCGCGGCCAATCTTCCTCCCGGGATATAACATCCGCAGTCGATCGCTATGTGATTATTATGTCTGTAGATGTATCCGGGATTCGGATTACCCGGAATCCCCTGTGTAGGTGTGTGGCCGGTCACTACATATTTATCCGGGTAATATTCAATGTCATATTCCGCTCTGCTCCAGACGAGATCGGCAAGGGAGTAATCCTCTATATCTTTTCCGGGATAGATATTCCCGAGGCCGGCATGCACCAGGAGATAATCCTGCCCCTCAACATTAATCTCTTCATAGATATCGAAATCTCTGATGAAGTCGATCACATCCTGACGGGAACTCGCATCCAGCGTGCGGAACTCATCCAGAGTGGTCCGCCCGCCGTTATGCTCGATCCATATGAGATACCCCTCCAGCATATCCCGGTCAAGTCCCGCCAGGGATTCTTCCGTAACTTCCTGCATGAGAAACTTAAGACACTCGAGTGCCATCAGCTCGTGGTTACCGACTATGCATATGGTGTTCGGCATCTCCATTAGTTTCCGGAGCACTCTTATAGGATGAGGTCCTCTGTCCAGAACATCTCCCAGCACATAGAGGGTATCCTCATCCTTAAGTGAGATCTTCTCAAGCATCTTCATGAACAGGTCATATTGACCGTGAATATCGGAAATTACGTAAGTTGCCATATATCTGCTCCCTATATATCCAGGTGGATCCAGTCGTATTCACACCCGATATTTTTAAATACCGACAGATCAAACGGGCCGCCTTCGGTCAGCTCACGGGCCATCACCGAAAGTTCGTGGCGATCAATAACCCTCGGCTCATCCAGAAGTTTTGTGAACCATTTCTCCATTTCCGACCACACTCCGCTCACACAATCGCTGAACCGGATGCTTCTTACAGCCTGGCTGCCAAGGACCGGCCTGCATGATTCATTAAGAAAATCAAACTGGTACTGTTCTCCCCAATAGGGTCCCGTGCAGCGATCCATCATAGCGTCTTCGCAGTACATGACTTCAGAGGTATAGTCCTCCTGACACCATTTGATGCCATCGCATCCTCTTCCGTTTCCCGGTTCAAAGATTATCCCCTCCTCCGCGAGGGTCTTTTGCAGAAACGCGACCGGCTTATCGGAGTAACCGCTTTCGAAATGAAGATCTATCTCCCGCATGCTCTTATGATCCTCATAGAACAGGAGTTTAGACTTCTTGTTTGCATCGATGCTGTACTTATCATTGAGAAAAACTATTGTCTCCCCGGCACCTTCTTCCCATGGGTAAAGGTCGGGGATAAAGACTTCCATCCTTTTTTCCGCGTCGATAACAGGATAGAAACAAACGATGTGACCATAATTAAACTGTGTCTGCATAATGAATACCTCCATGATACAACTGTGTTTTGCGTTACATCTGTATTATGGAGGCGTGGATGTTTAAGATGTTAATGTTACATGACCATCCTGTGGATCACGTCACTTAAAAACAACACTTTCTATGGTTTTCTGCCTGATTCTTATTATATAACCGAAATCCACATCACAGGATTTCACAAATTTCAGATTTCCGGTCTTTTCCCTTATTATGTGGTTAACATCAGCAATACTGTTGAATTTATTGTCTCTCAAGCCACAATAGATTTCCTCATAATACATCTGTTGACATGTAAGAATCATATAGTCTTCAAAGGTCATACCCCATTTGTCTTTCATTGACGCTGACTGACAATAGCTGTTCATCTTATAGATTACAGTTTCCCTATCCCAGTTATCACACAGCCAATTCAAAAAAGCAGGCCAATCCTCATTATGCCATTTGTGTATGAACTGAAGCGTCCCTCCCTCAAGTCTCGGGTAACACGCGTAATTCCCGATGCAATGCCGTTGCGCCGGAGTCAGATTTTTGGTATTCATTACATCGTACAATATCAAAAATGGTTTATTGTTATCCAAACTGCAAACCGAATAATAAGAATTTACTTCAAACTCTATTCTGTCCGGACCAAAGTGATCCTTAAACAGTTCGCCAAATAACATTTGCGAAAAAACAGCAGCTTCACATTCTTTGTTTGCAGTATACTCACTCTCCCAAACAACTCCTTCAAAGTTATCATGTTTTTTTATGTATTCGGCATATTCCTGATTCCATGTTTTCTGTTGCCACGTATAATACCTTGCTCGATCGTTTTTTTCAGATATTATCCCTTTGGGCATGTTACTTCCTCCTGTTACACTGAGATCACAAAATTCAGTTCTTATACTTCGCCTTCAGTGCGGAGACTTCCTTCCGTATCTTCTCCCGTACATCCTTATCCAGCACTTCGCAGAAGTCGGCATACTGCATGGCCCAGTGAACCAGCATGGTGGGTGATGTGACTACATCCACGACTTCATAACCTTTCTCGCACTTCGCTGTTGCTTTCTCATTGAGCTCGAAGTGGTCCCCGAACCAGTCATGCAGGATTGTGTACCGGTTGATCCTGTCGGTCGGGATCCTGATCTTGATCCTGCGGGGCTTCTCGTCATCAGTGTCAAAGGCCATGTACAGGTGCTCGCCCATATACTTACCGGGATCCCAGCCCTCATCGCGGTTCGGCAGGTCCTTGCACTCCGACATCGGACGCATCGGCACGGGATTTCCGTCCTTATCCCTGACGATCTCCACGGATGACATCAGGTCGATCCGGTAATGTACTGCGCGCTTTTTAGTGTCCCATGCTCCGATCACATAGTAATTGTCGTTATAGATAACGATATAGTACGGAGTGAGGATTTGTTCCCTGCCTCCGGGGATATACTGCTTGTCAGCACTTATATGATCGAAGTAAAATCTGACCTTAGTCCTGAGACGTATCGCATCCTGAAGGATCCTGACGTTCTCCCCTATC
>JAILAN010000181.1 GCA_024681595.1 Lachnospiraceae bacterium
GTCTCGATCCCTTCGTAGGCACTCTTATCGGCAGCCCTTTTAATATACTGCAGCTCCTCTCTGAACACCAGTCCGTTGGCATCGCGCGTAGCCTTGAAAAGCAGCATGTCCCTGTACCATATTGAAAAGATATCAAGATAATCGTTAACGTCAAACTTGTACTCGTTTATCTTTTTTATCGCATTGACGATCTCGTTAATCTCCATATCATCAATATTCTTAAGCAATGACAGCGCCTCATCCTTGACCTTGTCAAATTCCTCTGATTTGGCCAGCAGCCTTGCCTTGCCCACATTACCTCTGGCAAATGCCACGCAGATGCCTGCCTTGTAATCCGGGATCTGCATATTCTGCATCAGGAAATCTTTGATGAGTTCATCCTTTACCGGCTTGAACGACAGCTGTATACACCTGCTTAATATGGTGGGAAGGAATACTTCAACATTACTCGTCAGTATCAGTATGACAGCATACTCAGGCGGCTCCTCGAGTGTTTTAAGCAGCGCGTTCTGAGCCTGAGGTGTCATCAGTTCTCCGTCATTTATGATGTATATCTTCTTGGGTCCCTGATACGGCTTGATCGCTATGTCCGCATTAATCTGCTCCCTGATATCATCAACACCTATAACTGTAGGCTTTTCATGTGATACGAAAATGACATCCGGGTGGTTTAAGCTCTCCATCTGTTTGCACGAATGACATTCACCGCAGGGTTCGTTCTCTATGCGTTTCTCGCACTGAAGACTCTGCGCAAATGCCTTGGCCAGGAACTCCTTGCCGCAGTTTCGCTCACCGCTGATTATGTATGCATGCGAAACCTTATCCTGGAGTATTGCATTTTTGAGATGTTCCTTCAGTTGTTCCTGTCCGACTATATCTCTGAAATACGGCATATCTACCTCCTATGTCAGAATATCCAGCAGCAGCCCTCTGATCTCTCCGATCTTGTTAAGGATCGCCATATGATCCTTTTCATCCTTCATAAGTTCCTGGGCCAGTGCATCAAGGTTTTCATCTACGAGTCTGACTATTCCGTACACTCTGTGACGTCCCTTTTTATCAAGGAAATTCTCTCTGCTGAACTCATGGGATCTGCTCACTACTTCATTCATGAAGTCCTTGATGAGCGTTCTGTATCGTTTCATGTCCCTGATGTCACGCCGCTTGGCCAGTTTATCGCCCTGTCTGGTGATCTCATCCATCATGGCAGTCAGCCGCTCCTGAAGACCCTCATCTCCTATCTGGCTCATCAGGGTGAATTTGAAGCTCTGATCGGTCTCCTGGACCGGTTTGGCAACTTCCGGCTGTGTAATTGGTGTGCTGGCGTTGACTTTGATATCCACTACATATTCTCCGACAGATACCTCTTTATCCTGTCAAGGCATGCTAACAGGTCCTCATTATGAAACCTCTCCGTGATACCGGCCTCGGCCATTTTATCATCGGAAAAGTCCTCGGCATCTGCTAAAAATCTCCTGCACATTTCCTGATACTTCGGGTTTTCCTGGTTTTTTTCACGGTCCAGAGCTCTTTGGAGCCTGATGCCGTCATCTACCTCTATATATATCGGCAGAACATTTTCTTTCCCATAGTACTCGGCGGTCCTGGCATAGGATTCGAGTGTTCCTATGATAAGATAATCGTTCTTATCGATGTCGATAGATCCGTCATCTACGGTGAAATACCTCCACAGTCCGTGATAGGTATTATATACCCTGTCCTCTATAATTCTGTTTTTTTCTTTAAAGTCGTTAAAAACCTTTTCGTCAACGAAATGATACTGTACTCCGTCAGTTTCTCCTTCGCGGATAGGTCTGGTGGTATACAGTACGACCTTTTTAAGCTTCAGCGAGTTGTCACGGAGCAGTTCCCTGTATACCGTGTCCTTGCCGGATGAGCTCTTGCCCATCAGATAGATCAGTTTTCCCATATTTTGTCAGCCATCCGTCTTAGCGGAATTGCTTTGCCTCTTTTTGTTCTCTATATACTTATTGGCTGCTCCGTGCCTTAATTTCAGCGTTTCCAGCAGTGAGCAGAATTTATCTGCGGCAGACACTATCCACGCTTCTTTGTAATGTGGGATCTTGGTCAATGTCAGTGGCCACATATGGCTGCGGATTATGTCCTTTTCCCTGTCTGTCAGTTCATAGTCCCTGCTGGCGTTTTTAAGAGCAGCACCGGGATGACGATAGCCGTGGAGTCCCTCCGGTCTTTTACCTTTATCATGCCAGTCGTAAAGGAAGTAGTCATGAAGCAGCGCACCGCGTATCATCTCTTTTTCATTTACCCGCATTTTAAGGGCATTTGAGATCAGCAGCGCATGCTTAGCTACGTCTATACAATGCCTGTGAACGGGGATCGAGCCGTGCTGTATGTGTGTCCGCGTTGACTGGAATTTTTCGGACGAGAGGATATCTGATGCATGATCCTCCAATTGTTTATGTAATTGCCTGTGCAGTTTGTATTTTTTTTCTAATCTTTCAGGTGACATGTCATTCGGTCCAAATTAGTCTCTAACTATATAATTATAGCATATTTCAGGCCGGTTACGGTTTTTATTGCATTAAGTATCCTTTACTTATCTTCAGCAAGCCGTGAACAGATCCCCTTAAATCGTTCCGTCATACGATGATAGACTGTCTTATCAGGCCATGGTATGCCTGTTATATATTCAATATCCTTTTTATCGAGCCTCTTTTTTATTCTCTCCCACCCGATCCTGTCCAGTGTTCCGAAATCACAGGGAGCATATTCGCTTTTTCCTGCCGCATCTGTTTCAATGATCCTTCGATAGCTCCTTTTGCCATATGTTCCCTCTTCCATTATGTAGCTTACTTTTTCCTTAACGGAATCCTCATCCGGAAGATCTTCACATATTATCCCACTCTCAAGCATGTACTCATACATGGTTCTTTGAACTTCATCTCTCGATACCGGATAGCTTAAATGCTCCATTATCTGGTCGAGCGAATACTCATTATCAGTAAGATGCCTGACAGCAGCTTTGTAGGCCACTTCACGCGTCATATTGCCCAGGGCTTTTTTAAATTCATAAGATGGTTCAGGCATTTATTCTCCTGTATGATCAACCGCTGACCTGAAATATGTTTAAAGCGTCATGCTATATATCTTGTAAATCCTACTATCAGTGTCATCGTTAATATGGAAAAGAGTGATGATACCGCAACCATTTTTGATGCCAGTCTGACGTCTCCGTCATATTTGATAGAAAACATGGTGCTGATCGCGGCAACCGGGGCACTGGCAGATATCATGGATGCGATAAGCAGCGTTCCCCTGAATCCTATAAGATACAAAATGCCCAGCAGCACCATAGGGCATATGACCAGTCGCAATGCCAGGGTAACTATCTCGTTCTTTATCCTTAGCTGCTCTTTGAGTGCAAATGATGAGATCGTGTATCCTATTATCAGCATCGGAACCGGGGTATTAAGAGCAGACATATACTTTATCGGCTCAATGACCAGTGTCGGTAATGTAAATGATGTCACAAAAAAGATAAATCCTATTATGGAAGCGATCACTCCGGGATTCAGGAATGCCTTTTTGATCTCAAAGCCTTCCTTGCCCTTGCCTATCATATACTGGCCGTAGGACCAGACGAGTATGTTAAAGATCGTCAGATATCCTGCCCCGTAAAAAACTCCCTCGCTTCCCAGGATAGCATCAAGCAAAGGGAGCGCCATAAATCCGCAGTTGGAGTATGCTATCGCAAATCTCTTGGTTCTCTTGGCTGCTTCATCCTTATCATGTATAAATAAAAAACCGGCTGCATAGCATACTACATGGGATATCACGGCTGCCAGTATAGACAGCAGCAGCGAATGCAGCAGTGCAGGATCGTATTCTCTCTGAAAAGCATTTATGATAACACAGGGTGTCACAAAGTAGAGCATTATCTCATTAATGCTTCTGACACCTTCTTTGCTTATCATCTTCTTTTTGCCACCGAAGAATCCCAGCATGATCAATATGAACAGGATAAAGACCTGAGTTCCGACTATCCGCAGACTTTCAAGCATTTATTATTCCTTCCGTTTACGGGCTGATCTAATCAGTTCCTTTGTATCTTCCTCCGGTAAAGAGCAGAACAATGTGGCTGTGATGTATTAAGAAGATCCCGGCGATCAGAAAAATATGTGCTATAAATGTACTTACCAGAACACCATTTGATATGAGCAGATATTTGCTTCCGAATCCTATATAGCACATGAATGCCACGCACGAGAGCCCCACTATCATGACCGGGATCTGCATAATGCCGTCCTTAAGGGTCTTTAATGATTCTCTGAAGGATACATCAAAATATACGAAACGTCCTATCATCAATCCGAGGAAATACATTATGAATCCGTCATAGTTATTGTTCTCGTATACATACTTGATATATATGAATATGAGTATCACATACAGCATTCCAGCCAGTCTCACCGAAGCCATCTCCGAGCGTGAGATTTTACGCAGAGGGATCAGGATACGGTCGATCAGGTTGTTAAACACTATGGACAAAACGATCATCAAAAGTAATATAAAATCCTTATGCGCATCCCAGAAGGTCCTGAAATCTCCGGGCTCCATAAATCTGTCAATGATATAAAAAAGAGATAAAAACGACAGTATAGATGCTCCGGAAAAAATGATCTCGTAAAACCTCTGTACTGCGTTAAGGGCCTTTTTTGAAAACAGGTTCTTTTTATATCCTCCTGATGCAAATGCCGCAACTGCGCGGACAAAAATAATAACGATAAGTATGCATCCCATCAGCGCTCCGAGTGCGATGAGAAAAAATTTCAGCATATCCTGCCAGGCAAGATAGTGTTCAAGATATTCTTCCAACGACATAATATTATCTCCGGATCCGGCAGATCGATCCCACCGAATTTACAATCATTTAAAACAAAAGGAAATTTATAAAAGCCCTCAACTCGTGAATTGAAGGCTCTTAAATGTGCCCAGAGCCGGAATCGAACCAGCGACACGAGGATTTTCAGTCCTCTGCTCTACCAACTGAGCTATCTGGGCAAAAATATAAATAATTGAAAAACTTCAATTATAAAATAAAGTAGCGGGAGTAGGATTTGAACCTACGACCTCCGGGTTATGAGCCCGACGAGCTTCCAGACTGCTCTATCCCGCGTTAATAAAATAGCAACTGGGCGGAGGTGGATTCGAACCACCGAAGGCGTTGCCAGCAGATTTACAGTCTGTCCCCTTTGGCCACTCGGGAATCCGCCCATTTGATCTTAAGTAAGACCAACAGCCGATAGGGGGACTCGAACCCTCAACCTGCTGATTACAAATCAGCTGCTCTGCCAATTGAGCCATATCTGCGAAAAATGGGACCTATAGGGCTCGAACCTATGACCCTCTGCTTGTAAGGCAGATGCTCTCCCAGCTGAGCTAAGATCCCATTTTAATTTTCAATTGCATCATTCGATGCAGCGACCCGGATGGGGTTCGAACCCACGACCTCCGCCGTGACAGGGCGGCGCTCTAACCAGCTGAGCCACCAGGCCATTTAAAGTACTTTAAGTACCCTCAAAACCGAACACATATGATCAGACATTTGCTTGGATAAGCTTTCGGTCTATTAGTATTCATCAGCTGAACATGTTACCATGCTTACACCTTGAACCTATCTACCTCGTAGTCTCCAAGGGACCTTCC
>JAILAN010000183.1 GCA_024681595.1 Lachnospiraceae bacterium
CGATCGGAACGCATAATACCATTGATGAAATAAAAGTTAAGATTGAGTCAGTTAGCAATACAGGAACGGAGATTTGGCAAAATGGAAATGACATTAAGATGGTTCGGAACAGGCTTTGATACTGTGACATTAAAGCAGATAAGGCAGATACCGGGAGTGACAGGAGTTATCACGACTTTATATGATACCGAACCCGGGGAGGTCTGGACCAGAGAAAGGATCGCTGCCTTAAAAAAAGAGGTTGAGGATTCAGGACTTCATATCAGCGGAATTGAATCTGTCAACATTCATGATGCTATAAAGGTCGGGACTCCCGATCGTGACGTCTATATCGATAATTATATTAAAACACTGGAAAATCTCGGGCTGGAAGATATACATATGGTCTGCTACAATTTTATGCCCGTGTTTGACTGGACCAGGACGGAGCTTGCCAGGGTTCGTCCCGATGGTTCAACGGTTCTGGCCTATACCCAAAAGGCTATTGATTCCCTGGATCCCGAGCAGATGTTTGCTTCCATCAAAGATGATTCAAACGGCGCGATACTCCCGGGGTGGGAACCGGAACGAATGGCCAGGATCAAAGAACTTTTTGATATGTACAAAGATGTGGATGAAGAAAAGCTCTTTGATAATCTTAAGTACTTTCTTGAAAGGATCATGCCGGTATGTAACAAATACGATATTAAGATGGCGATCCATCCTGACGATCCCGCATGGTCGGTTTTCGGCCTTCCGAGGATCATAATAAATCTTCCGAACATCAAGAGAATGATGAAGATGGTGGATGATCCGCATAACGGCGTTACATTCTGTGCCGGATCATATGGTACGAACAGGGCGAACGATCTTCCCACAATGATCAGGGAGCTTAAAGGACGGATTCATTTTGCCCATGTCAGAAATCTTAAGTTCAACTCAGACGATGATTTTGAAGAGGCGGCTCACCTGTCATCCGACGGCAGCTTTGATATGTATGAGATCATGAAGGCATTGTATGATATAGGATTTGAAGGCCCGATACGTCCGGATCACGGAAGAATGATATGGGATGAAGTTGCCATGCCCGGATACGGACTTTATGACAGGGCCCTCGGAGCTACATATTTAAACGGCCTGTGGGAGGCTATCTGCAAGAGTCAGAATAATAAGTGACGACTTGGGAGGAGAGTATTCATGCTGCTAACTAATGAAGGTATCAGGTCAGACAAAGAAGAGTATATAAAGAAGGGTTATAACCTGCCTGACTATGACAGAGATGTCATTATAAAGAACACAAAGGAAGCTCCGGAATGGATTCATTTCGGAGCCGGTAATATTTTCAGGGCTTTTCAGGGAAACCTGATGCAAAAACTAATCGCGGACGGCATTGCCGATACGGGAATTGTAGTATGCGAAGGATATGATTACGAGATCGTTGAAAAAATGTACAGGCCGCATGATAATCTCAGCATACTGGTCACTTTAAAATCTGACGGCTCAATGGATAAAACGGTCATTGGAAGTATAGCTTCATCACTTATATTGGACCGTGATAACTGCGAAGACTTTGAAGCCTTAAAGAATATTTTCGCCAATGCATCACTTAAGATGTGCAGTTTTACGATCACTGAAAAGGGTTATGTTGTCAAAGATGCGTCAGGTAACCTCCTTGACAGTGTGAAAAAGGATATTGATGCTGGCCCGGACGGTACAGACAGCTATATGGGCAAGATCGTATCATTGCTCTATCACAGATACCAAAACGGCAGGCTGCCGATAGCGATGGTATCTATGGATAACTGCTCACACAACGGGGATAAGCTGTATGATGCAGTAGTTACCTATGCCGATGGATGGGCAGCAAAAAACAGGGATGATCGCGGCTTTGCTGATTATGTAAAAGATCCTTCAAAGGTTTCTTTCCCGTGGTCAATGATAGATAAGATCACACCCAGACCTGACCAGACCGTTTATGATTCATTAAGATCAGACGGGATAGAGGATCTTGAACAGGTGATAACGACCAAAAAGACCTATGTGGCTCCTTTTGTCAATGCGGAAGAAACTGAATATCTGGTAATAGAGGACTCGTTTCCAAACGGGAAAATACCTCTTGATAAAGCAGGAGTTATCTATGCAGATAAGCAAACAGTCGATAAGACTGAAAAGATGAAGGTCTGTACATGCCTTAATCCGCTCCATACATCGCTTGCTATATTCGGATGTCTGCTCGGATATAAGACCATACATGATGAAATGGATGATGAGGATCTTAGAAATCTCGTATATACTCTGGGAAATAAAGAGGGCATGCCTGTGGTTGTCGATCCCGAGGTTTTGTCACCTGCGGAATTTCTTAATGCTGTTCTTACAAAGCGGCTCCCCAATCCGTTCATGCCTGACACTCCGCAGAGGATAGCCACCGATACATCGCAGAAGATACCCATCAGATTCGGTGAAACAATAAAAGCCTATCGAAGATCTGCTGATCTTAGTACGGATTCGCTGACTCTGATCCCGCTGGTACTTGCCGGATATCTTAAATATCTTAAGGGAGTAGATGATGAAGAAAACTCATTTGAATTAAGCCCGGATCCGATGATCGATGAACTGATAAAGCTCTCACCCGAGGAAATACTCAAAAAGAAGGAAATATTCGCGGTCGATCTTTTTGAGGACGGGCTCGGCGATAAGATACTTGGATTCTATAACGAAATGAACGGACAAAAAGGCAAGATCAGGGAGGTGCTGCACAAATATGTACACGAAGCTATGGCTTGATTATATTACCGACGATAATGGCACTGTTGTCAGTTTTAACGACAATCTTAAGGACAGCCCGATCGTTCAAAACGCTGTTAATGAACTTAAATCATGTGCTTTTCTTAAAAACCTGAATATAGTACTTGATCTTATTAACGATGGATCATTGAATGACGAAGGTTATCGGATAAGTACATCGGTAATGGGATACAAGATAGAAGCAAATACCGAAAACGGCCTTATATTTGGCTCGTTCAGATTTATCGCCCTGTACAGGCTCAATGACGGGGAAGATATTAATGTGACAGAGATTCCTGCCAACAAGCTTCGTATGCTGAATCACTGGGATAATATGGATGGATCCATAGAAAGAGGATATTCCGGTGATTCATTTTTCTTTAAGGACAATGACCTTATTATTAATGAGAGGACCAGGGATTATGCCAGGATATTGTGCTCGCTGGGATATAACGGTGTTGTTATCAACAATGTTAATGTCAAGGGGGCTGCTTGTGATCTGATAAACGACAGATTTATTGATAAAGTAAGGGATCTTTCGATACTGTTTTCATCTTTCGGGGTAAAGCTGTATCTGAGCCTTAATTATGCTGCTCCTATCGACGATCCGGATGTTGCAAGCGCTGACCCGCTTGATGATAAGGTGATAAGATGGTGGGAGAAAAAGTTTGATGAGGTATATGCATCTGTTCCGAAACTTGGTGGTTTTCTGGTAAAAGCCGATTCTGAAGGAAGACCCGGACCTTTTACATATGGAAGGAATCAGGCAGAAGGCGCCAATATGCTCGCCAGGGCTATTTTAAGGCACGGCGGCATCATTATATGGAGATGCTTTGTCTATAACTGCCAGCAGGACTGGAGAGATCTTAAGACCGATCGTGCACGCTCGGCGTATGATTATTTTCATGACCTTGACGGCAGCTTTGAAGATAATGTTGTGCTGCAGATAAAGAACGGACCCATGGATTTTCAGATCCGTGAGCCTGTAACGCCTCTTTTTGGCAAGATGCCCAATACCAACCAGATGATAGAATTCCAGATAGCTCAGGAATATACCGGACAGCAAAGACATGTATGCTATCTTATCCCATGGTTTAAAGAAGTCCTTGAGTTTGAGACATATGCAACGGATAAAAAGGGCAAAGGATCCCGTGTCAGAGATGTTGTTTCCGGTGAAACCTATGGATACAGATACAGCGGGATGTGTGCTGTTACAAATACAGGAAATGATGATAACTGGACTGGTCACGATCTTGCAGCTGCAAATCTCTACGGGTTTGGCAGACTCTCATTTGATCCGTCGCTTGGAAGCGAGGAGATAGCACTTGAGTGGATTCGACTGACATTTGGCAATGACGGAAAGGTCGTAAATAATATCCTTAAGATACTGATGATGTCATGGCCTGCATATGAAAAGTATTCTGCACCTTTGGGAATCGGATGGATGGTCAGCCCCAATCAGCACTATGGTCCGGATCCCGACGGCTATGAGTATTCACGCTGGGGAACCTATCACAAGGCTACCTGTAAAACGATAGGACTGGAGAGAAATTCAGAGGGAACGGGGTATGCAACATTATATAATGAGCCAAATGCCTCAATGTACGAAAAACCTGAGACAACTCCGGATGAACTGGAACTGTTCTTCCATAAGCTTCCGTATGATTATAAACTGAAGTCCGGTAAAACCGTCATTCAGCATATTTATGATACTCATTTCGAGGGGGCCGAGGATGCTGAAGAAATGGCCAGACTGTGGGACGAATTACAGGGTTTGATCGATAATGATTCATTTAAAAGAGTTTTTGCCCGCTTTGAGCATCAGGTAGCTCATTCAAAGGAATGGCGCGATGTCATCAATTCATATTTCTACAGAAAAACTCTCATAGAAGACGAAAAAGGAAGACCTCTTTATTAACCTTAAAAAGGAGATTATTTTATGTCACAAATTGAGAACGATGCAAAAGAGCTGGTTTCGAAAATGACCATTGAGGAAGTGGCCAAACAGTTAAAATACGATGCAGAAGCTATAGAACGCCTTGGAGTACCTGCTTACAACTGGTGGAACGAAGCACTCCATGGAGTAGCAAGAGCCGGCGTATCAACAGTGTTTCCGCAGGCTATCGCACTGGCTGCGATGTTTGATGATGAATTCTTAACAAGGATCGCCGAAGTGATATCCACTGAGGCCAGAGCAAAATACAATGAGATATCAAAGATCGGAGACAGGGATATATACAAGGGCCTGACTATGTGGTCGCCTAATATAAATATATTCAGGGACGCCAGATGGGGCAGAGGGCATGAAACCTACGGCGAGGATCCTTATCTGACATCAAGACTCGGAGTAGCCTTTATTAAAGGCTTGCAGGGACTTGAGAACTATCCCGAATGCGACACGTTGAAGGTGGCGGCATGCGCGAAGCATTATGCCGTGCATTCTGGGCCTGAAGGGGAAAGACACCACTTTAATGCCAAGGCTACACCCAAAGACATGGAGGAAACATATCTTCCTGCGTTTGAAGCTGCTGTTAAAGAAGGAAAAGTAGAATCCGTTATGGGTGCCTATAACAGAACAAATGATGAACCATGCTGCGGATCCGATACGCTTATCAGGAAAAATCTTCGCGAAAAATGGGGATTTGACGGACACTTTGTGTCTGACTGCTGGGCAATAAGAGACTTTCATGAGAACCATAAGATAACCAACACTCCTGCTGAATCTGCCGCTATGGCACTTAATGCCGGCTGTGATCTTAACTGTGGTAACACATATCTTTGTATATTGGGAGCTCTTAAAGATAAACTCATTACCGAAGAGGATATGAGAAGAGCATGTGTAAGACTCATGAAGACCAGAATGAAACTGGGCATACTGCCTCGAAGCGAAAAAGAGGCAGAGGATAAAACCTCTGTATATGACAGGATAAGCTATCTTGAAAATGACAGCCCCGAGAACAATGAACTGTCACTTGAGGCAGCCAGAAGATCTATAGTACTTCTTGAAAACAACGGAGTTCTCCCTCTTAACGAGGATGATTATGAAACGATAGGAGTTATTGGTCCCACATCAAATCTAAGGAGTGTTCTGGAGGGTAACTATTTCGGAACAGCATCTGAATATGTTACCAATCTTGAAGGAATAAAGAGACTGACCAAATGCAGGGTACTTTGCTCTGACGGAGCACATCTTTTTAAAGATTCGTTCAGCAACCTGGCCAAAAAGGATGACAGGATGGCTGAAGCCGTTGCTGTCACCAGAAATTCGGACGTGGTGATACTGTGTCTGGGACTTGATGCAACGATAGAGGGAGAAGAGGGAGATACCGGTAACATGTTTGCCTCCGGTGATAAGGTTTCACTGATGCTTCCCGACTCACAGATCCGTCTGGCCAATAATGTTATCAAAGAAGCCAAGGCAGGAAACAAAAAGGTCATTGTAGTGCTAAATGCCGGTTCTGCTATTGATATATCGTTCCTAAAAAATGATGTTGACGCTATTTTGGATTGCTGGTATTCGGGAGGCTTTGGTGGAATAGCACTGGCAGAGGCACTGTTTGGAAGGATCAATCCCTGTGGCAGATTACCTGTTACTTTTTATAAGGACGGAACGCAGCCGGAGTTTACCGATTATTCGATGAAGGGCAGAACCTACAGATACTTTAAGGGCGATGTGCTTTATCCGTTCGGTTACGGACTTAGCTATACACAGTTTGAGACTGAGCTTACGGTAGAAACGACAGGATATATTCCATCTGATGAGGATGATTATTTCAAACTGCAGGAAGATGCTGCAGTGCTCAGGGTAACCGTTAAAAACACAGGAGATCGCAACGGTGCATACAGTATCCTTGCTTTTGTTGACAAGCATCCTTCGGAGAAGATATCTAACGGTCTGTCGACAGGTGATATTGTCGGTGCCCTTGATCCTGATGATCAGCCGATAAAGAGTCTTTGTGCATTCAAACACATATATCTTAAGAAAGGGGAGAGTACAACAGTTTCCCTTCCTGTAAGCGGATATTCACTTACGACCGTTCTTGAGGACGGACGCCGTGTTTTCCTTCCCGGCAGATATACATTCGCCATAGAAGATAAGAAAATCGACATAGCTGTCAGATAACTGAATAATATAGTTATCCTAATGGATAAGCAATCATTGCGATATAAATGAGATCCACCTGACATAACCAGCTGACGTATAATGTTCGCCATGGATATGTCAGGTGGTTTTAGTTATTAACTCCATTGCTTATATTGTGTATCGATCGTTTATGCCCCACAACTTTTAGTGTTTCACATTGACAATAATTTCACATTATACTAGAATTAAACAGAGTATAATTGGAGCGCAGAATGGACAACAAAGACATCTCACAAGCCGTTATAAGCCGTCTTCCGAGATATCACAGATATCTGGGTGAACTCAAGGATAACAATGTGGAGAGAATATCTTCTCAGGAGCTTTCTGTCCTTATGAAGGTCACGGCTTCGCAGATCAGACAGGATTTTAATAATTTCGGAGGATTCGGACAACAGGGATACGGTTATAATGTCGAGTATCTTTATGACGAGATAGGCAGAATACTGGGGATGGATCATACTCATAATCTGATTCTTATCGGTGCCGGTAATCTCGGACAGGCTCTGGCTAATTACATGAATTTTGCCAGACGCGGATTTGTTTTTAAAGGAATTTTTGATATAGATGAATCCGTTATAGGCAAAAACGTTTCTGATATGGTAGTCATGCCTATGTCAGAACTTGAGGATTTTGTCAGGAAAAATGACATAGACATAGCAGTTTTGACTATACCCAAGACAGGTGCGCCTGAAGTTGCAGAGAGACTGTCACGCATAGGTATAAGCGGAATCTGGAATTTTGCACATGTAGATCTTAATGTTCCCGATAATGTTCAGGTTGAAAATGTTCATCTGTCAGATTCACTGATGAAGCTAAGCTATAATATAAACAGATATCAGGAAGAGAATAACTGAAAATAAAACAATACCATGGGTGAAAACGAAAACAGATTTAAAAATGCCCTGACGGCTAAGAATATTCCAATCCTTACTATCGATAAAAAGTTTCACGACCTTACTGCGGCTATAGGCAAGAGTGATGAAATGTCCTCGCTTGAAGAAGAATTAAATAATCTCCTTAAGGCTCAGGGCAAAGCTAACACGGAGATCAAGGAAATCAAGAAACTTAAAAAGAAACTCATGCAGGAGATTGTGGAGTATGCCGATGAGAATTCTGATTATTCACAGACCGAGAAGGATAGGAAATCCGAGGAAAACACGAGACTGATAGCCGAGTGTAACGAGAAGATCGAAAAGTATGAAGATGATATCGTAGATCTTCCCAAAATGATTGATGAAGTCAATAAAAAACTCATGATCGAGCTGATGGAAGCCAGTTATGATCTCATGAAGGAAAATGAGGTCCAGATCGCTGAAACGGCCAAATGGATATCTCAGATCAGGATCGAACTTAAAAAGAAACTGGTCCGCAAACAGGACATGGAAACCAAAAATCAGGAGATCTATTCCTATATGCATGACATATTCGGTGCTGAGGTAATAGAGATCTTTGATATGACATATAAGGACACATCATTAAAATGAATATTGAAGAATACCAAAGAGTATATGCTAAGATCAACCTCGATGCAGTCAGAGAAAACTTTGACAATATAGTTAAGGTCCTAAGACCTGAAACAAAGGTGCTGGCGGTCCTTAAGACCGACGGGTACGGACATGGAGCTATTCCCATAGCCAGAGAACTTGAGGATAATGACAGACTGTACGGCTATGCTTTGGCCACATCTGATGAAGCATTCATATTGCGGAATTCCGGGATTGAAAAGCCGCTTCTTATTCTGGGCTATACGTTTCCGAATGCCTATGAGGAACTGATCCTTAAGGATATCTCGCTTACGGTTTTCAGATATGATACCCTTGAACAACTGGCCCTTGAATGCCGCAGGTTAAGTACTACGCAGTATAACTACAAGGCCCACATACATATCAAGGTCGATACCGGAATGGGCCGAATTGGTATTACACCGGATGAAGAGGGTCTTGATTTTGTAAAAAAGGCACTGTCATATGATGAACTGATAGTAGAGGGCGTATTTACACATCTGTCCAGAGCCGACGAAAAGGACAGGCACCCAACAGAGCTTCAGATCCGAAAATACAAGGATTTTACCGATAGGATAGAACAGGAACTCGGATATCATATACCGATAAAACACATATCCAATTCGGCCGGTATCATAGAGTATCCCGAGGCAAATTTCGATGTAGTAAGAGCCGGGATCATTTTATATGGCTTATGGCCTTCGGAAGATGTGTCAAAGGATAAGGTCCCGCTTAAGAAAGTACTGTCTTTGTATTCGCAGATAGTATATATAAAGGAAGTTGAACCTGGAACACCAATTAGTTATGGTGGCACTTTTGTAAGTGATCGCAAAATGAAAGTTGCAACCGTAACGGTAGGCTACGGAGACGGTTACCCGAGAATGCTGTCAAACAAGGCAGATGTTCTGGCTGGAGGAGTCAGGTGCCCTATACTGGGACGTATATGCATGGATCAGCTTATGGTGGATATAACCGATGCGCCTGATGTCCGGGAAGGCGATTTTGTAACACTGATAGGCGGTTCGGGTGCTGAAGAGATCACAATGGAGGAACTGGGAGATCTCAGCGGAAGATTTAACTACGAACTGGCCTGTGAACTGGGCAAAAGGATCCCCAGAGTATATACCAGAAAAAATGAAGTCATATACAAAAAGGATTACAGTGACGACTTTTAGTATCAAATAATTTACAAAGACTAAGGAGAGTTTTATGTCAGGACATTCAAAGTTTGCTAACATCAAACACAAAAAGGAAAAGAACGATGCAGCCAAGGGTAAGATCTTTACCATAATCGGAAGAGAAATAGCCGTTGCTGTTAAGGAGGGCGGTCCCGATCCGGCCAATAACTTCAAACTGGCACAGGTGATCACCAAGGCTAAAGCCAATAATATGCCGAATGACACCATAGAGCGAGGCATTAAAAAGGCTGCCGGCGATATTAACGGAGTGAATTATAAACATGTCATGTATGAAGGATACGGCCCCAAGGGAGTAGCCATTATAGTTGAAGCGTTAACGGACAACCAGAACAGGACAGCAGCCAATGTCAGAAATGCCTTTACGAAAGGCTACGGCAATATGGGAACGACAGGCTGTGTTTCATTCATGTTCGATCAAAAGGGTCAGATCATTATCGATAAGGAAGAATACGAAGGTGACTCCGACGAACTGATGATGATGGCACTTGATGCGGGCGCTGAGGATTTTAACGAGGAAGATGACAGTTTCGAGATCCTGTCAACTCCTGAGGATTTTGATGGCCTGCTTAAGGCGATGACCGATAATAATATACCAATGGTCTCTTCGGAGATCACTTATATCCCTCAAAACTATGTTTCATTAACAGACGAACAGGATATTAAAAACCTGAACAAGACTCTTGATCTGCTTGATGACGATGATGATGTTCAGGCAGTATACCATAATTACGACGAATAGACGGAGGAACAGCAAATGAATCAGGAAACAATATGTGTTCAGGGCGGTTATACACCTAAAAACGGTGAACCAAGAGTAATGCCTATCATTCAAAGCACTACTTTTAAATATACCGATTCTGAAAGCATGGCTAAATTATTTGACCTTGATGCGAGTGGATATTTTTATTCAAGACTTGCAAATCCCACAAATGATATGGTCGCTCAAAAGATCTGTGAACTCGAAGGCGGAGTTGCTGCGATGCTTACAGGTTCAGGCCAGGCTGCTAACTATTTTGCCGTTTTCAATATAGCTGAGGCAGGAGATCATATAGTGGTTTCTTCATCTATATATGGCGGTACTTTTAATCTGCTCACAGTGACGTTAAAGAAACAGGGAATCGAAGTTACGATAGTTGATCCTGATTCAACTCCGGAGGAGCTTTATAAGGCGTTTAAACCCAACACCAAATGTGTGTTTGCCGAAAGTGTAGCCAATCCTTCACTTATAGTTCTTGACTTTGAGAAATTCGCCAAAGTCGCACATGACCATGGAGTACCTCTCATTGTCGATAATACCTTCCCTACACCAATCAACTGCCGTCCCTTTGAATTCGGAGTAGATATAGTTACTCATGCGACTACCAAGTATATGGACGGGCATGCACTGACTATCGGAGGCTGCATAGTTGATTCCGGCAATTTTGATTTTTCTAAATATCCGGATAAATACCCCGGATTATGCAAGCCGGATGATTCTTATCACGGCCTGGTTTTTGCTGACAAATTCGGTAAGAGCGGTTATATCATGAAAGCAGTGGCTTGTCTGATGAGAGATCTTGGCTCATGCCAGGCTCCCCAGAACGCATTTTATATCAACATAGGACTTGAAACACTGGCATTGAGAATGGAAAGACATTGCTATAATGCTCAGAAAGTTGCAGAATTCCTCGAGGCACATCCCGCGGTAGAATGGGTTAATTATCCGGGACTTCCGTCAAACAAGTATTATGAACTGGCCAAGAAATATATGCCCAAGGGAACCTGCGGTGTTATTTCTTTTGCTGTTAAGAGCGGCAGGAGCGGTGCTGAGAAATTCATGAGCTCTCTTAAACTTGCTGCTGTTGTGACTCATGTGGCCGATGCCAGAACATGCGTCCTCCATCCGGCCTCACATACACACAGACAGCTGTCGGATGAGCAGCTTCGGGCAGCATCGATAGATCCCGGAATGATCAGACTTTCTGTCGGCATAGAGAACGTTGATGACATTATCGAGGATCTTAAGCAGGCTCTTTTGAATGTCTGATTTCAAATAATGATTAAAAGAAAAGATCGGATAATTTTTTATATTTGGCTGTTTGTAGCAACAGCATCCAGGATACTGTTTTATCTCTTTGATTATACCGGTGTTCTGGATACCTATGGCTTTTATGACAGTGCGATGATCCGGCTTGAAGAAGGAGAAAAGGTTCTGTCATCCGGCCTCGGATTTGCATATACCAATTCGGCTGCCAGGCTTCTGGGGCTGTTTGGCAACAAGATCACCGTGATATTTATATGGCAGCTGGTGCTGGAAGTTGTGGCTTTGTCACTCATTTTCTGGGGCGCGAGAATAATCTGGAGCATGCCCGCAACACTTGCCATGATGACTTTGCTGTCATTATCACCTTCACTGCTCGTATCGGTTAAAACATGCTCGCCTGAACAGTATTTTTTGATACATTTTTCGATCGTTTTCTTTATTATGGCCCTGTTTTACAGGCATACCAGACTGCATGGCTGGTTTCGGAGTTCGGTTGAAGAGCTAATAGTTGTTTTCATCGGGATCTATACGGGTGTTCTTCTGGCCTGGAATTACATGGGCTTCTTTGCCCTGTTCATCATGATATATGTTGTCGTCAACAATCACAGGATCAATGAAGATAAAAACAAGATACTTATCATGACGGAAGAGGAACTTGAGGAAAAGGACCAGATGATGAGATGGACCGGCCAGATATTCCTTATTTTCGCCGGTGCGGGACTGGGGCTTTTTTTAACTCTGATGAAATATACCGGATATTCCGGATATACCATTGTGGGCCAGTTTATCTGGTGGAGGAATCTTTTTAAGGCTCTTCCTCACAGAGCAATGGATTTTTCATCCGATTATGCAGTGACTTTTCTTGTTTCTTTTGTATTATGTCTGTTCGTCAATATTGCATATATCTTTGTTGAGAGTAAAAAGGAACTTGAAAGACAGGCCGAGCTGGAGGCATTAAGGCTTCAGGATCTGGCCGGAGAAGATAATGCTTTTACGCAAAAAAGGGTTCTCGGCAAGGATTATTTTATTACCGAGGACGGAAGAGAAGTTGATTTTCTACAGAATCCGCTTCCGATCCCGCCCAAAAAGCATGACAGGGTATCGCCGAAGTTTGATATCGATCAGTTAGCTCGTGAAAACGCTTATGCTATCATAAACGGTGACAGGATCATCGAGCGGCTTTCCGATGGAATGGTTAAAGCCGGAATGGGAATCGAAAACATAGTCAAGCTCAAGGAGATAACAACTGGCGTATCCTTTGGGGCTGACAAAAAAGCTGATCCCTTAAATTCAGACAAGAGTTTTGAACCGATAATTGATGTATTAAACCTTGATAATAAGGATGATTTTGATATAGATATCGCCGATGGCGATGACTTTGATATATAAGAGGAATTATGGCACAGAACCAAAGCAGCAAAAGCAGAAATACATCCAGAACTTCCGGAAGATCGGGAAGCCGGGGCAATACCGGCAGCTCGTCTCGCAACAGAGTTCAAAGTGAACCTATTTCCGAAGAACTGATGAATGAGATAGTACTCATATGCGTGTGTGCTGTCGCTCTGTTTTTGTTCCTATGTAATTTCAAGATACTCGGATCATTCGGTAATGCCGTTTCAGACGCAACATTTGGTGTACTGGGGCTGCCCAATTATGTGATGCCTGTCGGATTGGCAGTGCTGATCATATACGGAACGGTCAATTCGGGTAATTCGATCGCACTGAGGAAGATAATCGCCTGGATCGCATTGTATATAATGGTGGCGGTCTGCTGTGAACTCATGTGGGATATGCCGAATAAGGAACTGCCATTATCGGTATCCGACATTTATGAATTTGCTTCGACAGAGCATTTGGGCGGAGGCGTGATAGGAGGCGTATTTGCCTATATCGGTGTCAGATATCTGGATGTGATCGGAACTATTCTGCTCGTAGCCGTTATTCTGATCATATGCATTATTGTCATCACAGACCGTTCTTTTATCAGGACTGTAAAGAATGGATCATCCTTAGCCTATGAAAAGGGTCATGAGCGAATTGACAGGGCAAGATCCGGCAGAGACAGGCAAAGGGAACTGCATGAAGAGAAAAAACAAAGGCGTGCCGAAAGAAATGCCGAGAAGCGTGCTATAAATGAAGCCAGAGAAGATGAGAAGCTGATCAAGGCTGTTTCAGGTGTAACGACTTATAACTTCGTTCCCGAAGAGAATAATACCATCACCAAAGAACGGGATGACATGCATGAGATAAATCTTACCAACATGGAGGAGCTGTTCTCAAATGCTGTTACCGATGTTAAGATCCACGGAGTCGATCAGGAGCAGGACGATCGTTCCGACAGCATCGGTGAGATCAAACCCGATATTGAACCCGAAACCGGCTTTGATGATGACTTTGAGATCAAACCTGTAAGAACCGTCAAGACAGAGCCCAAGGTCAGCGGGGTTGATATAGCTGAAGAAGCGTCCAATCCCGCGCCCAAAAGACCTACTGCAAAAAAGCCGTACAAATTTCCTCCGATCAGCCTGCTGACGAAAGGAAATTCAGAAAAGAACGGGAACATTTCCGAATTAAAAGCAACGGCGACTAAACTCGAAGAAGTTCTTCTAAGCTTTGGTGTTAAGGTCACTGTTACGGATATTTCAAAAGGGCCTTCTGTTACCAGATATGAAATGATACCGGAAACGGGTGTCAAGGTCTCCAAGATAGTATCTTTGGCTGATGATATCAAACTAAATCTTGCTGCTGCTGATATCCGAATAGAAGCCCCGATACCCGGCAAGGCAGCAATAGGTATAGAGGTTCCCAATAAGGAGAGCACCCCGGTTCTGCTAAGGGACCTTATTGAATCAAAAGAATTCAAGGATTCCAAATCGAAGATATCCTTTGCTGTCGGCAAGGACATCTCCGGCAAGGTGGTTGTAGCTGACATAGCCAAAATGCCTCATATGCTTATAGCGGGAGCTACCGGATCCGGTAAATCCGTATGTATCAATACACTTATAATCAGTATTCTTTACAAAGCAAATCCTGATGAGGTCAAGCTCATCATGATCGATCCAAAGGTAGTGGAACTGAGTGTATATAACAACATACCGCACCTGCTGATCCCAGTAGTGACCGATCCCAAGAAGGCCTCTGCTTCTTTGTCGTGGGCTGTTTCCGAAATGAATGACAGATACCAGAAATTCGCCGATGAGGGTGTCAGGGATATCAAGGGATATAACGAAAAGATAAGCACAAAACTGGATGATGCCGGAAATCCGATAAAGCCGATGTATCAACTGGTAGTTATAGTAGATGAATTGGCGGATATGATGATGGTCGCCGGTAAAGAGGTTGAGGAATCGATATGCCGACTGGCTCAGCTGGCCAGAGCTGCGGGAATACATCTTATTCTTGCTACGCAACGACCTTCAGTTGATGTTATAACCGGACTCATCAAAGCAAATATGCCTTCACGTGTTGCTTTTTCCGTGTCTTCGGGTGTCGATTCGCGTACCATCCTGGATATGAACGGAGCGGAGAAACTCCTGGGTAAGGGAGATATGCTTTTTTACCCTCAGGGATACACGAAACCGGCGAGAGTTCAGGGTGCGCTGGTTACAGACAAAGAGGTGTCGGAAGTTGTCAGCTTCTTAAAAGAACAGCGCTTTGTAAATGCCGAAGAGAACAGTGTCAGCAGCAAGATCGAATCCATGGCTCAGAGTTCATCCTCACAAGGCAGTTCTTCTGTGGCAGCGTCAGATTCGGACAATGGATTTGATGAATTTTTCATTGAGGCTGGCCGCATTATTGTCGGCTCCGGCAAATGCTCCATTGGCATGCTGCAAAGAAAGTTCAAGATCGGATTTAACCGGGCGGCAAGGATCATGGATTCCCTGTCGGAATATAATGTTGTAGGACCGGATGAAGGCACAAAACCCAGGACCATACTCATGAGTCCTGAGGAATATGAGAACTTTGTAAACAATCTTCAGGGAGAATAAGAATGAAAAGTGATATCGAGATCGCAACAAGTGCTCAATTGCAACCAATCACACAGATTGCCAAAAAACTCGGAATCGAGGAAGATGATCTTGAACTGTATGGAAAATATAAAGCAAAGCTGTCCAATGAATTCCTTAAAAAGACGGAGAATAACTCTGAAGGCAAGCTCATCCTTGTAACAGCTATCAATCCTACTCCTGCAGGTGAAGGAAAGACAACGACAACAGTCGGACTGGGATGTGCTTTTGGAAGGATGAATAAGAAGGCAATCATAGCCTTAAGAGAGCCTTCTTTGGGTCCGTGCTTTGGAGTTAAGGGAGGTGCCGCCGGCGGAGGCTATTCGCAGGTTGTTCCGATGGATGAACTGAATCTTCATTTTACGGGAGATTTTCATGCGATAACTTCAGCCAACAATCTGCTCGCGGCAATAATAGACAATCACATCCATCAGGGAAACGATCTTAATATTGATACCAGACAGATAATCTTCAAGCGATGTCTGGATATGAATGACAGAGCGTTAAGAAATACGGTAGTAGGACTTGGAAATAAAAGTGACGGATTTGTCAGAGAAGAGCATTTCGTCATAACAGTAGCTACTGAGGTCATGGCGATCCTATGTCTTTCCAAGGATCTTGATGATCTTAAAGAACGTCTCGGAAGGATCATAGTCGCATATACCGTGGACGGCAAACCTGTTACAGCCGGGGATCTTAATGCGGTTGGCTCTATGGCCGCGCTCCTTAAGGATGCCATAAAACCAAATCTGGTCCAGACTCTTGAGCATACGCCTGTATTGGTTCACGGAGGACCGTTTGCCAATATCGCACACGGGTGTAACTCTGTCATAGCTACCAGGGCAGGATTAAGGCTGGCTGACTACTGCATTACCGAAGCCGGATTCGGAGCTGACCTCGGTGCCGAGAAATTTCTTGATATCAAATGCCCGATGGCAGGATTAAAGCCGGATGCAATTGTCCTCGTAGCGACTATCCGCGCACTAAAATATAATGGCGGGGTAGCAAAGGATGATCTTAAGTTACCTGATATTGAAGCACTCAAAAAGGGTATTTCGAACCTCATCCGTCATATAGATAATCTGAAACAATATGGAGTTCCGCTCGTTGTGACTTTAAACAGATTTGATACGGACACGGATGAAGAAATAGATTTTGTTCGTGATACGGTTACTGATCTTAACTGCGAATTTGCATTATCCGAAGTGTTTGCCAAAGGCGGAGAGGGCGGATTGGATCTGGCATCCAAGGTTATAGATGTCCTTGAAAACAAGCCTTCAAACTACAGACCGCTTTATGATAATACCCTGTCAGTTGAAGCTAAGATCAATACTATAGCAAAGAGGATCTACGGAGCATCCTCGGTTGCTTATTCTTCAAAAGCCAGGAAAGAACTGTCACGTATTAAAGATATGGGCTTTGACGGCCTGCCGGTATGTATGGCAAAGACGCAATATTCATTATCTGATGATCCGACTAAACTGGGGGCTCCGGAGGGGTTTGAGCTTAATGTAAGAGATATGTATGTCAGTGCGGGTGCCGGATTTGTTGTAGCTCTGACGGGCGATATCATGACTATGCCGGGTCTGCCGAAAAAACCGGCAGCTTACAGTATTGATGTAGATAAGGACGGACATATAACAGGATTGTTCTGATATAATGGACAGTGAATTTAATTGGGGAGAAGCTATGGCAAATATAATCGATGGAAAAAAGATAAGCTCTGAAATAAAGAGCGAATTAGCAGATCGTGTCAAAGAATTAAAGAATAAAGGCGTAAGTATCTGCTTGTGTGTTATTCAGGTGGGTGATGATCCTGCTTCCTCGGTCTATGTCAGAAATAAAAAGAAAGGCTGTGAACTGATCGGCATTGAGTCAGTCTCCTACGAACTTCCGGAGAATACTACACAGAAGGAACTTCTTGACCTTATCGATCGACTCAATAATGATGATAAGATAAACGGGATACTCGTTCAATTGCCTTTGCCTTCCCATATAGACGAAAATGCTGTCATAGAAAGGATTTCTCCGCTTAAGGATGTTGATGGCTTTCATCCGGTTTCGGTAGGAAATCTTTGCATTGGAAGGCCGGGATTTGTATCCTGTACGCCTGCCGGCATCATCGAACTGCTCTTAAGGAGCAATATAGATATACAGGGAAAAGAGTGTGTTGTTCTGGGGCGAAGCAATATCGTCGGCAAGCCGATGAGTATTCTGATGCTAAGACAGAATGCTACGGTTACCATTGCACATTCAAAGACTTCAAACCTTAAGGAAGTTTGTAAAAGAGCGGATATACTGATCGTAGCCATCGGCAAGAGCAGATTTGTCAATTCGGAATATGTTAAGGATGGTGCTGTAGTCATTGATGTAGGTATCAACAGGAACGATGACGGCAAACTCTGCGGTGATGTCGACTATGATGATGTATTTGAGAAATGCTCCTACATCACTCCGGTACCGGGCGGTGTCGGACCGATGACTATAGCCATGTTACTTAAGAACTGTGTTGAATCAGCCAATCTGCAGGGTAAGATATAATTAATGAAATGTCCCAAATGCGGGTACGAGATACCCGAAGGACATCTATTATGTGAAAAATGCGGAAGCGAGATCAAGATCGTTCCCGATTTTGAGATAGATGTTGAAAACAGCATATCGGAAACTCTCTCAACGATCGCAGACGACGTATCGCCCCAAGAAAAACTGAAGGGATCCACGGAACCGAACGATATGGGAGTACTGTCTTTAGAGGAGCAGATCGAGGAAGAGTTTTTCAAAGAGCCTGCTTTTTTAAAGGATAAAAAGTTCACTAAGCGCGGACTTGCTTTTATCATGCTTGGAGGAGCGGCTTTTTTTGCGCTTGTTGTGTTTACTGTTCTGTTCATTTATATGAATTATTCAGTCGATTACCAGATCCGTAAAGCTGATTCACTGGTTGCATCGGGACAGTATGACAAGGCTGTTTCGCATATAGACAAGGGAATCGGTCTGAATGCAAAGAATCCGGACCTTTATATCAGCAAGGCAAATATCCTGTTTGCAAAGGGAGATGTCGAGGGCTCTCTTGATATCATCGAAGACTATATCAATAATAAGAATGTTGATTCCGAAATACTCTCAAAGTTTTACGGTCTTTATATAGAGATATATGAAAAAGAGCAGGATTATGAGCAGATCAGCAAAAAGCTTCAGGAATGCCATGATGACAATATCAGACTTCAGTACAGCAAATATATGGCTTCCGCACCTGAGTTTTCTATTCCTACCGGGTCATATACCGGAGGCACTATACTTGAGATCAACACGGTTTCCGAAGGAACGGTTTATTACACAACCGACGGATCGGTCCCTTCCAAAGAGCACGGAATTGTATATAATGCTCCGATCGTTCTGGAAAAAGGTGAATATGATGTCAAAGCTGTTTTTGTTAACGGATATGGTGTTATTTCTGATATCGCCGGATCCTATTATCTGATCGATCTGACTGCGCCGTCAGAACCGATCGTCAATCCGGAATCCGGTGCTTATACGTCACCTTTTACTGTAAGCGCTTTTTCAGGAAATGTTACAGACAGGATATATTACACACTTGATGGAACTGATCCTGATGAAGAGACCGGAATTCTCTATACCGAACCTTTTAAAGCTCCGATTGGCCAGACCAATATGTGTTTTGTATCTGTTTCCGAAGATGGCATAGCCTCCGAGATCGTCAGAAGAAGTTACGATTTTGAGCTTAAAGCCAACATGACAGCCAATGAAGCGCATATTTATCTGTTGAACGATCTTTATGTAAAAGGTAAAATAGCTGACAGAGCCGGGCGTGCAACGGATTCAAACGGTACTTATTCCTATGTTTACGATTCAATGGTTGAAATTTCCGGTAACGGATACTATTATATCTTAGTTGAGTATTTTACTGATGAAAACAACCACAAAGCCATGACCGGATTTGTATATGCGGTGGATCCTTATACCGGAGAAGCCTATTATTTTCTCAGAGATGAAAATGGTAATATGAGCCTTTTGCCTATATAACAAGGAGGATGAACGATGTATGAGATATTAAAGAAAAAGGAGCTGGTTCCCGGCATTATCCTGATGGTTGTCAGGGCGCCAAGAGTCGCAAAAAATGCACTTCCGGGACAGTTCGTTATAGTACGTACCGATGAGTGGGCTGAGAGGATACCTCTGACTATCTGCGATTATGATTCAAAAGAAGGAACCATAACAATAGTATTTGCCGCTATAGGTGAAGGAACCTATATAATGAGCAAACTTAATGAGGGTGATTGCTTTCATGACTTCACGGGTCCGCTTGGCAGACCGTCGGATCTGACTCTTGAGAATGTTGAAGATCTTAAGTCGAAAAAGATCCTGTTTGTTGCAGGCGGAGTCGGCACAGCGCCGGTTTATCCGCAGGTTAAATGGCTTAATGAACATGGCGTTAAGGCCGATGTGATAATCGGCTTTAAAAACAAGGATCTTGTCATACTCGAAGATGAACTGAAGGAAGTATCGGGAAATCTTTATGTTACTACCGATGACGGTTCATACGGAAGAAGCGGAATGGTCACCAAAGTCATTGCGGACCTTTATGAGGAAGGCCGAAAATATGATGTATGTGTGGCTATCGGTCCTATGATAATGATGAAATTTGTCTGCAAACAGACCAAAGAACTTAATCTGCCTACAGTTGTATCATTAAATCCCATCATGGTGGATGGTACGGGCATGTGTGGCGCATGCCGCGTAACTGTCGGAGGAGAAGTAAAGTTTGCATGTGTTGACGGACCGGAATTTGACGGTCACCTGGTTGATTTTGATCAGGCTATGCAGAGACAGACCTTATACAGAACCGTTGAAGGGAAAAAATATCTCGAGGCCAAAGAGGGCAAAACGCATCATGGCGGATGCGGCAACTGCCAATAGTTAAGGAGACATGATATGGACGTATTAAAAAAGATACCGGTCAGGGAACAGGATCCACAAAAAAGAGCACACAACTTTGAAGAGGTTTGTTACGGATATAACAAAGAAGAAGCCATGCAGGAGGCATCAAGGTGCATTAACTGCCAGAATGCCAAATGCATTACTGGCTGTCCCGTAGCAATAAATATACCCGGTTTTATCAATGAAGTAAAAAACGGGGATTTTAAGAAAGCCTATGATATCATTTCCGAGAGCTCATCTCTTCCGGCAGTATGCGGTAGAGTCTGTCCTCAGGAATCACAGTGTGAAGGCAAATGTATAAGAGGAATAAAGGGCGAACCCATTTCAATAGGCAAACTAGAAAGATTCGTTGCCGATAACGCGATGGAGAACGGCTTTAAGCCTAAAAAAGCTGCTGAATCTAACGGTAAAAAGGTGGCTGTTATAGGTTCGGGCCCTGCAGGACTTACCTGTGCAGGTGATCTTGCAAGACTTGGATATGATGTAACAATATTTGAAGCTTTGCATGAGCCCGGCGGGGTTCTGGTATACGGAATACCTGAATTCCGTCTGCCTAAGACCAGGGTTGTAGCCAAAGAGATAGAAAACGTTAAATCATTGGGCGTTAAGATCGAGACAAACGTTGTTGTTGGCAAGGCCGTTAAGATAGACGAACTGCTGGAGGATGAAGGATTCAGTGCCGTGTTTATCGGATCCGGTGCGGGCCTTCCCAAATTCATGGGTATTCCCGGTGAACAGAGCAACGGAGTTTTTTCTGCCAACGAATATCTTACGCGATCTAATCTGATGAAGGCGTTTGATGAAGAGTCAACGACACCGATAATGAGGGGGAAAAAGGTCGCTGTTGTCGGCGGAGGAAATGTAGCGATGGATGCGGCCAGGACTGCGCTGCGTCTCGGAGCCGAGGTGCATATCGTATACAGGAGATCCGAGGAAGAGCTTCCCGCCAGAGTGGAAGAAGTTCATCATGCCAAGGAAGAAGGGATCATATTTGATCTTCTGACCAATCCGGTGGAAATCCTTTCTGATGAGAATGGATGGGTCAGAGCGATCAGATGTATTAAGATGGAACTTGGTGAGCCTGATGAATCAGGAAGAAGAAGACCGGTAGAGGTAAAGGGTTCTGAATTTGATATCGAAGTTGATACAGTGATCATGTCACTTGGAACATCACCTAATCCGCTCATTTCTTCAACTACTGTCGGCCTTGAAGTCAATGGAAGAAAGTGTATCGTTGCTTCTGAAGATAACGGTGCTACATCCAAAGAAGGAGTATATGCCGGAGGAGATGCGGTAACAGGTGCGGCTACGGTCATTTTGGCAATGGGTGCCGGCAAAAATGCCGCAAAAGGTATTCACGAATATCTTTCAAAATAGTATTATCAATATTTGCAAGAAATCGAGTAGGCACTACCTACTCGATTTTTGCATTACGGGATACTTAAGACAATCTTAAGAATTTACATATATGTCACTTAATAATTGAATGTTTAACTGTTATTGTAGTTTGAAAATGAAAGGGATGAACTATGATCAATATACTAGTCTGCGATGACGATACCAGTATTGTTGATGCGATCGAAATCTACCTGACCAAGGAAGGATATAATGTCCTCAAGGCATATGACGGAATTGAAGCCATAAATGTTCTGAAGGAGAATCCCAATATTGCCCTCCTGCTGATAGATATCATGATGCCCCGGATGGACGGAATACATGCAACCGTTAAGATCAGAGAAACGAATTCTCTGCCGATAATATTCCTTTCTGCCAAATCAGAGGATACAGACAAGATACTTGGGTTAAACATGGGAGCAGATGATTATATCACCAAACCCTTTAATCCGCTTGAACTTATAGCCAGGGTCAATTCCGCGATCAGACGATATACCCAGCTCGGTAATCTTAACACTGAAGATAATGCCGTGTTTACCAGCGGAGGACTGATGCTGAACGACGATACCAAAGAAGTATTTGTCGATGGCAGGGAGGTTAAACTGACTCCGATCGAATATAACATACTGATGCTGCTGGTAAGAAATAAGGGCAAAGTGTTCTCGATAGACCAGATATATGAAAATATCTGGAACGAGGAAGCGATAGGTGCGGATAACACTGTTGCAGTACACATACGTCATATCAGAGAAAAGATAGAGATCAATCCCAAGGAGCCCAGATATCTTAAAGTGGTCTGGGGAGTAGGATACAAGATCGAGAATTATAAGGAGTAACTACATGAACAGGATTCTACATTTATTACAGCATATCGCATTTGTGGCTTTTGCGGTATTGTTCGTCAATCTGCTGATATTTGACTATGCGCCGTCATATACCGTAAAGAATGAGGAAGACGTTAATTTCATCAGACAATCGGATGTCGGCAGAAGCTTTAAGGAATCCGGATTGTTTAACAAGATGTTCGGGATGAGCGTATCGGATGCGATCGATTACTGCGGATTGCTCGACCATATGAATTCCCCCGAGTATCAGGAGATTATTTCGGGCAATTCACTTATCAATAACGATTCAGGCGATGACCCATACATTAAGAACATATCAAAATACAATGATCTTTTCCGCGCTGACAACAGTAATATCAGATTCTACGCGATAGAAAGATATTCGGATACCGTATCCAGGCAGACAAATTTAAATACGTCCTCCATGAAGGATGAGGATCTTAAAAAGCTGCTTCTTAATGAATGCGATAAATATATCTATATCGATGCGGCATCTCATGTTTATGAGACGAATACTCTGATAGAAGAAGAAACCGTATATACACTTTTCAGACAGTCGTCATATTCATTCCCTGTCGATACGATATTCATGGCGGGCGTTAAAAAGGATCTGAATGATGTTGATGATTATTACAGTGCACGCAACGCCTTCTCAGCCTATACCGACGGCTATTATCTTAAGGTTGTAGGCCTTTTTGCAAGTGCGATCATATACATTTTCCTGCTCATAGTGCTTACTGTCAGGGAGGGGCACGAGAGAGTATCTAAAGATACCGGATCGGCTGTAAAGACTTATCCGACAGACAGAATACCGTTTGAGATAAGATTTATCCTTTTGTTTGTGTTCTTTCTTCCGGTATACCTGCTCTCCGGCACCTCTTACGGAACAGAACTGTTAGATAATCTTTATGAGCTTTATATTCGGAATCCGCTGTATTCAATAACAATAATAGGAACGATCGCATTGATATACAGCCTGATCATTGCATTTTTCTATTACGGGTTTATCAGGAGAGTTAAAGCCCATATCTGGTGGAATACAACGATCACATGTTATCTGCTCGATAAGATCAAAGATCTTTTCAGAGAGCTAACGGCGAATATGCCCATAGTTTTAAAATCGGTCTTACCGTTTGTATTGTTTGTGATCACAAATGTTTTGATAGGATATTTTGGGATCAGACGATTCCGCAGGGAATGTGACGGGTTATCGATCATCATGCTTTTGGCTCTGCTGGCACTTGATGTTTATGTCGGATATATTCTTTACCGAAACCTCAAGGAAAGAAAGAGCATAGTTTCCGTGATAGATAAGATATGCGAAGGTAATATCACTGCCAAGGCAGACCCCGGCTCGGTGCATGGGGAAAATATAGATTTTGCTAATGCAGTAAACAGGATAGGCCGGAGCATCAATGATGCAGTCAGCACATCCATGAAGGATGAAAAGATGAAAACGGACCTTATCACTAATGTTTCGCATGATCTTAAGACTCCGCTGACTTCGATAATCAACTATGTAGATCTGCTGAAGAAGGAAAATATAAATAATGAAAATGCTGTAGAATACATCAATATTCTGGATGAAAAATCGCAGAGATTAAAGCAGCTGACAGATGATCTGGTAGAAGCTTCAAAGATAAGTTCCGGCAACATCGTTCTTAAATTCGAAAAGATAAGTGTTAAAGCACTGATCGACCAGATGTATGCTGAATTCTATGACAAATTTGAAAGCAGAAACCTGACGGCGGTCACAAATGCACCGGATAATGACATATTCATAAATGCAGATTCAAGAAGTATATTCAGGGTAATGGAAAACCTGATGACAAATATCAATAAATATGCTCTGGAAGGAACCAGGGTATATACCGATATCAGTTCAGCTAATGGCAGGGTTTCGATATGCCTTAAGAATATTTCCGCTAATCCGCTTAATATAACACCGTCAGAGCTGATGGAGAGATTTGTTAGAGGAGATGAATCAAGGACTACAGAGGGCTCCGGACTGGGACTGTCGATCGCAAAGAATCTTACTGAGGCAATGGGCGGAACATTTGCTATAGATCTGGACGGAGATCTGTTTAAAGTTTCGGTTATATTCGACGAAGCAGTATAGATGATATCGAATAATTAAAGGAGGGCATCAGCCCTCCTTTTTCTGTTCACGGATCTTTCTGGTCCAGCATTTATGACACATGGCTTTGTACGAATCGTTTCCACCGAGGAATACCTGCGAACCTTCTGTTATGATATTGCCGTTAGCATCGATCCGGGCATTAACCATTGCCTTGGATCCGCATGTGCAGACAGTTTTTATCTCAGAGAGTGAATCAGATAGTTCCATGAGTCTCATTGAACCGGGGAAAAACCTGGTCATAAAATCAGTCCTTAAACCGTAGCATATTACCGGAATGTCATCCTCATCTACTATATATCTTAATTCATCTATCTGTTCGGGAGTAAAAAACTGGGATTCATCGGATATTATTACATCGATGTGCCCCTTGGAAGGAAGCAGATCCCTTATTGAATCCCCGGGTCTTATAACATCTGCCCGTGCAGATAATCCTATACGGCTTTTTATGATATCAGCTCCGTCACGGTCGTCCGTGCTGGGCTTTATAAGCCACACTGTCATCCCGAGTTCTTCATAGTTAAATCTGGTGATAAGTGCCTGGGCTGATTTGGATGAACCCATTGCACCGTATTTAAAATACAGTTTAGCCATATATAGTATCCTCCTGTCAAAGCAGACGCAATATTTTGTAGCGAGTATTGCTTATTAGATTTTATCATGATAAAATAAAACAGTCACTATATTTTATAGATATTGATTTAGGAGGATTATCTATGAAGAAGTTTTTAGCATTGGGTCTGGCCCTTGTTATGGTCCTTTCATGCTGTGCATGTTCTTCAAATGGCGGAGGCAAGAAAGCAGACGGTTACAAGGTTGCAATGATCACTGACTACGGTGATATTACAGACCAGTCATTCAACCAGACTACGTATGAAGCCTGCAAGGCATTCTGTGAAGCGAACAAGATCGATTTCACATATTACAAGCCCGCAGGTGACTCAACAGCAGATCGTGTTGCAATGGTAGATACAGCTGTTGCAGATGGATATAACGTTATCGTTATGCCCGGATTTGCTTTTGCAGGAACGATCGTTCAGGCAGCCCCGAACTACAAGGATGTTAAGTTCATTGCACTTGATGTAGCAGAAGGTGATATCCTTGCAGAAGCCGTTGGCGCAAATTACGACTACAATCCTGATAACTGGAAGTTGTCTGATTATCTTGACATGAGCAATGTATATTGCGCAGTTTATCAGGAAGAACTCTCAGGATTCATGGCCGGATACGCTGCAGTAAGCCTCGGTTATACGGAACTCGGTTTCCTCGGCGGAATGGCAGTTCCTGCTGTTATCAGATATGGCTTCGGATTTGTTCAGGGTGCTGATGCTGCAGCAGCAGCCAAGGGCGCCAATGTGAACATCAAGTATGCATATGGTAACCAGTTCTTCGGCGATGCAGACATCACAGCAGCTATGGATACCTGGTATTCAGGCGGAACCCAGGTCGTATTTGCCTGCGGAGGCGGTATCTACTCATCAGCTGCAGAAGCTGCTGCCAAGGTCAACGGCAAAGTTATTGGTGTTGACGTAGATCAGAAGGCTATCATTGACGGACAGTACGGTGACGGCATGACAGTTACTTCAGCAATGAAGGGTCTTGCAGCTACCGTTAATTCAGCACTTACAGATGTTGTTCTTAACGACAAATGGGCTGATTATTCCGGCAAGATCGTTACTCTCGGACTTGTTTCAGGTTCAGATGCATCCCTTAACTACTGCCAGCTTCCTGTTGAAGGAACTCAGTTTGCTGACGGATTTACAAAGGATGATTATGCTAAACTCGTTGCTGATATGTTTAACGGAGTTATCAAGGTTTCGAATGACATTTCAGCTATGCCTGCTACAACCAACGTAACTGTTGATGATCAGGGTAATATAAAGTAATAGGTATATTAACGGATAAGGCGGAGGCTTATGCTTCCGCCTTAACTATTACTTGAGGTTTTTCTTAAGGGGTGAGTGATGGATATTGAATATGCAGTAGAAATGCGCAATATCACAAAAGAATTTCCCGGCATCATCGCCAACGATGATATTACTCTTCAGCTTAAAAAAGGAGAGATACATGCTCTTCTGGGAGAGAATGGAGCCGGCAAATCAACGCTTATGAGTGTTCTTTTCGGACTGTATAAGCCTGAAAAAGGACAGATATTGATGAATGGGAAGGAAGTAAATATCAAGGATCCCAACGATGCCAATGCGCTTGGTATAGGCATGGTTCATCAGCATTTTAAACTCGTCGAGTGCTTTACGGTACTTGATAATATTATTTTGGGGACCGAGCCTGTTAAAAACGGGTTTCTCAATAAAAAGGATGCCAGAAGCAAAATTCTGGAATTATCGGATCGGTATTCTCTGAAGGTCGATCCGGACGCGATCATCGATAATATTTCGGTCGGAATGCAGCAAAGGACTGAAATCCTCAAGATGCTTTATCGCGAAAATGAAGTTCTGATATTTGACGAGCCTACAGCGGTTCTTACTCCGCAGGAAATAGATGAACTCATGGGTATCATGAAGAATCTTTCCAAAGAAGGCAAGTCTATTCTGTTTATATCACACAAACTGAATGAGATCATGGCCGTTGCCGACAGATGTACCGTTCTTAGAAAAGGGAAATGTATCGGAACGGTTGATGTTGCTAATACAACAAAGGAAGAACTCTCCAGAATGATGGTTGGTCGTGATGTTGAGTTCGTAGTTCAAAAGAAGGATCCGGATATAGGTGATACTGTTCTTAAAGTAGAGCACCTTTGCGTAGCGGACAGACATAAAGGTTTAAAAGCCGTAAATGATGTATCTTTTGAAGTCAGAAAAGGAGAGATAGTCTGCATAGCCGGAATTGACGGAAACGGTCAGAGTGAGCTGGCCTACGGATTATCAGGACTTGAAAAGACAACGGGAGGCAAGATATTCCTCAATGGCAGGGATATAACGCATGAGAGTATTCGGGAACGAAGCATTGGCGGATTGAGCCATATTCCCGAAGACCGGCATAAACACGGACTGGTTCTTGACTATCCGCTTGATTATAACATGGTCCTTCAAAGATACTTTGAAAAGGAATTTACCGGCAAAAACGGATTTCTTAAAAAGAAGAATATCCAAAAATATGCTTCCCGTCTTATTGAAGAATACGACGTCAGAACAGGTCAGGGGACTGAAACAATAACCAGATCGATGTCAGGTGGAAATCAGCAAAAAGCCATCATAGCGCGTGAAGTAGACAGAGATCCATCTCTGCTTCTGGCAGTACAGCCGACCCGGGGACTGGATGTCGGAGCTATCGAGAGTATCCATAAACGTATAGTTGAATTACGTGACAGTGGAAAAGCAGTGCTTCTTATCTCGCTTGAAATGGATGAAGTAATGAGTCTGTCAGACAGAATACTCGTTATGTATGAAGGCCAGCTGGTGGGAGAACTGGATCCCAAGAAAACGACACCCGAAGAACTGGGATTATACATGTCGGGAGCCAAAAATAATCTTAAGGAGGGGGCATAGATGGAAAAGACAAAAAGATCGTTACTGAAAAACCAGGGTTTTCAGTCATTTATCGCATCTATCATATGCATACTGCTGGGCCTTCTCATAGGATATATAGTTCTGCTTTTCATTAATGCCGAAGGGGCTACTCAGGCGATCCTGGTCATTATAAAGAATTTCTTTAAATATCCCAGTGCAGGAGCTGCCATGAAGTATTTCGGCTCCACGCTGGTAAAGGCATCGCCTTTGCTTTTGTGCTCATTATCTGTACTTTTTGCATATAAAGCCGGTCTGTTTAATATAGGTGCAGCCGGACAGTATTGTTTCGGAGCGGGGATCTGTTTGTATTGTGCTTTATCGCTTAGACTTCCCTGGTTCGTATGTATGGTCTTTGCCATGCTTGGCGGTGCGTTACTGGGTATCATTTCCGGATTTTTAAAATCTTTCTGTAATGTTAATGAGGTTATTTCGGGAATAATGCTTAACTGGATATCTCTTTATACGGTCAACACACTGCTTGCTCCCGTAAAGGAGGAGACATCACACTATACACTGAATATTTATAATGTGAACACAGATGCCATGTTGCCAAAACTCGGACTTGATAAACTGTTCACCAATAATCAGTATGTTACTTTGGCACTTCCGCTGTCGGTTATCGTAGCCATAGTGATCTGGATCATATTGGAAAAAACAAAACTCGGATTTGAGCTAAGGGCAACGGGACTTAATAAGAATGCGGCCAGATACTGCGGCATGGCTGAAAGGACAAATACCATACTTACTCTGGCAATAAGCGGAGCATTAGCTGCAATGGGAGCATCATTGTTTTACCTTACGGGCTATGAACAGTGGTCGGTCACCTCTTCAAGCGTACCCGCTATGGGATTTAACGGGATAGCTGCTGCATTTTTGGGCGGACTGTCACCTATCGGAGCTATTTTTTCTTCATTCTTTATACAGCACATAACGGAGGGCGGTGCTTACGTAGATAAGACCAAATACTGCTCGCAGATCTCAGATCTTATTTCGTCAATAATCATTTATCTTTGCGGTTTTGTCCTGTTTATGAAGACATTTATGAACAACATGATCAGAAAATCTGAACTTAAGAAGGGAGGAAATGAATAATGAGCCTGCTTATTCAATACACTCTCTTATATGCATCGGTTTTGATCCTGGTGGCCCTGGGAGGATGCTTTTCGGAGCATTCCGGAGTTATAAACCTGGGACTTGAGGGCATCATGGTCATAGGAGCCATGGGTGGCGCTCTGACTCTTAAAGCGCTCGGTGGTTATCCTGTCATAGTGGTCATAATTGTTACTGTTCTGGCTTCTGCTGTGTGTGGAATGGTTTATTCATTGCTGCTTGCTATAGCCTGCATAAATTTCAAATCTGACCAGACTATCATAGGAACAGCGCTTAATATTCTGGGAACTGCTCTGGCAACGGTCATCGTTAAGGCCATCAATATAGCCAACAATCCCGATGATGTATCAAGTAACGTTCAGTATATTCAGGGTAAAAAGGCCTTTATTATCAATATCGGCAGTTTTCAGCTGAATTACTTTATGATAATCACATTCATATTACTGATCGTTGCATACATACTTCTATATAAAACGAGATTCGGACTCAGACTCATGGCCTGCGGAGAACACCCTCAGGCAGCGGATTCCGTCGGGATCAACGTATATGCCATGAGATGCAGCGGCGTACTTATTTCAGGTTTTTTGGGTGGAATAGGCGGAATAGCATACATTACCGCCGGAGTTTCCGAGTGGAAATTTGAGAACGGAGTTGCAGGATTTGGATTTCTGGCTTTGGCTGTAATGATATTCGGACAGTGGAAACCTCACAGGATTGCACTTGCGGCATTGCTCTTTGGATGCTTCAGAGCTCTGTCAAATGTGTATTCGGGTATATCAGTGCTGTCTGACCTTAAGCTGAATTCAACGATATACAACATGATGCCGTATATAATATCGCTTATCGTGCTCGCACTGACTTCGAGAAATTCAAGAGCTCCGAAGGCTGAGGGAATACCCTATGAAAAGGGTATGAGATAAGAACTGATCAGCTATTATATATCTCAAGCATATTTTCTCTTTTGTTATATATATCAAGTATATGACGGATCTTTTCTGTAGGTTCGTAGACATTCGACATAGATACGTCATGATTCATGAAGTCTATGATGGTAGCCAGGAACTTGGACATATCAGCCTCTACATAGTAAGGCCGCTCTTTGAGTTCAGGGATCTGATAGGTCAGATTGGTCGTGACGATCTTGTCGAAATATCCCCTTTCATAAGCTTCATCGAATTTCTTCATTCCATCGGTAAAGAGCCCGAAAGTGCAGCATATATAGACTTTTCTGGCATTCATTTCCTTTAACTGTCTGGCGGTATCTATCATGCTTCCGCCGGATGAGATCATATCATCAATAATGATCACGTCTTTTCCGTCAATGTTCTCACCAAGAAATTCATGTGCGACTATGGGATTTTTGCCATTGACGATAGTCGAATAATCTCTGCGCTTGTAAAACATACCGGTGTTTACACCGAGAACGTTTGCAAAATAAACAGCTCTGTCCAGGGCTCCTTCATCGGGAGATATCACTATCATATTGTCTTTGTCGATGATCATATCACGTTCTGTTTTAAGAAGCGCTCTGATGAACTGATAGGGTGGAGTGAAATTGTCAAATCCCGTCAGGGGAACAGCGTTCTGCACTTTGGGATCATGGGCATCTATCGTTATTATGTTATCGATCCCCATGTTGGCCAGTTCTTCGATGGCATAAGCACAGTCAAGAGATTCTCTGCCGACCCTTTTATGCTGTCTGCCTTCATAAAGGAAGGGCATGATCACGTTTATCCTGTGAGCCTTACCGTTCACAGCTGATATGATCCGCTTAAGATCCTGAAAATGATCATCAGGTGATTTGTGATTTATGAACCCGTTCATTTTATATGTAATGCTGTGGTTACATACATCAACAAGTATAAAAAGGTCTTTTCCGCGGACGGATTCGTTTATGAGACCTTTTCCTTCACCGCTGCCGAATCTGTAGCATTTTGAATCAAGTATATAGTTATCGGATACATATTCCTGAAATGCGGGATCGTTTTTGGCTACATTTTTGTCGCTTTTACGAAATGCAGCCAGGTGATTGTTTATATTTTCGCCCAGTTTGGTAGCAGACTCCAATACGATGAGTTTAAGAGGTGCTACGGGTATCGCGTTTTCCAGCTTAGAAGTGTTTGCCATGTGTGTCCTTTCCTTATTGATTTCTACGTTAGTAATTGTAATCACAGTATTATTTTGCGTCAAGGATAATCCTTTACAACTTTTGCTATCAAAGGTAAAATTGATTTTGTATGAGCAAAAAAAGAAAGCCTATAGTAGCCATAGTCGGAAGACCCAATGTCGGCAAATCAACTTTGTTTAACATGCTTTTCGGGGAGAGACTGTCTATAGTCAAGGACACCCCGGGAATTACCAGAGACAGGATCTATGCTGACTGCAACTGGCTCAATTACAACTTTACATTGATAGATACAGGTGGAATTGAACCTGATTCAAGTGATGTGATCCTTTCCCAGATGAGAGAACAGGCGCAGATAGCGATAGATACGGCCGATGTTATCATCTTTATGGTCGATGTCAAACAGGGTCTGGTTGATGATGATGCCAAAGTCGCCGACATGCTTCGCCGTTCCGGCAAGAATGTACTGCTTACCGTAAATAAGGTGGATGATTTTAAGAAGTATGAAGCGGATGTATATGAATTCTATAATCTGGGTATAGGCGATCCGCATCCGATCTCTTCATCCAATCAGCTTGGTATAGGAGATCTTCTTGATGAAGTGGTCAAGTTCTTCCCGGCAATGGATGAGAAAGAGGAAGAAGATGATATTACCAGAATTGCCATAATAGGTAAGCCCAATGTAGGCAAATCATCCCTCATCAATAAACTGATCGGAGAAAACAGGCTCATTGTTTCGGATATTGCCGGAACTACCCGCGATGCTGTTGACACAGCGGTCAGACATGACGGCAGAGACTATATCTTTATCGATACCGCAGGTTTGAGGCGCAAGAAAAACATCAAAGAAGAACTCGAAAAGTTCATGATCGTAAGGACTGTTTCCGCCGTTGAAAGAGCCGATGTCGTGATATTGATGATAGATGCTACCGAAGGCGTTACCGAACAGGATGCCAAGATAGCGGGTATCGCTCACGAAAGAGGTAAAGCTGTCATAATCGCTGTCAATAAATGGGATGCCATAGAAAAGAATGACAAGACGGTAAACGAATTTTCAAATAAGATCCATCAGATATTATCATTCATGAATTATGCCGAGATCACGTTTATTTCAGCCAAGAGCGGACAGCGTATCGGCAAGCTGTATGATCTTATCGATACCGTATCATCAAATCATGCCATGAGGATCCCTACGGGGGTATTGAACGAGATCATGACCGAAGCAGTTGCAATGCAGCAACCGCCTTCTGACAAAGGTAAGAGACTGAGACTGTATTATATTACACAGGCCTCTATCAAACCGCCCACTTTTGTAATATTTGTTAACTATAAGGAACTGATGCACTTTTCATATACGCGTTATATAGAGAACAGGATAAGGGACAGTTTCGGATTTGCCGGAACACCGCTTAAATTTATCATTCGGGAAAGAGGAGAAGAAAAATAATGTTCAGGCTTATCTGCTTATTGATAGGATACGCTTTCGGTCTGATACAGACTGCCTTCGTGATAGGCAAATTAAACGGGATAGACATAAGAGAACACGGCTCGGGTAATGCCGGCACAACGAATACAATGCGGGTGCTCGGAACCAAGGCCGGCCTCCTGGTGTTTGTAGGTGACTGTATTAAGTGCGTGGCTGCTGTTTTGGTCTGTGTAGCCATTTTCAAAGGAGTTATGCAGGATCAGTTTGAAAACTATAATTATCTGATCCGTCTTTATGCCGGCATGGGAGCGATCCTGGGACACAATTTTCCGTTCTACATGAATTTCAAAGGCGGAAAAGGGATTGCATGTACTGCAGGACTTATGTTTTCTTTTGATCCTTGGTTCACATTGGTTGGCCTTATTGTTTTTTTCAGTATCTTTTTTATCACGCATTATGTTTCTCTGGGATCGCTTAGTGCATATCCCTATATCATAATCATGGAACTGATACTGGGGAAAGAATACTTTAAATGTGACAGTGCCGTATTCCTGGAAATGGTCATAATCACTGTGGTGCTCTGTCTGCTGACAACGTTTATGCACAGGGCAAACATTAAAAGGCTTCTGACTCATTCAGAAAAGAAAACATATCTGACGAAAAAAAGTGATATTTGATCACAAAGGAGAACATATATGGGTAAAATATCTGTAATCGGAGCGGGAAGCTGGGGCACAGCGCTGGCGCATCTGCTCGAGAACAACGGTCATGATGTAACTGTCTGGTCATGCATTGAAGATGAGATCAGAATGCTTGATACATATCATGAGCAAAAGGAAAAACTGCCCGGTGTAATATTGTCCGATAAAACCTGCTTTACGGGAGATCTTAAATCCGCGCTCACAGATAAGGATGTTGTAGTATTGGCTGTACCTTCACCATTTACCAGATCCACATCTAAGAGTATGGCTCCCTATATCAGACAGGGACAGATAATAGTCAATGTGGCCAAAGGAATTGAAGAATCAACCTCAATGACACTCTCGCAGATAATAGAACAGGAGATACCACGGGCGGAAGTTTGTGTTTTATCCGGCCCTTCACATGCTGAGGAAGTAGGCAGGGGGATTCCGACGACCATAGTTGTAGGGACCAAGAACAAGGATACAGCTGTTTATCTGCAGAACATTTTTATGTCTGATGTATTCCGTGTATATATTAGCTCTGATATCATCGGCATTGAGCTTGGAGCAGCGCTTAAGAATGTAGTTGCACTGGCTGCCGGAATCGCAGACGGTCTCGGATACGGAGACAATACCAAGGCTGCTCTTATTACAAGAGGAATGGCAGAGATCACCAGGCTCGGAATCATTATGGGTGGACGAATAGAAACGTTTTACGGCCTGAGCGGTATTGGAGACCTCATAGTAACCTGTGCTTCTATGCATTCCAGAAACAGAAGAGCCGGAATCCTGATCGGCAAAGGTGCGACTTATGAAGAGGCTATGAAAGAAGTCAATCAGGTGGTAGAGGGAGTATATGCAGCCAAAGCGGGACTTAAGCTTGCTAAAGAGCATAATGTCACCATGCCAATCATTGAACAGGTCAACAGAGTGCTGTTTGAAGGGGCTTCGCCCAAAGAAGCAGTAGGCGAACTGATGGTACGCGAAAAGAAAGTAGAGAATATGGATATAAGAACGCTTTACCGGAATTCGGATAACGTTTCCTGGTAAAAACGGAGGAATTATGGCAGAGAAATTTAATTCAACAAAGGAATATGTGGCATCTGAAGAACTGATGAGTGCCGTTAATGTGGCTATAGCACTTCAAAAGCCGCTGCTGATAAAGGGTGAACCGGGTACCGGCAAGACGATGCTCGCTGAAGCAGTATCCAAGAGCCTCGGCAAGGATCTTATCATATGGAATATCAAATCAACCACTAAAGCCCAGGACGGTCTTTATATGTATGATACCATTCAGAGACTGTATGACGGTCAGTTCGGCGAGGAAGGTGTTGATGATATCGGTCATTATATCAAACTCGGCAAACTCGGAGAGGCTTTTACCCATGATGAACAGGTTGTACTGCTCATAGATGAGATAGACAAGGCTGATCTGGAATTTCCCAATGACCTGCTGTGGGAACTTGATCAGATGGAGTTTTATATACATGAAACCAAAGAGACTATAACAGCCAAGCACAGACCGGTGGTGATAATCACTTCGAATGCCGAGAAGGAGCTTCCGGATGCATTTCTTCGCAGGTGCATATTCCACTACATAGATTTTCCGGATGAAGAGCTCATGCGTGAAATTGTCAGGGTTCATTATCCGGATGTTGAGGAGCATCTTCTTAAGAATGCTATGGATGTCTTTTATGATATCAGGAGTATGAAGGATATACGTAAAAAGCCGTCTACTTCCGAACTGATTGACTGGATAAATGCATTGATGATAGGCGGCATCAGTGCAGACAGACTGAGGCAGGAACTGCCATTTGTCGGGGTTATCGTTAAAAAAGACGAAGATCTTGAAACGGTAAGGAGTAATGTTCACTAAATTTTTTTACACATGCAAAAATAAAGGATTAAATATAACGCTCAAAGAGTGGCTGTCTTTGATAGAGGCACTTGATAAGGGACTGTGCACCTCATCGCTCACTCAGTTTTATTATGTTTCGAGAATGATACTGGTCAAATCGGAGACGGATTATGACAAATTCGACAGAGCATTTGAGGAAACATTCAAAGGGATAAGATCGGAAAACGAGGTTACCAAAGCCATGCTCAGGTGGCTGGATAAATCTGAAATGTTAGATATGGTATCCGAGCAGGATCGATACCGCATGAATGAACAGGATGGACTGTTTCATGACCTTGATAAGGACGATATAGAGTCCAAGTTCAAGCAGAGGTTAAGAGATCAGGACTCGGAACACAACGGAGGCTCATTCTGGATCGGTTCCATGGGTAAGACTTATTTCGGTAACATGGGTGGAAATGCCGGAGGCATCAGGGTCGGCGGTTCCACAGGTTACCAGACAGCCTTTCAGGTAATAGGAGCCAAAAAATATGCTGATTTCAGAGATGACAGGATTATTGACAACCGTCAGTTTCAGATGGCATTAAGAAAACTAAGGCAGTTCAGTTCCAAACTAGATATACCGAAAACGGAACTTGATATTAACGGAACGATAGATAAGACCTGCAACAACGGTGGCTGCTTACAGATCGTGATGGAAAAACCGCGTAAAAACGCGGTCAAACTGTTGTTGCTGATGGATTCGGGCGGTACCATGATCCCGTACAGTACGCTTCTTAATGAGCTTTTTCAGTCAGTGCATCGTTCAAACCACTATAAAGACGTTAAGACTTATTATTTTCACAACTGCATCTATTCGCACCTTTATAAGACACCTGAATGTGAGAACGGAGAGTGGATAGAGACTGAATGGATGTTCAGAAACCTGGATTCGGATTATAAAGTGATAATCGTCGGTGATGCTGCTATGGCACCGGAGGAACTTTATTCGGACACCGGCAATTATCGCGGCCCTAATAACGGGCTGTCGGGTTATGAATGGCTGCTTCTGATGAAGAAGCATTATAAAAAGATAGTATGGATGAATCCCAAGATGGCTCCGGGTCACGCGCCATGGCGTGAAGCGGAAACAGCCGTCAAGGAGATGTTTCCAATGTATAAACTGACTGTCAGAGGACTTAATCAGGCAATGAGTACACTGATGGTCAACAAATAGAAAGATTATGATATCGGAGGATTAAGATTATGACTATTTTTGATGAATTAAAGGAACGCGGGCTGCTGGCTCAGCTGACCGATGAAGAGGAGATAAAGGAACTGATAAATAACGGTAAGGCAACATTCTATATCGGATTTGATCCTACAGCGGACTCGTTGCATGTTGGTCATTTCATGGCACTTTGTCTGATGAAGAGGCTTCAGGAAGCCGGAAACAAGCCTATTGCTCTAGTTGGAGGTGGTACAGGTATGATCGGCGATCCTTCGGGCAGATCGGATTTAAGACAGGTCATGACCAAAGAGACGATTCAGCATAACTGTGAATGCTTTAAGAAACAGATGGAGAAATTCATTGATTTTAGTGACGGCAAGGCCATGATGGTAAACAATGCTGACTGGCTGCTCGACCTTAATTATGTTGAATTTATCAGAGATATAGGCCCCCACTTCTCAGTTAACAATATGCTTCGTGCTGAGTGCTACAAACAGCGTATGGAAAAAGGACTTACATTCCTTGAGTTCAATTACATGCTGATGCAGAGCTACGATTTTTACGAGTTATTCCAAAGATACGGCTGTAATATGCAGTTCGGTGGAGATGATCAGTGGTCGAACATGCTCGGTGGAACTGAACTTATAAGGAGAAAGCTTGGTAAGGATGCTTATGCCATGACCATAACTTTGCTGCTCAATTCTGAAGGTAAAAAAATGGGTAAGACACAGAAGGGAGCTGTATGGCTTGATCCCGAAAAGACATCTCCGTTCGAGTTTTATCAATACTGGAGAAATGTCGGAGATGCAGATGTTATCAAGTGCATCAAGATGTTAACGTTCCTTCCTCTTGAGGAGATACATAAGATGGAGTCATGGGAAGGAGCTGAACTTAACAAGGCAAAGGAGATACTGGCATACGAACTGACCACTCTGGTACATGGCAAAGAGGAAGCCTTAAAAGCCCAGGAGGCAGCCAGGGCTCTTTTCAGCAAAGGTGTTGCAGAAAATATGCCTGAAACAGTTCTTAAAGAATCTGATTTTAATGAGAACGGCCAGATCGATATCAGTGGTCTGCTCGTCAGCGCAGGACTGGCCGGCAGCCGTTCTGAAGGCAGAAGAGCGGTTGAACAGGGCGGTGTTGCTATAAATGATGATAAGATTACTGACTTCAAGACTGTATTTGATAAAGATTTCTTTGCAGGTGACGGAATAGTTCTAAAAAAAGGCAAGAAGAATTTCAGAAAAGTAACGCTTGGATAAAGGAAAGGATGGGACAACATGAACAAGGTATATGAAAAGCTTAATGACTGTTATGAATCCATAAAGGACAGAATCCCTTTTGAACCCAAGGTCGGTCTTGTACTGGGATCAGGGCTCGGCAACTATGCCGATTCCATGAAGGTTGAAGCCGAAATTGATTATTCGGATATCAAAGGATTTCCGGTATCGACTGTTCCCGGGCACGCAGGTAAGTTCATATTTGGTTATGTTGGTAATGTTCCCGTAGTATGCATGAAAGGCAGGATCCATTATTATGAGGGTTATGATATCAGCGATGTAGTACTCCCCACCAGACTCATGAAAATGATGGGGATCAGCATACTGTTCCTTACTAATGCATCGGGAGGAGCTAATCCGGGATTCAAAGCAGGAGATTTCATGCTCATTACGGATCATATATCGCTGTTTGCTCCCAATCCGCTTATCGGACCCAATATAGATGAACTTGGAACACGGTTTCCTGACATGTCATCGGTATATGACAAGGAGCTTCAGGACAAAATAAGAACCGCAGCTAAAGAAAACAAGATCGATCTTAAAGAAGGAATATACGTACAACTGACAGGACCTTCTTTTGAATCTCCTGCAGAGATCAGGATGCTTCAGAAATTAGGCGCTGATGCTGTTGGCATGTCAACTGTAGTGGAGGCGATAGCCGCCAACCATATGGGAATAAAAATTTGCGGAATATCATGTGTGTGCAATCTGGCGGCAGGGATATCACCTACGCCTTTGACTCATGAAGAAGTACAACAGGCTGGACGTGATGCCGCACCTTTGTTTGAAAAACTGGTTACCGAATCCATAATCAGATTTTAAGGAGTACTGATGAAGAGAGAATTCATTCAAGATGACAACGAAGAAACGAACAATATGCTCGTAGAGCTGCTGAAGGCGATTCCGGTACGTGATCTTATATCACGTGCCATTGATGCTCGCGATATGTCGTACTGCCCGTATTCTGAGTATGCTGTCGGAGCAGCGCTTCTTACTAAGGAAGGTAAGACTTATCTGGGATGTAATATTGAAAATGCTGCGTATGGCCCCAGCAACTGTGCTGAGAGAACTGCTTTTTTCAAGGCGGTATCCGAAGGAGAGAGAAGCTTTAAGGCAATTGCCATAACCGGTTCACCCAAGGGCAAAAAGATAGATCAGTTTGCTTTTCCGTGTGGTGTATGCAGACAGGTGATGAGAGAATTCTGCAATCCGGAAACTTTCATTGTTATCGTCGCTAAATCTGAGACAGATTATAAAGTGTTTGCATTGAAGGAACTTCTCCCGGAAGGCTTTGGCCCGGAGAACCTTAAAACAGGGACAAAAAAATGAACATTAGATTTTACAATGCCAGAATACTGTCCATGAAGGACGGATATGATGTAATAAACGGAGAATTGACCGTACGTGACGGCATAATCAGCTATGTCGGCACCGGCAAGGCAAAAGAGGAGGAAGATTATGACAGACAGATTGACTGTCACCAGAACCTCCTTATGCCTGGATTTAAAAATGCACATACACATTCCGGTATGAGTGTTCTCCGCTCTCTTGCAGATGATCTTCCGTTGTCTGATTGGCTTAACACTCAGATATTCCCGGTTGAAGCAAAAATGACACCTGATGATATCTATACCATGACTAAACTGTCAGTATTGGAATATCTGACATCCGGGATCACTGCCTGCTTTGACATGTATCTGACGCCGGAATCCATAGCACGTTCTATGGATGATTGTGGCTTCAGATGTGTTCAGACGGGAGCAATAAATAACTTTTCTCAATCAGTTGAACTGCTGGAAAAGATGTATCTTGAATACAATAAACCCGGATCTCTTCAAAGCTATATCCTGGGGGCTCATGCTGAGTATACGACGAGCCTTGAACTACTAAAGGAAATATCCGGGCTCGTACATAAATACAGGGCGCCTTTTTTCATGCATCTGGGCGAAACTAAAGGAGAAGTTGAAGGATGCATACAAAGATACGGCAAGGGACCTTTAAAACTCGCAGATGAGATAGGATTATTTGATTTCGGAGGAGGAATATATCACGGCATCTACCTTGATGATGAGGATTTCTCTATCATGAAAAAGCGCGGTCTTTACGTTGTAACAAATCCTGCTTCGAATATTAAGCTCGCTTCGGGGATCTGCCCTGTTGATGAGTATCTAAAAAATGATATTCCGGTAGCGATAGGAACAGACGGACCTGCATCCAATAATTGCCTCGATATGTTCAGAGAGATGTTCCTGGTGGCTGGACTTACCAAATTAAGGACTATGGATGCATCTGCGGCCGATGCTAATGAAATATTAAAAATGGCTACCGTTAACGGAGCTCTGTGCATGGGACTTAAGGATTGCGATATTCTCGATACCGGCAAGAAAGCAGATATAATTCTGCTGGATCTTAATGCTCCAAATATGCAGCCTGTAAACAATATTACCAAAAACATTGTTTACTCCGGATCCAAGTTAAATGTAAAGATGACTATGGTTAACGGCAATATATTGTATGAAAACGGAGAATTTTATATTGACGAATCCCCCGAACAGATATATGAAAAAGTTACTTCCATTAAAAAGAGGCTTTTGAATGGATAACACTACCGAAAGGATCAACAGATATTTTGAAGATCATAAAGACGGATTTTTCATCGATGATATTACCTGCAATGATCTGGATCTTGACAGGATATTTGATGCTGTTAACGGAACATATTCGTCTCTGGGAGAGGAGATCCTTTATCATATGCTTAGGACTCCTGTTTTTGACAGGAACGCTCTGTCAGAACTTGAGAGACATCTGGAGCATTATTCCGTTGATTCTGCTCAAAAGAATAAGACCATACAGTCATTAAAAAGTATTTCGAAGCTTAAAAAGATTTCGGTTTTTGAATATCTGGGAAAGCTGGATGAAGTAAAACGTATAGGAGAACTAAGGCTCTTTATCCCAATGATAATGATGCTTTTTGGGATTGTTCTTTCATTTTTTTATTCATTGCCCGGAATCGTGGTCATTGTTGTTTCGTTTGTAATAAACACCGTTAGATATTTCCGTCTGCTTAAAGACATCAGACCATATCTTGTATGTTTTGCATATGTTTTCAGAGCTATAGTTTCTTCTAAGAACATAGACGGGATATCGGAGGATGAGATCAAAGATCTGCTTCCGATGACGCGGCGCAACTTTATCCTGGGCAACCTTTCGGGCGTCAGTGCGAACGGAGGTACAGGAAATCCTTTTGATCTGCTGCTTGACCTCCTTAGGATGTCACTGCACCTAGATATCATCAGATTTTACCATCTGACCGACAGGGTAAAGAAGAATAAGGATAAGATAACGGATCTTCTGTCACATATAGGTTATATTGATTCTTATATCGCTATATGCGGATTCAGAAATGGATTGCAGTATTATTCGAAACCGGAGTTTGTTGATGAAAAACTCATAAAGTGCGTTGATATGTATCATCCGCTGATCGATGAACCGGTCCCGAATACTATCGATACCCATCGGGGTGTTCTGATCACAGGTTCAAATGCATCAGGCAAATCTACCTTTTTAAGAACTCTGGCGGTTAATGTGCTTTTTGCCCAGACGATAAATACTGTACTGGCCAGAGAATATTATGCTCCGCTAAGCTTTCTGATAACCAGTATCTCATTACGGGATGATCTTATAGGTAAAGACAGCTTTTATATGGCTGAAGTCAAAGCTGTTAAGCGTATTATACAAAAGGCTTCATCAGACAAAGACGGATTTGTCATATGTTTTGTGGATGAGCTGCTAAAGGGCACGAACACACTTGAAAGGATCGCTACATCATCAAAGATCCTCAGTGAATTGTCAAAGGACAACATCCTGTGTTTTGCCGCCACACATGATATTGAACTGACCAGGATACTTGGAGAATTATACGACAATTACCATTTCAGTGAGGATATCACTTCAGATGAAGATATCAGATTCTCATATAAAATGATGGAAGGCCCCAGTACTACGACCAATGCGATAAGACTTCTTGTTGCCCTGGATTTCCCGTATTCGATCATTGACGAGGCCACTGATATGGTCAAGCGGTTTAATGAAACCGGCATATGGCATCTTTGACAAAGAAATCACGCTTTGATATATTTTTACTAGATACAGATCGCATATATAATTGTTGATCTGTCGGAGGTATTATGGATAATCTGATTAGTTTTTTAAGAATGTTTCTTTCATATGCTCTGGTTGTTGCCGTGGCAGCTGCTGTTATTGCCCTGGCCGTGTTCATAGGTATTAAACTACGCAAGAGCAAGAACCAAAAGGAATTGACCCAGAATGCCGAAGGAAGCCAAGCAGAAAGCTAAATTACTGTATATTTGGGAAGCTCTTCTAAAATATACAGATGAGAATAATGCGTTATCTTCAGCACAAATCATCGATTATCTTGCTAAGAGGGATATATCGGTTGAGAGAAAGACTGTTTTTTCCGATATTGCCACTTTAAAGGAATTTGGTGCGGATATCTGTCTGTCCAAATCTAAGGATCATAAAGGCTATTATGTCGCTTCAAGGGATTTTGAGCTTCCTGAACTGAAGATCATAACCGAAGCGATCTTGTCGAGCCGCTATATCACAGCAAAAAAATCCAAAGAACTGATCGCAAAACTGTCTGAACTAGTCGGGCCTTCCGAGAGAAAACAGCTTCAAAGAGAAGTATTTGTCTCAGGGAGAGTCAAGTCGGAAAATGAGAGTATTTATTATAATGTCGATATGCTCCATAACGCGATGCTGGCAAACAGACAGATAACGTTTAATTATCTGGACTGGACACTGAACAAAGAACTTATTCCCAGGCATAACGGAAGAGTATATCGTGTATCTCCATGGGCATTGACCGTGGATGATGAGAACTATTATCTGATTGCCTATGATTCAGCACACTCCGAGATACGTCACTACCGGGTTGACAAGATGAAGGATATCAAAGAGGTTGCCAGGTCAAAGCGTATCGGAAAAGAAGAATTTGAAAGATTTGATGTTGGTATTTATACCAACCGTAATTTCGGAATGTTCAGGGGGGAGATGGAAGTCGTTACGGTTACGATGCCGGAGGATAAGATCGGGATATTCTTTGACCGTTTCGGAAAAGATATAGATGTTCGCAAACTTCAAAACGGCAGGGTATCAGCCAGAGTCAGCGTATATGTTTCAAACCTGTTTTTCGGATGGCTTTCAGGTCTGGGACCTGATTTTATGATCACCATGCCGCTAGATACAAAAGCACAATATATAGATCATCTAAAGTCTATCATTACCACATATAGCGAAATGGAATAGGAATTTTTCACAAAGTTCCTGTTCTTTTTTTATGCAATTTTTTAATTTCCCTGCGTTGACATGATAATTTTATAAAGATATACTGTTAGTGGGCACAATATATTGTGTCTATATTGTTGCTAAAACCACATTATATTGAATGAGAGGCAGGATATGGGCAAAAAGGAATGTGAGCAGATCAATTACGGCGAGAAATTCAAACCGTCCAAAGACATTAAAGTCATTAAAAAAGACGGATCGCTGGAGAAGTTTAATGTACAGAAAGTCATCGATGCAGTCGGTAAATCCGCATACAGAGCGCTGACCAAATTCACGGATGAAGAAAAAGATCATATCTGTCAGTATGTTATAGATAAAGTCGATGAGCTTGATACCGAGGAAGTGCCCATTCCGATAATGCATAACATAGTTGAATCCGCGCTTGAGGAAGTTAAGCCAATAGTGGCTAAATCCTACCGGGATTATCGCAACTACAAGCAGGATTTCGTGCGCATGATGGATGACGTATATAAGAAGTCACAGTCTATCATGTACATTGGCGATAAGGAGAACGCCAATACCGATTCTGCTTTGGTTTCTACCAAGAGATCATTGATATTTAACCAATTTAATAAAGAACTGTATCAAAAGTTCTTTATGACTACCGAAGAGATCCAGGCATGCAGAGACGGATATATCTATGTTCATGATATGTCTGCCAGACGTGATACCATGAATTGTTGTCTTTTTGATGTATCTACCGTATTGTCCGGCGGATTTGAGATGGGAAATATCTGGTATAACGAACCCAAGAGTCTTGATGTTGCCTTTGATGTTATCGGGGATATCGTACTATCTGCCGCATCTCAGCAGTATGGCGGCTTTACCGTTCCTGAGGTTGATAAGATACTGGAGCCCTATGCTGAAAAAACATATAAAAAGGCAATCGAAAAGTATGAAAGACTTGGCATAGATCATGAAACAGCCGAGGCAGAAGCATTTGCTGACGTCAAAAGAGAATTCGAACAGGGATTCCAGGGCTGGGAATATAAATTCAATACCGTAGCATCTTCAAGAGGAGATTATCCCTTTATCACAGTGACCGCAGGTCTCGGGACAGGCAGATTTGCTAAACTGGGAACGATATGCATGCTAAACGTCAGACGTAAAGGCCAGGGCAAAAAGGAATGCAAGAAACCTGTTTTGTTCCCGAAGATCGTTTTCCTTTACGATGAAAATCTTCATGGCCCCGGATGCGAACTGGAAGATGTGTTTGAGGCCGGTGTAAGGTGTTCTGCCAAAACCATGTATCCTGACTGGTTGTCTCTTACGGGTAAAGGCTATATAGCTTCTATGTACAAACAGTATGGCAAGGTTATCTCTCCCATGGGATGCCGTGCATTTTTATCGCCCTGGTATGAAAGAGGCGGTATGCATCCGGCTGATGATGAGGATACTCCTATCTTTGTGGGCAGATTTAATATAGGTGCAGTATCACTTCACCTGCCTATGATCCTGGCCAAATCGCGTCAGGAATCCAAGGATTTCTATGAGGTTCTGGATTATTATCTGAATCTCATCAGACAGCTTCATATTAGGACGTATGCTTATCTGGGAGAAATGAGGGCATCTACCAATCCGCTCGCATACTGCGAAGGCGGATTCCTGGGAGGTCATCTTAAACTCACCGATAAGATCAAACCGGTTTTAAAGGCAGCGACAGCATCCTTTGGTATAACCGCATTTAATGAACTTCAGGAGCTCTATAACGGCAAGAGTCTCGTGGAAGACGGGCAGTTTGCACTGGAGGTTCTTGAACATATTAACAAAAAGATAAATGAATTCAAGGAAGAAGATGGCAACCTCTATGCTATATACGGAACTCCGGCTGAATCATTGTGCGGACTTCAGGTCAAGCAGTTCAGAGCCAAATACGGGATTATAGAGGGTGTTTCAGACAGAGAGTATGTATCGAATTCGTTCCATTGTCATGTTACTGAGGATATAACTCCGATACAGAAGCAGGATCTTGAGTACAGATTCTGGGAACTGTCAAATGGCGGCAAGATACAGTATGTCAAATATCCTATTGATTATAATGAGGAGGCCATAAAGACCCTCATAAGACGAGCTATGGATATGGGATTCTATGAAGGTGTCAATCTGTCATTGGCATACTGTGATGACTGCGGTCATCAGGAACTTGAGATGGATGTATGTCCCAAGTGTGGTTCGAGAAATCTGACTAAAATAGACAGAATGAACGGTTATCTGTCATATTCAAGAGTTCATGGCGATACTCGACTTAATGAAGCCAAGATGGCCGAGATCAAAGAGAGGAAGAGTATGTAAGCTATGAGATACCATAATATTACCAAGGATGATATGCTCAACGGTGATGGATTACGGGTCGTTCTGTGGGTTGCAGGCTGTTCTCATTGCTGCAAGGACTGTCAGAATCCGCTGACCTGGGATCCTGCGGGCGGACTTCCTTTTGATGAAGATGCAAAAAAGGAGATCTTTGATCAGCTGGATAAGGACTATATCTCAGGAATTACTTTTTCGGGCGGCGATCCTCTTCATGCCGCAAACAGACTGGATGTCAGGAACCTCATGGCTGAGATCAGAGAAAAATACCCTAATAAGACCATATGGCTTTACACCGGGGATTCGTGGGAGAATATCATGCATTATTCATGCATGCAATACGTTGATGTTCTGGTTGACGGTGAATTTGTCAGTGAGCTTAAGGATGTAAAACTTCGATGGAAGGGCTCAGCCAATCAGAGAGTCATTGATGTTCAAAAGACACTTAAATCTACGGACCCTTCAACTCCTGTACTACATTGTGAGGATTATTGATATGCCAAACATTAAGATCAAATATTTTACCGATAAGATTGACAAACTTCAGTATATAGACGGAAAATCTGACTGGATTGACTTACGGGCGGCTTTGGATGTAGAATTGAAAAAAGGTGAGTTTAAACTGATCCCGCTGGGAGTTGCAATGCAGCTGCCCGAGGGGTATGAAGCTCATATAGTTCCTCGAAGTTCTACATTTAAGAATTTCGGTATCATTCAGACCAATCACCAGGGTGTTGTTGACTGCTCGTACTGCGGTGATGACGATCAGTGGTTTATGCCGGTATATGCCGTTAGGGATACCGAGATCCATGTCAATGATCGTATTTGCCAGTTCAGGATAATGGAAAATCAGCCTAAGATCGAATTTGAAGAGGTTTCACATCTTACAGGCGAATGCAGAGGAGGATTTGGCAGTACCGGTAAGCAGTAACAGAGGTATTTATGCTTACTAATAAGAAGCTTGTTCTTATCTGTTTTATTCAGTATATAATAGTGCTTTTTTATCATGTTGCTTACAGCCTGATATACTGCACGCACTATCAGACCAGACTGGTTACCGTTTGGTCTTTTTGTAATCTGATAGTTTTGGCACTGTTAAGCCAGCTGTTCTTAAGCAGGATCGATACGGTTGTATATATCACCATGATATCGATACTTTTTACCGTTTCCTATGTCGGATATGTTATTGAGACCTTGGGAATGGGGGTTCTGATATTCTTTATGGCGGGTGTCATCCTTGCCATGTTTCTCCAGAAAAAATATGTCCTTATATGGTGGCTTTTGTCTACTGCCACAGCGATAGCATATGCTGTTGTCTGGCCTCGGGTCATTCTACTTATGATCCCGTCACTGTTCATGTACTATGGATATATTCTCGTCTATATCATTGGCGGAATTAATTTCTATATCATGGTCAATGTTGCTGCTCAGTCATTTGATGTTTTGAAAAACAGATCCGAGAATTCAGAGAAGGAAAATGCTCTTAAAACAATATTCTGGGCTAATATCTCTAACGAGATCAGAACCCCGATGAACGTCATTAACGGAATGAGCACTCTGCTGAAGACTGAGAATCTTAATGTCAGAGCCAGAGAATACACTGACCAGATCGAGAACGCATCCGGCATGCTGCTTAATATAGTTAATGATACGCTGGAACTGGCTAATATTGAGTCAGGATTATTCGAAATGAGCGAATCCACCTATGATATTTATTCCGAAGCACATTATGCTGTAATGGTCGCTTCAGGTACGATTCATGATGATAAGACCAATCTTATATACAGCATAAATCCCGGAGTTCCGGCGGCCTTGTACGGTGACGGATCTTTGGTCAGAGAATGCTTCGTCAAGCTACTCGTCGATACCATCCTGTTTTCAAACAAAGGAGAAGTCAGACTCAATATCGACTATGATCCGGGAAACAGTAATGAAGAGGAGATACTCCTGAAGATCACCGTATCGGGCTCCGATACCATCCTTAAGGATGAGACCTTTGATGATCTGTTCTCCGGATTTGATTCCTCCGAAAGCACGAGAACGACCGAACAGGAATCCATCGGATTGTCGCTAAAACTGTGTAAAGCCATGATCGAACTGATGGGTGGGTCTATTGACTTTACAACAACAGCAAACGGTGGAATAGAGTTTGTCACTACATTAAGACAGGCAATAAGCTCCGAAAAGGAACTTATACGTAAACATGAGGAAAACAGGGAATCTAACAAGACCGGCTGGATAGCACCGAGATCCAAAGTCCTGGTCGTTGATGATACGCCGACGAATCTTAAACTGATCTCCGGCATGATAAGACTTCACGGTGTTGACCCTGATAATGCATTAAGCGGCAAGGAAGCCTTGTCTATGATGGAGAATAAAAAATATGATCTGGTATTCCTGGATTATATGATGCCCGATATGAATGGAGTTGAGACCTTCAGGCAGATCATTTCCAGGGATTCATCACCTAATTTTAAGAATGTTCCGATAATAGCCCTCACATCCAAATCTTTGCAAAGGGACAGAGGCAGATTCCTGGACATGGGGTTTGCCGAGTTTATCTCTAAGCCGATCGATGACCGTGAATTGGAGAATCTGCTGAAGATGTTCCTGCAACAGGAAGAAGGATCGGGAGATGAGGACTGATAATTGTTACAGAGGTAACCGATGAGAGGAATAGATACACAGGTTCGTAAAAATCGAAGAAGGATTTTTAAGGAAGTTGCTTTACTTGCTTATGAATCTCAAAATCTGAAGGATGATATCGAGGCTTTGCCATATAAGATAGTTGATTACGATGAATCTCCGTTTCAGAGTGTATACAGGGAAAGAGCGATAGTAAGAGAGCGGATCAGGCTGGCTATGGGCTTGAGCTTAAGGCCCGAGAATGCTCCGAGTCATCTTACACAGGGCCTTGAGGAATCCAATATTGATGAAAAATACTATGAACCGCCTTTGATGCAGGTTATTCCGTCAGCCTGCAATGCTTGCCCTGAGAATCAATATACGATAACCGACAAATGTATGGGCTGTGTAGCCCATCCCTGTCGGGAGGTATGTCCCAGAGAAGCGATCTCAATGAAGGACGGCAAATCGCATATCGATCAGGACAAGTGTGTTAAGTGCGGTAAATGCAAGAGCGTATGTCCTTATGATGCTATTTCACATCAGGTCAGACCATGCATAGATCATTGCGGAGTCGGAGCTATCGTTTCCGACAGTAAGGGCCGTGCATACATTGACGATGATAAATGTGTTAAGTGCGGACAATGTATGGTCAGCTGCCCCTTTGGCGCCATAGCAGACAAATCCCAGATATTCCAGTTGATAAGGGCCATGCAGTCAGGAAGAAAGATAATAGCCCAGGTAGCTCCTGCCTTTGCGGGACAGTTCGGGCCGAACGTTTCAGCAGGTATGCTTAAAAGTGCTCTTAAGGAACTCGGGTTCTATGATGTTTATGAAACGGCCATTGGAGCTGATATGGGTGCCATGACGGAAGCCGAACACTATGTAGAGGAAGTTACGACCGGAAAAACTCCGTTTCTTTTGACGAGCTGTTGTCCTTCATGGGCTTTGCTTGCAAAGAAATTCTTCCCTGAAACCATTGATAAGATATCCAATGCTTTGACTCCTATGGTAGCCACGGCACGTGTGATAAAAAAGGATCATCCTGATGCTTCCGTAGTATTTATAGGACCTTGTGCTTCTAAGAAACTAGAGGCTTCAAGAAGGACTATACGTTCAGATGTCGATTTTGTCATTACTTTTGAAGAACTGACTGGAATGTTTGAAGCCAAAGGTATTCTGCTTGATGAGATAAAGGCCCTTGATGAGTTAGAAGATGCCACAGGTGCGGGACGCGGATATGGAGTGGCAGGCGGAGTTGCCAATGCCATAGAGGAATGTATTAATGAGTATTATCCCGGTACCGAGGTTCATATAGAGCATGCAGAGAGCCTTACAGAGTGCAAGAAGATGCTCATGCTCGCCAAAGCGGGCAAAAAGAACGGATGCCTTATCGAAGGGATGGCCTGCCCCGGCGGGTGTGTGGCCGGAGCCGGAACAAATATCGCTGTTCCTCAGGCGACAAGTGAGGTTAATAAATTCAAGAACGCTGCTTCAAGGCGCGTTCCTTTAAAGGAAGGACAATAGAAATACTATGGAAAAGATAAGAACAAGATACGCTCCGTCACCTACTGGTAAAATGCATGTCGGTAATCTGAGAACAGCATTGTATGAGTTTCTGATAGCAAAGCATGAAGGCGGAGATTTCATGCTCCGAATAGAGGATACTGACCAGGAACGTTATGTTGAGGGCGCAATCGACATTATAAACCGGACTCTCGAAAAGACCGGGTTATATCATGATGAAGGACCTGATAAGGACGGTGGATACGGTCCATATGTACAGAGTGAACGCGTTAAGACCGGCATATATATGAAATATGCCAAGGAGCTTATCGAAAAAGGTGAGGCATATTATTGTTTTTGTGATAAAGAAAGACTGGCGTCACTTAAGACGGAAGTTGTTGAAGGCAAAGAGATAAGCGTATATGACAAACACTGTCTTAGCCTGTCTATGGAAGAGATAGAGTCAAATCTGTCATCCGGAAAGCCCTTTGTTATTAGACAAAATATTCCTAACGAAGGCACTACTACTTTTAAGGATGAACTATATGGCGATATAACGGTTGATAATTCCGAACTGGACGATATGATCCTTATAAAGTCCGACGGTTATCCTACCTATAATTTTGCCAATGTAGTAGATGATCATACTATGAACATCACTCATGTGGTCAGAGGAAACGAGTACATTTCCTCATCACCGAAATATCAAAGACTGTACGATGCTTTCGGATGGGAGAGCCCCAAATACATTCATCTTCCTCTTATCACAGATGAGAATCACAAGAAACTGTCTAAAAGAAGCGGGCATTCTTCCTTTGAAGATCTTATCGAACAGGGTTTTGTGACCGAAGCCATAGTAAACTATGTTGCACTCCTGGGATGGTCGCCGGAAGATAACAATGAGATCTTTTCACTTGAAGAACTCATTAAGGAGTTTGACTATCACAGGATCAGTAAATCACCCGCCGTTTTTGATATAGTCAAACTTCGCTGGATGAACGGTGAATATCTTAAAAAGATGGACTTTGATACATTTTATGAGATGGCAAAGCCATATCTTGATGAGGCAATTACTAAACCCGGCCTTGATATAAAGCATATAGCCGCCCTGGTAAAAACGAGGATTGAGGTATTCCCCGATATTAAGGAAATGGTAGATTTCTTTAATGAACTGCCTGATTATGATACGGCAATGTATGAGCATAAAAAAATGAAATCCACTAAAGAATCTTCGTTAAGTGTTTTAAAGGATATGGTGGGAATCCTTGAAGATTGGAATGATTATTCCAATGATGCTTTATATGCTATGCTGACGGATTATGCCCAAAAGCATGAGCTTAAAAACGGCGTTGTTCTTTGGCCGCTTAGAACTGCGTTATCAGGTAAACAGATGACTCCTGCCGGTGCTACCGAGATACTGGAGATACTCGGCAAGGAAGAGTCTGTTTCACGTATAAGGAAAGGAATAGAGCTTCTTGAACAAACCCAGTAGGATGCAGACGGAAGCCATTGCCCATATCAGGGGACCGGCATTACTGATAGCCGGCCCCGGATCGGGCAAAACATTCGTTATCATCCAAAGGATCTTATCTTTAGTCTCTAAAGAGCATGTCAGACCGGACCGAATCATGGTCCTGACTTTTTCCAAAGCTGCTGCTAATGAAATGAAAACGCGTTATGAAAACTCCAATGGAACACCCGGGGTTTATTTTGGTACGTTTCATGCGGCATCATACGGAATTCTGCGAAAATACATGGGATATACAAATGCAAAGATAATCACATTTGAACAAAAGAAAAAAGCATTAAAGATGATAACGGGAAACCACGCGGTCGAAGATGAACCTGATCAGGATCTTATTAATGATATACTGGGACTCATTACCCGCATCAAGTGTTCCGACAAAGATGTGCCATACAGGATCGATCACAGGAATATCAATGAAGATACGCTTAAACAGATCATATCGGAATATAACAGTTTTTTAAGAGACGAAAGACTCATAGCCTTTGATGATATGATAACGGATTGTGTGAACAGCCTGAAGGAAGATGACAAAATACGGGCGATGATTAAGGCTGAATTTGATCATATTATCATCGATGAATTTCAGGATATTAATGAATATCAATACAGGTTTATCAGTCTTATTGAGAATATTGACATGAATATAATGGCTGTCGGGGATGATGACCAGGCAATCTATGCTTTCAGGGGATCTGATCCTGGTTTTATGAAGCGCTTCATAGAAGATCATATCAATACTAAGATATTTTATCTGTCAGAGAATCACAGATCACGTGAAAGGATAGTAAAAGCGTCATCAACTATCATACAGCAAAACCATGACAGACTAAATAAATCATTTAAAGCGGTGAGAAGCGATGGTACAGTCAGGCTGATACGGACTCAAACACGGATGGAAGAAGAGGATGCGATCGTCGATATACTAAAAAAATCCGGATGTTCTGGCGTCGAAAATGAAGATACCGCTATAATACTACGAACTAATGCAGAGGTGCTTATATATGATTCCATGTTAAGAAAAAGAGGCATTGAAACACGAAACAAAAGTCCCAAAGGGCCGTCAATTGATGGCAGCTTTATTTATGATGATCTAAGAGCATTCCTGAACTTTGTTAAGAACGGTCATCGACGTTCGGATTTTATCAGGTTTATGAATAAACCTCTAAGGTATATTCATCGAGACTGTCTGCTTGAAGAGACAGTCAGCATAGATATGATGATGAAGTATTATTCAAATAACCGTGAAATGCAAAAAACTGTTGAAGAACTGTGGAAATGGATAGAGTTGTCAAAAAAGATCGATGTCAGAGGGGCTATAGGAATCTTCCGTAAATCGATGAAATATGATGAATACATACATTTCATGAGTAAAACCGCTAAGGAGTATGAAAAAAATCTCATTATGGCTGACAGGATAACCGAAAGATTATGTGATCAAAGCCGGATAAAAGATGATTTCGTAATAACGGACGGATTTAGTGAAAGTGATGCTGCTTATGAAAACGGTGAAGATACTGCGCCTCAAAAAGAAAGCCATGGCATTTATATTATGACGATGCACATGGCCAAAGGACTGGAGTTTGATAATGTGATAATACCGGATCTAAATGAGGGGATAATGCCCAAAAAAAACCTGTCCGAAAAAGCGATGGAAGAAGAGAGAAGACTGCTTTACGTTGCAATGACCAGAGCCAAAGAGTCTCTTTACCTGCTATGTACTGAAGAAAGAAACCGCGGGATTAGTTCCTTTCTAAAGTGCCTTAAAGCTGATCAGATCATTTCATCGAATTCGCATTCATCCAGAAATTCCTGAAATCTGTCTTCGACTGCCTCATATTCTTCATCATCATCGATATAATCCAATTCAGGCTCTTCGTTAGGATCATCCGGGTTTTCGCTGTACCTGTAGTACCAGACATCACCGTTTGCGTTAGGTTCACCGTTTTCGTCTTTGGGCTGTAATACTATATAATCCCTTCCGTTTACTTCAAGTATGGTAACAATGGCACATTCCACATCACCTTCATCAAGTGTCAGTGTTACGGACATCTCTTCATCACTGTTTTCATATTCATGGATCATTTCACTGCTCATATAACCCTCCGTTATTTTGCCATTTGCTTTGATTATAATACCTTTTGTGGTAAAATAGTAACGAATTTTGCGATTTGGAGGGAGTAAATGCGTCCCGATTTAAAAGTAAGATATTTTAAGCCCGACAGACCGGGTGTATATAAAATGCAGGATGATTCATATGCGTTTTGCTTTGATGCGGGAAGATATTTTGGCAGAGCCCGAAAAACCGGAGTAATCCTGTATGATCAAAACGGTCATGAGATCAGGCTCCCTTTTAAAAGTTCCGGGAGGACCGGATCGTTATATGCTTTGTCGATCGCAGATATCGATCTTGAAGATTATACCTATAATTTTTATGTGGATGATGAGGTTATTAACGACCCTTATGGTAGATCGTTTACCAGAACCGGGAATTTCGGTATACCGGACGTAAAACCCGTAAGAGGCAGGATCCATAATCAGGATTTCGACTGGGGGGATGATGTTCATCCTGATATACCGTTTGAGAACAGT